>JBQGDL010000082.1:0-49205 GCA_052039045.1 Steroidobacteraceae bacterium
GCAGGCCTACTCGACGGCGCAGCGCGGACAGGCGCAGCTCGCTCTCGGCGACGCGACGGGCGCGCTTGCGCTGTACGAGCTGGAGACGCTGAATCCGCGGCGCGCGATCGACGACGTGCTCAATGACGAATGGGTGTGGTCGCTGCCGCACGTGGTGACCCGCGCGCATCTGCGCCTCGCGGCCGGCGACGCGCGCGGAGGCGAGGACCTCGAACGGCTGTGGATCGAACTGCGCCGCTCGCAGTCGGACGGCATCTCGAACGTCGACCTGCTGTACTGGGGCGCGTGCGCCCATGCGGCGGCGGGCCGACTCGAGCCCGCGCTCGCGCAGCTCGAGCAGGCCGTGAGGCGTGGGTGGCGCCACGCCTGGTGGGCCCGGCACGACTGGAACCTGCGCGCGCTGGCCGATCGGGCGGAGTTTCGCGAGCTGCTGGCGCGCGGCTGATCAGCGCGGCACGAGTGCGATGACGCGCACCGGGCCCCCCGACCCGCCGTGGATCTTCATCGGCAGCGCGATCACGCTGAAGCCCGATTCCGGCAGCTGATCGAGGTTGGTCAGATTCTCCAGGCCGCCGACGTCGGCCGCGGCCGCGATGCGGTGCACGATGAAATCCTTCGACTGGCCGAAGTCGATCGACGCGGTGTCGACGCCGAGCAGCGCCACGCCTCGCTCCTCGACCAGCAGCCGTGCCGCCTCCGCGCCGTAGCCCGGAAAGTCGAGACCGCTCGCATCCTGGGTCGACTCGCTGCCGAAATACTCCTTGCGCTGCGACCAGTGGCGGCTCCAGCCCGTCTGCAGCAGCACGATCGTGCCACGCGGGATCGTTCCCCATTTCCGCTCGAAGCGTCGCACGTCGTCGACCTGCAGGCGGTAGCTGCGGTCCTTCGCCGCCTGCTCGCGGACATCGATGCGGACCGCGGGCGCCACCAGCTGTGCGAGCGGCAGCTGGTCGACGGTCCTGTGGTCACGCGCGAAATGAATGGGCGCGTCGAGATGCGTGCCACCGTGCTCAGGCGAGCAGAAGCGATTCGCCGAGTAGAAATAGCCGCCTGGCGTCTCGCCGTAGGCGAGTTGCTCCAGCTCGAATTGATCCGCGGGCCGCGACGGCCAGTACAGGGTCTCCTCGCCGTACGCCTGGCTCAAATCGACGAGGCGGTAGCCCGTCGCGTCGAACGCCGCGGCAGGCGCGGACACGAGCGCCACCACGCCCGCGAGCAAGACGAGATCCGGCCTGATGTTCATTTCGGTTCGCTCCCGGTCAGTGTTTCGATCCATCCGGCCAGCACATCCGTCAGCTCCCGCATGACCTCCGGGGTCTTGCGCCCGGAGCGTGCCGGAACGCGGAAGGAATGGTCGGCATCCTGGAACAAGTGCAGCGTGGCACGTGCGCCGAGTCGCGACACCAGCGGCTCGAGCAGAGCGAGCTCGGCGAATTCGTCGCGCGTCCCCTGCAGGAAGAGCAGGGGAATGCGCACCTGGGAGAGGTGCTGGGCCCGCGTCTGCGCGGGCTGTCCGGGCGGATGGAGGGGGAAGCCGAGAAAGGCGAGCCCGCGGACACCCGTCAGCGGGGTCTCCGCCTGCGCCTGCGAGGTCATGCGACCGCCGAAGGACTTGCCCCCGGCGAAGAGCGGCACGGCGGGAGCAAGCCGCGCCGCAGTCGCCGCCGCCGCGCGGACCGTCGCGTGACACAGATCCGGCGGGTCGGGCCGGCGCGAATGCCGTTCCATGTACGGGAACTGATAGCGCAGCGTGCCGATGCCGCGTGCCGCCAGCGCGTCCGCCACGGATACGAGAAAGGGATGGCGCATGCCCGCTCCGGCACCGTGTGCGAGCAGCAGACAGGCCCGAATCTGCGCGGGAACCCGCCACAGGGCGGAGACCCGGCACGCGTCGCCGACCGAGATCGTCATGGGTTCATCGGGCGAGGAAGGCATTGGCGTTCGGGTCCCCGATCGGCGCGTGCCGGACCTGCAGCGTAACGCCGCCGCGGCGCACCGTCAGCGGCCGGCCGGGCGGCGTTCCGCGACCGGTCCGCCCGCGAAGTCCTCGTGCCCGGTCTCGCGGGATGCCGCCAGGCCTGCCAGCGTCAGCAACGCGGCTGCGACGAGGTAATAGCCGACGTACGACAATCCGAAGTTGGTGGCCAGCCAGGTCGCAGCGTAGGGCGCGAGCGACGCGCCGAAGATGCCCGCCAGGTTGAAGGTGATCGAGCTGCCCGTGTAGCGCACGCGGGTGGGGAACAGCTCCGACAGCACGGTACCGAGCGGGCCGTACGTCAGACCCATCAGCGACATGCCGAGAAGCATTGCCGCCACGGTGCCTGCCAGGCCCGACTCGAAGAGCGGCGCCATCACGAGCCCGAAAATGCCGATGAGCACGGCAACCCCTAAGAGCATGCGCCGCCGTCCCCGCTCGGCAATCCGCGCTGCGACGGGGATGGTGATGCCGAAGGCGATCACGCCGAGCTGCTGTACCAGCAGGAACTGCTCGCGCGAATAGCCCAGCCTGCTCGTGCCCCAAGACAGCGCAAATACGGTCATCAGGTAGAACAGCACGAACGCGACCAGCGAAATCATCGTCCCGACGAGGAATGTGCCCGGAAAATCGCGCAGCACCGTCAGCATCGGGACTCGAACGCGCTCGTGCTGACCGACCGCCGCGCGAAAGACGGGCGTCTCGTCGATGGAGAGCCGGACGTAGAGACCCACCAGCACGAGCACGGCACTCGCCAGGAACGGAATGCGCCAGCCGAATGAGAGGAACTGCGCGTCGCTGAGCGTCTCGGACAGCACGATGAACACGCCGGTCGAGAGGAAGAAGCCGAGCGGCGCGCCGAGCTGCGGGAACATGCCGTACCAGGCGCGCCTCCCCGCGGGCGCATTCTCGACCGCCAGGATCACCGCGCCGCCCCACTCGCCGCCCAGTCCGATGCCCTGGCCGAAGCGGCAGAGGGCGAGCAGCAGCGGTGCGGCAAAGCCGATCGCGGCATAGGTTGGCAAAGCACCGATGACCACGGTCGAGACGCCCATCGTGAGCAACGCGGCAACGAGGGTGACCTTGCGGCCGACGCGATCGCCGAAGTGACCAAAAAGCGCCGAGCCGATCGGCCGGGCCAGGAACGCGATCCCGAATGTGGCGAGCGACGCGAGGGTCGCCGCCGCCGGGTCCGACGGCGGGAAGAACAGCCGCGGAAACACCAGCACCGCGGCCGTGGCGTAGATGTAGAAGTCGAAGAACTCGATCGTCGTTCCGACCAGACTCGCGAACAACACCTGCCCGGGGCGGTTCGCAGGCCGCGCGACTGCCTTCGACGAAGCGGGCGCCGACGGCCCGCTGCGCAGCGGCGGATCGCGGCCTGCGGACCCGGAAATCACTCTTTCACGGCGACCTGGAACTGCTCCAGCCTGCCGTCGGGCATTTCGTAGGTCCACACGCGCAGCGTCCGGTCGGCGAACGTGGCGTCATATGAACGGCCCGTCATGCCGCCGCGCAGCCACCGGCGGACCTGCCTGAATTCCTTCGGCGCACCGAGGGGTGCGAGGCTCGCCCTGAAGTCGGCGATCGCCTCATCGGAGAAGTAGTAGCTGGCGTTTTCGGTGAGCAACTCCCGATCGAGGCGACCCTGCTGCAAACCCTCGAAGATGCCGCGCGCCTGCGCGGTCCTCCCGGCGTCGATCGTCAGCGCCTCCTCGAACACGACGTGGTCGAGCTTCTCCGCGAGCTGCTCCACCGCCCGCGACGCGTCCTGGTTGACCAGCACGACGATCGCGATTCCGTCGTCGGGGTAGACATGATTCGAGGCGGTGAAGCCCGAAACCTCGCCCCCGTGTGCGAGCCTGCGGCGGCCGTCCTGCAGCTCGACGTCCACGCCGAGCCCGTACTGCGTGCCGGCGCCGCTGGTGAGGAGCGTGTCGGTTTCGAGCGCACGGTAGGAGGCGCCGGACAGCAGGCTGCGCTCGAGGATCGAGATGTCCCAGCGCGCCAGATCTTCGGCCGTCATGGCGAGCTGGCCGGCACCGAACAACCAGCCGGCGCCACAGACCGGCGCGACGCGCGGCGAACCCAGCGCAAAGGCCCGGTATCCCGTCGGGTCGGTCGTGCCGAGCGGCTCCTGGTCGAAGTCCCGAGCCGACGCCATGCCCAGCGGCGCGAAGATCCGCTCCTGCAGGAAGCGGAAGAACGGCTTGCCGCTCGTCTGCTCGACGATGCGCCCGGCGATCACGTAGCCGGTATTGCTGTACTGCCATTTCGTTCCGGGCTCGTAATCGAGCGGCCGGCGAGCCCAGCGGTCCGTGATGGCCTTCGGCGTGACCGGTTCGAGCATGGTCGGGAACACGTAGTCCTGGGGCCAGTAGTCCTGGTATCCGGAAGTGTGCGAAAGGAGCTGCCGTATGGTGATTTCCCCGGCCCGGGTCAGCTCGGGCAGGAACTTCCCGACCGGGTCGTCGACCGACAGCTTGCCGTCCTCCTGCAGGAGCAGCAGGGCCGCTGCCGTGAACTGCTTCGAGATGGAGCCGATCGCGTAGCGCATCGTCGGGCTGGCGGGAAGCTTTGGCTCGATGCGGGCGTCGCCATAGGCCTGCGCGTAGGCGATTCGGCCGTCCCGTGCGATGGCGACCGAGGCGCCGGGCACCCCGGTCCTGGTCAGGACGTCCACCGCCGCGGCATCGATCTTCCGCACAGCGTCTGCGGAGAGGCCTGATGGCCGCGCCGCATCTGCGCCGACCCCCGGGGAGAAGAGCAGAGCTGCCGCAGCTGCCGCGGCGCAGAATCGAAGTGAATGGGGGTTCATGACTGGACGACGCTCCCACCGGCTCGGGGCGGTGAATTATGGTAATCCCAATGCAGGGGAATCCAGGCCGTTTGCCGTTGACCGCTTCGGTTGACCGCTGGCAGGCTAGCTGCGTGTTCCAGAAGGTAGGGTGACTTGGCGAAGGTCTTCGTATCGCGCGAGAAAGAGCTCGGTCAACTCGACGGCTTTCTGGACAAGACAATCGCCGGACGAGGTCACGTGTGCTTCGTGACCGGCGAGGCCGGATTCGGCAAGACCAGCCTGACCGTCGAATTTGCCCGCCGCGCGCAGCAGCGACACGAGGAACTGCTGGTCGCTGTCGGCGACTGCAACGCGCAGACCGGCATCAGCGATCCGTACCTGCCGTTCCGCGAAGTTCTCGCGATGCTGACCGGCGATGTCGACGACCGCGTCGCGCACGGTCTGACCACCGAGGAGAACGCCAGTCGCCTGCGCGAATTCCTGCGCGTCTCGAAGCACGTCATCGCCGAGGTCGCACCCGAGCTGATCGGGCTGATCGTCCCCGGCGCCGGAATCGCCACCAGGGCAGGCATGGTCTTCGCGGGCGACTGGCGCGAGCGGCAGCAGCGGCGGCCGGCCGCGCCGCCTGCCGGACCGGTGCCGTCCGTCGCGGACGCAAGACCCGTTGCCGAGCAGGGGCGCATCTTCGAGCAGGTCACCTCGGTGCTGATCGCGATGGCCGAGAAGCGGCCCCTGATCCTGATACTCGACGATCTGCACTGGGTCGATGAGTCCTCCGCAAGCCTGCTGTTTCACCTCGGGCGCCGGATCGAAGGCAGCCGCATCCTCATCATCGGCACGTATCGCCCCGAGGAAGTCGCGATCGGGCGCGCCGAGCTGCGCCATCCGCTCGCCCAGGTCGTGTCGGAGCTGAAAGGACACTACGGCGAGCTTGCCGTCGCGCTCGGCGACGAAACGCCGGACGAGGTGCGGCGGTTCATCGACGCACTGATCGACAGCGAGCCGAACAGGCTCGGCGAGGACTTTCGCCACGAGCTGGCGCGGCAAACCCGCGGACATCCGTTGTTCCTGACCGAGCAACTGCGCAACATGCAGGAGCGGGGCAACCTGGTCCACGATGCGGCCGGGCGCTGGGTGCAGGGGCCCTCGCTCGACTGGAACGCACTGCCGGCGCGTGTCGAGGGCGTGCTCGAGGAGCGGATCAACCGTCTGCGCCGCGAGCTCCAGGACCTGCTGACCGTGGCGAGCGTAGAGGGCGAGATGTTCACCGCGCAGGTGGTCGGTCGTCTGCAGAAGATCGAGGAGCGGCAACTGCTCAGGACGCTGACCCAGGAACTGGTCCGCCAGCATCGGATGGTGAGCGAGGAGGGCAGCGAGCGGCTGGGCGCGACACGCATATCGCAGTTCCGCTTCCGCCACCAGATGTTCCAGAAGTATTTCTACGAGCAGATCGGCGAGAGCGAGCGCCAGCTGCTGCACGAGGACGTGGCGTCCGTACTGGAGGCCCTGTATGCGGGGCGGACGGACAAGGTGGCCGCGCAGCTCGCCCGGCACTACGAGCTCGCCGGGCTGCACGACAGCGCGGCGGCGTACTTCCTGCGGGCCGGCCGCAACGCGCTCGCCATGCACGCGCACAGCGAGGCCATCGCGCTGGCGGAGAAAGGCATTGCCGCCCTCAACCGGCTCGATGACGCGTCCGCACAGAGCGGAGTGCTCCTCGAGCTCAAGCTCCTGCTCGGCGATGCGCTGCATCACGGCGGACGGTTCGCCCGGTCGATGGATACCTTCCGCGACACCGCCGAGCTCGCCTCCCGGCTCGGCGCGGCCGAGGCGCTGGCGCAGGCCGCGCTCGGCTATGACGAGCCGCGCTGGCGCTGCAATCTGCTGGAGCCTGTCGCGACCAGCCTGCTGAAGCAGGCGCTCGCGCAGCTCGATCCCGCGGACAGCGTGCTGCGCGTGCGGCTGATCACGCACCTCGCGCGCGCAAGCCAGGGCCTGGCGCCTGCCGAGGAGACCACGCGCATGCTGGACGAGGCCGTCGCCATGGCGCGGCGGCTCGGCGAGCCGCGCGCGCTGATCGAATCGCTGCGCACGCGGCTGCGGCTCGATCGCGGTCCGGAGGGAATCCAGGGGCGCATCGAGCTCGTCGACGAGCTGCTCGAGCTGGCGCACCGGATCGGGGACAAGCAGCTGGTGCTGGAGCTGCTCGCATTCCGCATGTACGACATCGTTGCACAGGGCGACTGCGCGGGGTGGGAGCGCGACCTGCAGACGCACCACGGCATGGCGGACGAGATCGGCGAGCCGTTCTACATGTACAGCTCCCGCGCCATGCGGACCGCGCAGGCGATCAACGCAGGCCGGTTCGAGGAGGCCG
This sequence comes from Steroidobacteraceae bacterium, assembly GCA_052039045.1. Classification (GTDB taxonomy): domain Bacteria; phylum Pseudomonadota; class Gammaproteobacteria; order Steroidobacterales; family Steroidobacteraceae; genus DATJKD01. The sequence continues at coordinate 7,153 of JBQGDL010000082.1, forward strand.
AGAATCTTGCGCTGGAAGCACTGCAGGTCGGCCAGAAGCTCGGTGTCGATAACGTGGAGGGCGTGCTCGGCGTGCAGATGTTCACGATCCGACGCGAGCAGGGACGACTGCAGGAGATCGCCCCTCTGGTCAAGCACTTCGTCGATGAGCGCGGCGCCGGAGCGGCCTGGCGGCCCGGCCTGGCGCTCATCTATGCGGATCTCGATCAGCTCGAGCCCGCCCGCAAGGAGCTCGAACGCCTCGCGCAGGACGCCTTTGCCGCCATACCGCGGGACTCGTTGTGGCAGACCTGCGTGTGCTATCTGGCCGAGGTCTGCGACCGCCTGCAGGACGCGGAGCGGGCGGAGATCCTGCACCGGCTCCTGCTCCCGTACGCCGACCTGACCGTCGTGGTTGGCAGCGCCACGGTCTGTCTCGGCGCGACTTCGCGCTTTCTCGGGCAGCTGGCGACGGTGCTCGGACATTGGGATCTGGCCGAGGAACATTTCAAGCGCGCGCTCGGCATGAATACGCGCATGGACGCGATCCCCTGGATCGCCCATACGCGATTCCAGTACGCCCGCATGCTGCGGCGCCGCGACCGTGCCGGCGACGTGCAGCGCGCCAGCAGCATGATCGACGAGGCCAGCATCGCGGCGCAGCAGTTCGGTATGCACGGACTCATGCAGCGCATTGCCGCCGAATCGCGCGTCCACTGAGGGCGGCGGTTCCGGTACGATTGCCCGCAACGCATTTCCCGACAAGTCAGCAGGTGCCCCCCCATGCCCGTTTTCCTGGTCGAACGCAATTTCGCCGAGCAGCTGCGGGTGACGCCGGATGGCGCGGCCAGCATCAATCGCGTCAACGCAGAGATCGGCGTGCAGTGGCTGATCTCGTTCCTGAGCGCCGACAAGAAGAAGACCTACTGCCTGTACGAGGCGTCGAGCGCGGAAGCGATCCGCGAGGCCGCGGCCCGCAACGGCGTGCCCGCCGACGTCATCATCGAGGTCGGCGAGCTCACCCCGGGCGGCCTGACCGGAGCGATCCAGAAGGGCCGCTTCGCCAACGCCTGAGCGGCACGATCAGGCGGGGAGGACCGCCATGACCCTGCAGGACTGGGGAGCGATCGGGGAGGTGGTCGGCGCGCTCGCCGTGGTCGTCACGCTGATCTATCTCGCCAAGCAGATCCGCCTCAATACGCACGCGATGGAGGAGGCACGGCGGCTCGCGCTCGCGCAGACCTACCAGATGCGCTCCGATGCACTGCAGGCGATGCTGGTGCAGGCGGCCGACTCCGAGTACATCGGCCCGATCATCATCAAGCTCACCGAGTTCGGCTATCCCGAGGACGTAACAGCGCTCGATGCGTTGAGCGACCCCGAGCGGCGGCGGTTCAGGATGTGGCAGATCGCGCAGCAGACACACTGGGACAACATGCACTTTCAGTTCCAGCAGGGATACCTCGACCGGGAGTACTACGAAGATGCGTTCAAAGAGCGTGTCGTCCGGCTCGCGCCCACCTGGAAGGCGCTCGGCCTGACCGGTGGACGCCGCAGCTTCTTTGCCGAGGTCGAGCGCCTGGCGCGCGAAGACGGCGCCGCCGCCAGGTGAGGAGGAGAGCCCGTTGGCGTTACACTGGCGCGCATTGAAGAACAACAGACGAGCGTTGGGCGAGACAAGCAGAAGACCGGGGGACCGCTCATGAGCGCCGCGCTGGACGCGGCGCAACACTTCGACGACGACGCCTGGGACGATCTCCTCAACTACATCGAAGAGCGTCGGGTCATTCCCATCGTCGGTCCCGACTTGCTGCGGGTCCAGACCGACCGGGGGCTGCGCCCCCTCTACGAGTGGCTCGCCGAGAAGCTCGCCGCACGGCTGCAGGTGAGCACGCTCGGCCTGCCGGAGCCGCTCACGCTCAATGACGTGGTGTGCTGTTATCTCGGTCAACGGGGCCGGCGCGAGGAAGCGTACACCCGGCTGCGCTCGATCATGCGCGAAGTGGAGTTCGAGCCGCCGCCGGCGCTCCGCCAGCTGGTCCAGATCACGGACTTCGACCTGTTCGTGACGACGACCTTCGATCCGTTGCTGGAACGGGCCGTGAACCTCGAGCGTTACGCCGGCCAGCCGACCGTCGAGGTCATCGCATATGCCCCGAACCGGGTTGCCGATCTGCCCACGGAGCGCAGCCAGCTGCAGCGCGCCGTCGTCTATCACCTGCTCGGCCGTCTCTCCGCGTCTCCTACCTACGTCGTATCCGACGAGGACATGCTGGAGTTCATCTGTGCGCTGCAGTCCGAGCATCTGACGCCGGAGAAGCTGTTCCACGAGCTCGAGCACAACCACCTGCTGCTGATCGGCAGCGACTTCTCCAACTGGCTCGCGCGACTTTTCCTGCGCATGGCGAAGCGCAAGCGCCTCTCCGACCCGCGCGACGTCGGCGAGGTGCTGGCCGATGACCACACGATGAAGGACGAGCGGCTGGTGACGTTCCTGCAGCAGGTGAGCGTGCGCACGCGGGTATACGGCGGCGCGGAGTCGTTCGTCGCCGAGCTGTACGAGCGCTGGATCAGGCGGCGTGGACCGGTCGCCGCCGCGCCGGGCGCATCACCCGCCCCGCAGCGCTTCCTGCCGCCGTCGCGCGAGATGCCGGACAACGCCATCTTCATCAGCTATGCGCGCGAGGATCTGCCCGCCGTGCAGCGCCTCAAGTCGGCGATGGATGCGGCCGGGCTCACCACGTGGTTCGACCTCGACCGGCTGGAGGGCGGCGACGACTACGATCGCAAGATCCACGGCAACATCGCGCGTTGCAGCTTTTTTCTGCCCGTCATCTCCGCAAACACCCAGCGCCGCCACGAAGGGTACTTCCGGCGCGAGTGGAGCTACGCCGTCGACCGCTCGCGCAACATCGCCGAGGGCGCGGTGTTCATCGTGCCGCTCTGCATCGACGACACGTCCGAGGTGGAGGCGCTGGTGCCGGAGAAGTTCAGGTCGCTGCACATGACGCGTGCCCCGGGAGGCGACCCCGGGCCCGAGTTCCTGCGCCGGCTGCAGGACCTGTGCAGCGGGCGTCGGCCGTGAACCGCGCCACTGCGGCGCCGGGCGCCTCTACTGCCATCGATGCCGAAAACCCGTGGCCGGGCCTGTCCTCGTACACGGAAGAGACTCGAGGCTACTTTCACGGGCGCGACGAGGAAGCGGCCGAGCTCGCGCGCCGCGTGCAGCGCAAGCTGCTGACGGTACTGTTCGGACAATCCGGACTCGGCAAGACCTCGCTGCTGCGCGCCGGGCTCGCGCCGAGGCTGCGCGAGGAAGGGTATTGCCCGGTCTACGTGCGGGTGGACTATTCGCCCGACTCGCCTTCGCCGTCCGAGCAGATCAAGCAGGCGATCTTTCGCGCGACGGCGGCCGCCGGCCACTGGACGCGACCGGGCTCGGCCGTCGAAGGCGAGTCGCTCTGGGAGTTCCTGCATCACCGCGGCGATCTGCTGCGTGACGCGTCCGGACGGACGATCCTGCCGCTGCTGATCTTCGACCAGTTCGAGGAGATCTTCACGCTGGCCCAGGCCGACGACGCCGGGCGGCTGCGCGCCAAGCGGTTCCTCGACGACCTCGCCGATCTCGTCGAGAACCGGCCTCCCGCGGACCTCGAGCATCGGCTGGAGCAGGACGAGGAGCTCGCCCAGCACTTCGACTTCGCGCGCGCGGACTATCGCATCCTGATCGCCCTGCGTGAGGATTACCTCGCCCACCTCGAGAGCCTGAAGAGCGTGATGCCGTCGATCACGCAGAACCGCATGCGGCTGGCGCGCATGAGTGGCGCCCAGGCGCTCGCCGCCGTGATCGAGCCCGGCGGCCGGCTGGTGTCGCGCGAGGTGGCCGAGTCGATCGTGCGGTTCGTGGCAGGCGGAGCGGAGCTCGCCAACGCGGAGGTCGAGCCGTCGCTGCTGAGCCTCGTGTGCCGCGAGCTCAATAACGTGCGGCTCGCCCAGGGCCGCACGGAGATTTCGGCCGACCTGCTGGCCGGCTCGCGCGATTCCATCCTGTCGGAGTTCTACGAGCGCGCTCTGGCGGACCAGCCTCCGGGCGTGCGACGCGTGATTGAGGACGAGCTGCTCACCGAATCGGGATACCGCGAGAGCCTGGCCGAGGAGCGCGTGAGCAAGGCCCTGGCAGCGGCCGGCGCCGCGCCGGACACGCGTGCGAAGCTGGTCGACCGGCGGCTGCTGCGCGTCGAGGAGCGACTCGACATGCGCCGCGTGGAGCTCACCCACGATGTGCTGTGCAGCGTCGTGGGCTCGAGTCGTGACCTCCGACACGCGCGCGAAGCGCGTGACGCCGCGGAGCGGCGGCTCGCCGAGCAGCGTGCGCGCGAGGCGGAGACGCATCGCACGCTGGTGCGCACGCGGCTCGTGGCCGGAGTCTGCGCGGCGCTGATGCTGGTCGCACTCGCCGGCGCGGCGTTCGGCTGGGTCAACTATCGACGCGCGCACCGGGCGGATCTTGCCGCGCAACAGGCCCGGTCCGACGCCGAGAAGCTCGTCGGGTTCCTGATCGAGGACTTCTACGCCGAGCTTCAGCCGACCGGCCGCATCGAGACGATGGGCAAGCTCGCGCGCATGGCCGTGAGCTATTACGACGGCCTGCCGGTGGAGCTCCTGACGCGCCAGACCCGGATCTACCACGGCATGGCGCTGATTCGCGAGGCCGGAGCTACTCTCGCCGGCGACGACCGGGAGGCGGGCGGCCGCAGTCTCACCGCGGCACGGTCGCTCTTCGAAAAACTGCGTGCCGACGGCGATGAAAGCGAGCCGGTGACGCTCGGGCTGGCGCTGGCACTGTTCACGCCGTTCTCGTCACTCGGTCCAGGCGGAGGGCCGATGTCGCAGAAGGACGATCTGCAGCACGCTGCCGACCTGCTGCGCCCCCTGGTCGAGGCCGGGCAGAGCTCACGCCAGGTGCGACTCGTCTACGCGGACATACTCAACTATCTGAGTCACCGACAGCCGAAGGAAACCGCGATCGCAAGCTGCGAGGAGGCGCGCCGGATCCTGGTCGGGCTGGGCGCGCTCGACCTTTCCGATCTGGAGGCGACCTCGATCTACGCCGATACCAGCGATTCGCAGGCCCGCCACGCTGTGAATCTCGGACGACTCGAGGACGCTGCGCGTCTCGAGCAGGAGGTGTACGAGCTCGCCGAGAAGGTGCTCGAGAAGCGCCCGGGCGACCTGCGATCGATGGGCAACCGCGCGCTGGCCGCCGACGTACTCGGCACACTTGCGGCGCGGCGATACGACTACGCGGCGTCGGCCGAGTATGCGGCCAAGGCCGAACAGGCGGGGGAGCGTTACGTCGCGTTTAACCCAGCGGATCTGAACTCCTGGGCATATTGGGTACGCGGCAAGGATCAGCTGGCCGATACCCTGCTCGAGCAAGGTCGCGTGCAGGACGCCACCGATGTGTTGCGCTCCGCGGTGGCGCTGGAACAGGACGAGCGGGCGCCCGGCGGCGTCGCGGCGCTGCTCAACTTCACAGCGGGCCGTCTCGCGGCGCTCGAGGCACGGGGCGGCCGGAACGGCGAAGCCGAAGCATCGCTCGAGGCGGCGGTGCGCATGCACAAGGCGTTCGTCGCGGTGACACCCGAGGACAGCCTCTTTCGCGCGCTCGAGTCGTACATCGAGCCCGCGTGGCGCGCGCGATTGCAGCTGCTGGGCGGTGACAACCGCGGCGCCTTCGTGCGTGCGACCGCCGCCGCGGACGCCGCCCGCCCGCTCGAACTTCCGGCCGAGAACTTGACTGCCCCGATCATCCGCGGCAATTTCCTCAGGCTCACGCTGACCACGGCCGCTGCGGCGGCCATCCGGCTGGGGCGTTATGCCGAAGCCGAATCGGCAACGCGCGAGCGGCTCGCGCTGCCGGCCGACTTCTTCTCCGGCGCCGATCCCGAGGACGAGAACAGCCGCGCTCGCGCGCTGCTCGCTCACGCCGTGGTGAAGCAGGCCCGGGCGGCAGAGGCGCGCGAGATCCTGCGACCTGCGCTGCAGCACTATCGCCAGGCGCAGAAGGCCGGCGCCGACGGCCTCTCGTTCCGGCAGGACCTCGCGTACGCGCTCTACGTCAGCGCGCTCGCCGCAGGCCCCGCGGACCGCGGTGCGCACGACGCGTCGCTGACCGAGGCGGCGCATCTGGTCGCCGGTCAGTCGGCCGAGGGTCGCCGCCTCGTCGACGTCCGCGAGCTTGCCGGCTGGATCGCGGCAGAGCGCGGCGCAAACTAGGCTCCCCTTTTCCCGGCGTCACGCCGGCAACCAGGGCCATCTGGCACGGGAAAGGGCAGCGTCCCCGAACTGTCGACTCCGTCACAGCCGCGCCGGTTACCGAAGGGGCAGGGACCGGCAGAAAGAGAGCTGCGTCGCCATCCCCGCTCGGCCTCCGCCCTACGATCCGTGATGCGGTTCGAGCCGCGCCGGGACGGGACAGGGGTGAAGCTCTACAGCAAGGTCGTGATCGTGCTGTGCGCCGTGTTTGCCGCGTACGGCTTCGTCGACTACACGATCCAGCGCCGGGTGATCCTGCCCAGCTTCGAATCGCTCGAAGCCGAATCGGCCGCTACCGACATGGAGCGCGTGACCCGGGCGCTGGACCGCGAGCTCACCCAGCTCATGACCTTCAGCGCCGACTGGGGCAACTGGATCGACACCTTCGAGTTCATGGCGGATCGCAACCAGGCGTTCATCGACACCAACATGAACCCTTCGTTCCTCAACTCGGCGGGGATCGAGCTGGTCGCCTTCCTCGATCGCGAAGGCCGCTACGCGTGGCGCCAGGGCTACGATGCCGGGTCTCACGCGCCGCTGCGCTATGCGTTTCTGGAAGCCGAGGGCCTCGAGCCGTCGCACCCTTTCCTGACCTCGATCGCACAGGGCGTGCGCAACCAGGGGGTCGTGCGCACCGAGCATGGACCGATGCTGCTCACGCTGGCGCCGATCCTCGACGGCAACGGCAACGGCCCGCAACGCGGCGCGGTGCTGATGGGGCGGCTGCTGGTTGGCAAGCGAGTGGCTCAGCTCGCAGAGCAGGCGCAGGTCATGCTGACGATGCGCGTCCTCCGCTCCGCATCCCAAGACCAGGTGACATCGCCCACAGCATCAAACGCAGCCCGCGTGGTGCGCCGTGCGGTGATGAACGAGGTATACCGCCCCGTGAGCGACATCTACGGGGCGCCGGCATTCGTGCTTCGAATCGACGTGCCGCGCTCGATCACGGCCAGGGGCGTCGCCGCCACGCGCTTTGCGCTGCTGTCGTTGCTGGTGGTCGGCGTGGTCGTGCTGTTCGCGCTGATCCTCGCGATTCGCCAGATGATCCTGCGCCCCGTCAGCCGCATCACCCGGCACGCGGTGCGGATCGCCGAGCATGATGACCTCACTGCGCGACTTGCGCTCGAGCGGCCGGACGAGCTCGGCACCCTGGCGCGTGAATTCGACAGGATGGTCGACAAGCTCGAGGACGCGCGCCGCCGGCTCGTGGACCATTCCTTCGAGGCCGGCGCCGCGCAGCTCGCGAGCGGCGTGCTCCATAACGTAGGCAACGCCATGACGCCGCTCGGCGTGACGCTCGCAGCGTTGCAGAAGAGGCTGCGCGAGGCGCCCGCCGACGACGTGGCACTGGCGCTCGCCGAGCTCGAGAAGCCGACGGATGCGCGGGGCCGGCGCGGGGAGCTCGAGGAGTTCCTGCGGCTGACTTCACGCGAGCTCGCCCGCACGGTCAGGCAGGCCCGCGACGAGTCGGATGTCGTCGCCCGCCAGGCGGAAACCATCCAGCAGGTGCTCGCGCAGCAGCTGCGCGCGTCGCGCGCCGCGCCGGTCGTGGAGGCCGTGCGGCTGCCCGACCTTGTCGGGCGCGCAATCGAGATCGTGCCGGTCGCGCTGCGGCCATTGCTGGTCGTCCATGTCGACCCATCCCTGCACTCGCTCGGGCCAGTTCGCCTGGCGCGCACCACGCTGCAACAGGTGTTCCAGAACCTGATCCAGAATGCCGCCGAGGCCGTACGCGACGCCGGGCGTACACACGGCAATCTCCATGTCTCCGGAGGCGTGGCAGTCGGTGTCTGCGGCGACGAGCTGCGCCTGCGGTTCACCGACGACGGCGACGGCATCGCGCCGGAAAACCTGACGCGGGTCTTCGAGCGCGGCTTCAGCACCAAGTCGCTGGACTCGAACTCCGGCATCGGTCTGCACTGGTGCGCGAACGCGATGCAGGCGCTCGGCGGCAGCCTGAAGGCCGAAGATCGCGAACCGGGGCAGGGCGCAAGTTTCCTCGTAGTGATTCCGATCGCAGGAGAACGTGACCGCGTCGCGCGGGCTGCGTGAGAACCCATATGGCAGCAGACAATCAACGGCAACCGATCCGCGTCCTCGTCGCCGACGACGATCCGGACATCCTGCTCGCGTATCGCCAGGTCCTGAGCGACTCCGTGCCGAGCAACGACCGGGCCGCCATCGACGACCTGCGTGCGCGGCTGTTCGCGTCCGGCGGCGGCAGGTCACAATCGCGGTCGGTCGGATCCGCGGCGCATTCGTTCGAACCGGTTGTGTGCAACGGCGCCGAGGTCGCCGTGGAGGCGGTCTGCCAGGCGCAGGGGGCCGGCAATCCCATTGCGGTCGCGTTTCTCGACATGCGGATGCCGCCGGGGCCGGACGGCGCATGGGCCGCGGAGCGCATCCGTGAGATCGACCCTCAGATCCAGATCGTGATCTGCACGGCGTACTCGGACGTCGATCCCGCCGAGATCGGCCGCCGCGTGCCGCCGCCGGACCGGCTCTTCTACCTGCAGAAGCCGTTTCATCCGCACGAGGTCCGCCAGCTCGCCCTTGCGCTCGGCGAGCGGCGTGCAGGAGCCCTCCCGGCGGCGCCGCAGACGACGGATTTCGACCTGCTGACCGGCCTGCCTGGGCGCTCGCGCTTCATCGCGCATCTGAAGAGCGCCGTACAGGCCGCGGCGGCACACGGGCACAAACTCGCGGTGCTGCACGTCGACCTGGACAACTTCCGCCGCATCAACGACGCGCTCGGGCTGGTGGCCGGTGACGAGCTGCTGCAGCTCGTGGCGCGGCAGATACGCGAGTCGCTGCGTCGCGACGACATCGTCTCGACGGCGCGTCTGCGGCTCGCGGCCGGCGACGACGTCGCGCGGATCGGCGGCGACCAGTTCATGGTGCTGCTGCACGCCATTGGCGGGCCGAAGCACGCGGCGGCGGTCGCAGAGCGGCTCACCAAGCCCCTCATCGCACCGACGCCGCTCGCCAACCGGGCGCTGTCGGTGACGGCCAGCGTCGGGATCGCGATCTTTCCGACCGACAGTCAGGACGACGACGCGTTGCTGCGCCACGCGAGCATTGCGATGAACGGCGCGCGGCGGCGCGGTCCCGGGCACTACGCCTTCTACGACGAGAGCATGCAAGCGGGTGCGCAGAGCCGCCTCAGGCTCGAGGCGCTGCTGCAGACGGCGCTCGAGAGGAACGAGTTCTCCCTGCACTACCAGCCGCAGTTCGATCTGAGCACCGGCAGGATCTCCGGTGTCGAAGCGCTGCTGCGCTGGACCAACTCCGAGCTCGGAGCGGTGACTCCGGACGAGTTCATTCCGGTCGCCGAGGAGATCGGCGTCATCCTTCCGATCGGGGAATGGGTGCTGCGCAGCGCCTGTACCCAGGCGCGGATCTGGCAGGAAAGCGGGCTTCCGGACATGCGCATCGCGGTGAACGTATCCTGCCTTCAGTTCACGCAACCGAACTTCGCGGCTCTCGTGGCCGACGTGCTCAGGGACACGGGGCTCAAGCCGAGGACGCTCGAGTTGGAAATCACCGAGTCCCTGCTGATGAAGAACGAGGAGTGGACCAACCGGTTGCTGATGGAGCTGCGCGCGCTCGGCGTCTCGGTGGCGATCGACGATTTCGGCATCGGCTATTCGAGCCTCGGCCGGCTGAACGACTTTCCGGTGAACCGGCTGAAGATCGACCGGTCCTTCGTCCAGGGAGTGGACGGCACGGGGCGGCCGGCAACGCTCGTGGCGGCGATCCTGTCGATGGCCCGCGCGCTGGGGCTCGACGTGGTCGCGGAAGGCGTGGAGGATTTCAACCAGCTGCTGCACCTGCAGGATCAGCACTGCAAGGAGGTGCAGGGCTATCTGCTCAGCAAACCGATGCCGCCCGAGAAGGTGACGGAGCTGCTCGAGCGACTCGTCAACAGTGACGCCGGGAGCCGTACGCTGCGGCTGCGCAGCCTGGCGGGCTGAGACCGGGGCCCGTGGTTAGCTCGCCGCGGACTGTCGCGCGGCGTGGAGCTCCGTCGACCGCGACGCGGCCGGCTCGGCCGCTGCATCGACGCGGGCTGCGAGCCGCGCGCGATACTCGTCGATCGGCCACAGTTCGACCTCGGCGCGCCCGGTCTGCCTGCCGTCCGGCGAATATTCGAAGGGGTTGTCGATGTCGCGGATCAGCCGCAGCATGTAGACGTTCACCAGCGTCACGAACGGCACGATCAGGACTTCGACGAGCCTGCTGCTGAACTCAGCGATCAGCATCAGGCCGATCACCATCACGACCAGCACCTCGAGCAGCGCGTACGCCGGCGGCAGGAAGCCGGTGCGGGCGATCACGTCGATGCGTGCGACGGTTCGGCGCACCGTCATGAGCTGCGGAACGGCGCGCGACGCGTAGGGGCCCGCGCCCTCGCGCTCGAGCCAGCCGATCACATCGCCCATGCGGGACAGCGCGGCGTAGACGTCGGTGCCGTGCCGTTGCACGAGCCAGTCCTTGATCGCATCCGTCAGCTCGAGCACGCTGCCGCGCAACGCCGCCAGCCTGAGACCCGGCCGGTTGATCGCCGCGAGAGCGAAGATCTCCTCGATGGTCTCGAGCGTGGCGGCGATCTCCGCGGGCAGCCGTTCGCTCTCCTTGTAGTCGGCCATCGTTCCCGCCAGCAGGAAGCCTATCAGGAACACGCAGGCCGTAAGGATCACGCCGACGTCCGAGAACGGGACCAGCCCGCGGAACTGAAACACCACGTCCAGCAGCAATTTGAATGCCGCCATCGCAAAGACGATGGGCAGCGTGCTCAGCATCAGCTTCCACTTCAGCATCCGGTCAGCCTCATTCCGCCTGCGCCATGTTAGCGGGGTTGCCGCTTGGATGCCGGGGGAGCTGCCAGCGGAATCACGTGAATGCCGAAATAGCGCCCGCTGCCAGCATCCATCGAGACCATCACGCGGACCTCGGTGGCCGTAGCGGACAAGGGCGTTACGACCACGCGGCGGCGCAGCACGCCGGCGGGATCCGCCTTCTGCACGCTGAGCGGCGCGGTCTCGCCCTGGATGTCGATCCCGCTCGTGGCGGGAAACTCCACGCGTAGGTTGCGTCCCGGCACCCGCGCAACGACGGCGAGGTTCAGCGCCGCCGGCCGATTCGGGGCCGGGGAGCCCTCGAACTCGTACCGCACGTCGACCGGCGCGCCGATCTTGCCGGAGGCGGGTCGCGCCAGCGACATCTGCTCGATGGCCGTCTCGGCGTTTGCTCCCTGCGCGGGCGGCGAAAGCGCGGCGCTGCCGCAGCCCGCGGCGAGTGTGGCGATCAGCGCTGAAAGTGCGACTGCATGCATGCCCGACATGGTGTCCCCTTGCTGCCCGCTTCAGTTCGCGCTGACCGTGACCGTGATGTCCGTGGGCGCCGGCGGTACGTCATCATTGCAATCCGCATTGCCGCAGTCGTAAACATCGAGCACGTAGTCGCCGGCCTCCAGGTCCAGGGTGAAATCCTCGTTCGCCGGTCCAAGGTTCGCGGGGCCGACGAAGATCCCCCTGCGGAAGATCAGGATGTCGGCGTCGCGGCCGGTGTCGGCGGAGACCCTGAAGCGCACGTTCGCGGGTGCAGCGAGGCTCAAGAGCAGGAACCGGTCGTTTGACAGCTTGTTGAAGATCCCGAATTCATTGGTGCTGCGCACCTGCCGCGTCTGGCCCAACTGGACGGGAGTGTAGATGGGCAGGACGTCCGCCGAGGCGGCGTCGTTCGTCTCGGTGCTGCCGAAGATGTCGATCGTCGGGCCCTCGACCTGCTCGTTGGACAAGAGGGCCGCAATCGCGGCCGCAACATCGGGGCGCACCTCCTCGAGGCCGGTCTTCAGGGCGGTCGCGAAGCTGAAGATGCTGGCGAGCGCGTCCGTCTCGCGCTGCGGACCCGTCAAAACCTGCCAGATCGGCGCGAAGCCGATCGTAACGTCGTCGCCTTGATCGGAAGTATGGTCCTTCAGGTCCCAGACGATTTCCCAAGTCGAAGCCTCGCTATACCAGCCTTCGGCGAGCTGCTCGTCGAACTCGAGGTCGAAGTAGCCCTCGTCGCCCTGAGTAGGTCCGAAACTGTCGCGATAGTACGGGTCTCCCAACGCGATGGCGCCCAAGGCCGTCGCAAGGCCTTCGCTGAACGCAACCCTCAGGTCGAGCAGGTCGCCGAACCCGTGCGGGCCTCCGATGCTGTCCAGCCGCGCAAAGGAGTCGTCCAGATAATGGCCGAACTCGTGCAGGATCACGTGCGGATCGTATTCGTCCGTATCAACGTCACGCTCGCCGGACAGCACGATGCGACGATTCGATCCACCCGGGTCGCTGGTGTAGAAGGTTTGTCCGCCGACGTTGTCCGGTCCCCAATCGATCGTGAGATCGGGGAAGTCGGCACTGGGATCCACTTCGAGCACCAGATCGATGCCCTGGACGACGGCTTCGAGGATCGCAAAGGGCGCCGCATCGCGCGGACCTATGAGCTGCCCGCTGTTGCTCCAACCGGACGGGATGTTGACATCATGCGTCCCACCCGGGCCGCTGTTGAAGGCGGGCGAACTGAAGGAGTAGGCCGGCCCGAGCGGATTGCCGGCATCATCCAAGTCGCGGACGACTACCCGCCAGTGCGGCAATGGCCGCGGAGCCCGCCGGACCATTGCCGCGGTAACACGGATCGCAACCTCCCGCTGGCTCGGCACTACGAGCTCGTATTCGCCCGCGAACCGCCCGCTGGCCAGCACCTGCTGTGTCGTGGCATCGATCGCTTCGACGAGAACCTCGGCGTGCATGGTGGCGAAGCCCTGGCTGGAATAGTTCAGGCCGGTGCCGAGACTGCCGTGCACTATTGCGCCATGGTTAATGTTGCCGGAGATCGTCACGGTGTCTGGAATCGGCTGAACGGTAATGTCCACGCTGTCCGTGCCGATTGCCCCTTCGTCATCGGTTATCGTGAACAGGAACGTGAGGACGGTATCGACGGTCACCAGTGGGGCGACAAAGCTCGGCGTGAGGCTAGTGGGGTCGCTCAGCTCGACATCCGGCCCCGCCGTCTGTTGCCAGCGCAGCGTCCACCCCCCATTGTCATCGACGGTGTCCTCGGCGCTCAGGTGAACCGTGCTCGTGGCGATTACGGTCTGGTCAGGCCCCGCGCTGGCCTGCGGCGGCATGTTCACGCCCTCCCGAAACACCAGAAGCGCTTCGTTCGACGCAACGCCGCCGTCACCGGAACACTCCAGAACATACTCAGTGTCTTGGGACACAGGACCGACCACTTCCGATCCGGTTACGGCTCGATCACCGGACCAGCCGCCCGATGCGGTGCAGCTTGTCGCATGTTCGACGGACCATCCGAGCGTCGAAGTGCCGCCCATCCGGACGACGCTGGGCGAGAGCGACAACTCTATCTGCGGGATCGGCCGGAGGGTCACCCTCACTGTCGACTCGGCCGTGCCACCGGACCCCCTGCACGAGAGGTTGAAGTCCGTCGTGGCGAACACCGGGCCCGACGACACAGACCCTGAAGTTCCCCGGCTTCCGGACCAGCCGCCCGAAGCCGTACAACTCGACGCGTTCGTCGACGACCAAGTCAGTTGCACTGACTGTCCCTCATTTACGGTGGTCTCACTCGCCGAGAGCGTGACCGTGGGCGGCCCCGAGCCCCCGTCCGAACCACCTCCGCCGCTGCAGCCGACGAGTGCAAGCAGCAGCGCGCAGGAAGCGGCGCCCCACGCGCGCGCGACAGGTCTCGACATTCGGATTCCCCGGATTTGCTGGTGCTCTTGTCGTTATGCGAGCCACCACCGATTTTACTTACCGACGCACGGTTGTGGTACCACCGAATATCGACCTGGACGCTGTCTACATCTCTCGCCAGTTCGGCATCGCGAACTGCGCGTCGCGATTCGTCGTGCTCGGTGGATTATGTTGTGAGGCCAATGGAGACCGGGGCTATACTCCAGCGCGCCATCAGAGGCGAGCGAATTTCCAGTGGGAGGTGGAATCATGTTCCGGACGGTGAGAACGCTCTCGGCCGTATGTGGAATGCTGGTCCTGACGTGTGCACTCGCGCAGGAGGGTCAGCCCCAGCTGACACCCGAGCAGGAGGCGGAGATGGAGGCGTACTCGAAGGCCGGCACGCCGGGCGCGGAGCATAAGGCGCTGGCCGCGACCGCGGGCAGCTACGACATCAAGGTCCGAAGCTGGATGGAGCCGGGCGCACCGCCCATGGAAGAGACCGGCACGGCGACGCGCGCGATGGCGCTCGACGGGCGCGTGCGGGTCGAGCAGGTCAGCTCCACGATGATGGGCGCGGCCTTTACCGGTCACGGCATGCTGGGCTACGACAACGTCACCGGGAAGTACTGGTCGACGTGGAACGACAGCATGTCCACCGGCCTGATGGTGAGCGAGGGCAGCTGCGACGCGAGCCACGCCTGCAAGTTCACCGGTACCTGGAACGACGCGCTCAAGAAGGCACCGGTGACGGCACGGATGACGACGCGCTGGACGAGCCCGACGACCGAGGTCTTCGAGATGTACGCGCCGGGTCGCGACGGCAAGGAAATGAAGATGATGGAGATCACCTACACGAAGAAGTAGGCCATCATCCGGGGCGCCGGCCTCGTCGCATCCGTCAGCGCAGCGCCGTGTAGTCCGCCGGAACGAAGACGTAGCCGGCAGTTTCACGGCGCAGATGACCGATTCCGGGAAAAGACAGGTGGGCCGCCCCGACCCAGATCCCCTGCGTGGCGGCATCGGCGAAGTGCTTGAGCCGCTGCGCCGCGGCCGCGTCCGAGTCCGAGTCGAAACGGATGGTCACGGAGGGTTCCGGGAACTGCACGGCCGCGACGTGCATCAGGTCTCCCCAGAGCACGAGCCGCTGGCCCGCGCTTTCGATCAGATAGATCGTGTGCCCCGGTGTGTGACCGTGCGCTGCGACGGCGCGTATGCCGGGCGTGAGCTCGATGTCACCCTCGAAAGTCTCGAACCGACCCGCGGCGGCGTACGGATTGATCGATGCCATGGCGCCTTTGTAGGCGTCGCGCCTCGCCTCGGGCGCTGCGTCCATCTGCGCCTGGCTCAGCCAGTGCTCGGCGTCGTGCCTGTCGCAACGCACCGTGGCGTTCGGGAACGCTCTGCGCTCGCCGTCCATCAGCCCGCCGACGTGATCGCCGTGCAGGTGCGTGATGTAGATTTCGTCGACTTGCTCGGGTGTGTTCCCGGACGCCCGGAGATTGGTGACCAGCTTGCCGACGGTGGGACCGAAAAGCGTGCCGGCGCCGGTGTCGATCAGCACGAGCTTCGTTCCGGTGTTGACGAGAAAGCCGTTGACCGAGGTCTCGAGCGGGTCCGTCAGGAAGGCGCGCGCGAGCGCGGCGTCGATCTTGTCCGGCGTGGTGTTGGTCAGGAGCTGCTTGAGGTTCAGGTTGAACGTCCCGTCGGAGAGCACAGTGATCTCGAATTGCCCGAGCATCATGCGGTAGAAGCCGGGCGCCTGGGTCTTCACCTGAGGTGCACCAGCCATCGCCGGTGCGAACAGGACGACGGCGGCCAGCGCGACGCACAGCAAGCGGCGCGAGCCGCGAATCACGAACCCTGCTTCGAACACGACTTGCGCCTCCCGGTCACTCGCGCTGCACTGCAATGCGCGGAGCGCGATGATATGCGATCCGCTCGCTCACAGTCAGGTAGGCCGAACGCGCCCGCCGCGGTCGCGGATCTAGCTGCCCGGCGCTGCCGCTTCGGGGCTCCACTCCCAGCCCAGATCGCCGGAAACCGAGAATTCGGGCGATGGCCCGGGGTTGAAGCCAAACCTGCGTGAAGCCAAACCTGCGCCTCGCACGAACGGTGCGATCAGCTACACTGGTAACCTGCATAGCGGCGGGGGGCTGCCGCGTGCAGCACGCGCGTGCCCTGTCAGCAACCACCACGGAGGTAAATCATGTGTGCGTCTCACCGTGCGACCGGCGGCGTGCTCGCGGTCGCTTTCGCGCTCTCGATTCAGACCGCGGCGGCGGACATCAAGACCATAGTTGAGGACTGCGAGGGTTGTCACGGAAAGAATGGCGTGAGTCAGGAGGACGACGTACCGACGATTGCCGGTATCTCCGCTCCGGTCCAAGGGGACTACCTGCTGGCCTACCAGGAGAAGGCGCGGCCCTGCCGCAAGTCGAAGTACCGCCACGGCGATACGTCGCGAGCCGAAACGGACATGTGCGCCATCGCTGCCAAGCTGAGCGCCGGCGACATCGAGGCTGTCGCGAACCATTTCGCTGCTCAGAGCTTTGTTCCGGCGAAGCAGGCTTTCGATGCGCAGAAGGCTGCTGAGGGCAAGAAGCTGCATGCGCGTGACTGCGCCAAGTGTCACACCGACGGCGGCCGGGAGCCGGCGGACGACGCGAGCATTGTCGCTGGCCAGCATCTCAAGTACCTGCAACAAGCCTTCGCCGATTTCAGGAAAGGCGAGCGCGAGCAAAGCGAGAAGATGGCCGAGAAGTTGGCCAAGTGGAGCGACGCGGACATCGAGGCTGTTGCCCACTATTACGCCAGCATGCAGTAGCCGCACGTGTCCGACGATGAGTCCGGCCGAAGCCGCCTGGGGGAGGAGAACGTGAATCAACCAACCGGCCCGGATGACAGCCTGTGGTCACGTCTGTGGCGCCGGCCGCGCAGTCGCTGGCTCCTAGGAATTCCGGTCGGCAGCCTGCTGATGTTCGTCGCCGGCATCCTGTTCTGGGGCGGATTCAACTGGGCGGTCGAAGCGAGCAATACGGAGACTTTCTGCACATCCTGTCACGAGATGCGAGCTTTCATCCTTCCCGAATACAAGGAGACGATCCACTATTCGAACCGCACCGGCGTGCGCGCCAGTTGTCCCGATTGTCACGTGCCGCACGATTACGGTCCGAAGCTCGTGCGCAAGGTCCAGGCGACCAACGAGCTCTATCACAAGCTCGCGGGCACGATCTCAACGCGCGAGAAATTCGAGGCCGAGCGTCGGGCGAGGGCCGAGCGCGTGTGGCAGTCGATGAAAGCGACCGATTCGCGTGAGTGCCGCAACTGCCACGAGTTCGAGCACATGGATCCCGAGAAACAGGAACGCGTCTCCGCGCGGCGGCACGAGCGGGGATTCAAGGCTGGTGAAACGTGCATCGAGTGTCACAAGGGCATCGCGCATCACCTCCCGCAGGGGTACGAAGAAGAGCAGGCAGCTGAGGAAGAGCAGACGGCCGAGCGGGTCGCGCACCAGGCGTCGGAGCCCTAGGCGGCGCGACGCCCCCGCTTGATCCTGGCCGGGGAGCCGCGAGGGCGCTCGGGCCCGAGGAGCCGCGCGAGCGCGCGGCAGGCGTCCGTGGAGGTGAATATGCCCACGAGGCTCCCCCTCTTCGTGACGATGGCGGAACCGATATGTCGTTTCGCCATCGTGTCCGCCACGACCGCGACCGACGTGGTGGCAGGCACGACGTACGGGTCTTCCACACACACGTCGCGGACCCTGAGCTCATTCTCCGGCGGATAGGCGAAGTCCGGACCCAGCACCAGCTTGATATCGCGGTCGGTGACGATGCCCACGATCGCGCTGTGCGCCGTAACGGGTAAGTGCCGAATGCGATGACGCTGCATGAAGGCTCGAGCCTCCGAGAGCGGTGCATCGACGTCGATCGAGTAGGGGAACGGCGTCATAAACCCGACAATTTGCCGCGTGCGTTTCATTGCGCCTCCACGCTCATGATCGCCCGGTCCCACGCCGCGCATGCAATAGGCATTAGTGCGCATCCCGTTGGCAGTTCTGCGGATGGTGGAAGGAGTGCCAACGGACGATGTTTACGTATTGACGAACCCGAATCCTGGCGAAGTGCGGCGAGGAAATGAGCGTATGAGCACGACTCTGCCCGACTCGCTTGCCACGTTGTCTCCGAGTTCGGGTATCTGGGAGCGTGTCTTCACTTTGAACCCGCTGGTCATCGTGGGGACGCGCGATCTGGGTCGCGTCGCCGATCTGGCGCCGAAACACCTCGCCTTTCCGATGAGCTGGGAGGACTACTTCGGCTTCGTGTGCACACCGCGCCATCGCACGTATCAGAACATCCTCCGCACGCGGGTGTTCACGGTCAGCTACCCGAAGCCGACCCAGCTCATCCTTGCGAGCCTCAGCGCCGCGCCCCGCTGCGACGACGGTACCAAGGCGGAGCTGGCCGCGTTGCCGCTCTTCGAGGCGCAGGTCGTCGATGGTGTGCTGCTGCGCGACGCCTATCTGCACCTGGAGTGCCGGCTCGATCGCCTGGTCGAGAATCTCGGCAGCAACAGCGTGATCATCGGCAAGATCGCTGCGGCGTATGCCGACATGGAGTACCTGCGCGATGAAGCGCTCGACGATAACGAGCTCATCCACGGATCGCCGTTGCTCGCATACCTGCACCCGGGCCGCACCGCGCGGGTCAGCGAAAGCTTCTCCTTCCCGTTTCCAGCCGGCTTCAAGCGATGATTTCGAGCGCGGCTACCGCCCGGTCACAGCGGATTTCGCGCTGGCTGGAGGTCCACCGGGAGGAACTCGCTGCCTTCGCGTCGAAGCTGGTCGCCGCAGAGTCTCCGTCGCTCGACCCTGCGCTGCACGCCGATGTGCTCGAGCATCTCGGCAATGCGCTCGAGGAGCTCGGCTACCGCGTCAGGCGTCTCGCCGGACGCGCCACGGCCGGTCACCTGTTGGCGCGACCGGCCCTGCGCCGGCGCTGCCGCGGTTACCAGCTTCTCATCGGACACTGCGACACAGTCTGGCCCGAACATACGCTGCGGACGATGCCCCTCAAGGCGACCGACGGCAGGCTCCAGGGACCGGGCATATATGACACCAAGGCCGGCCTCGCGCAGCTCGTCTTCGCGCTCAAAGCGCTGAATGCTCTGAGCCTGACACCCGTCGTGCGGCCCATCGTCTTCATCAATTCCGATGAGGAAATCGGCAGCCCCGAATCGACGCGCCATATCCGGCGGCTTGCCCGTGGGGCGGACCGTGCGCTCATCCTGGAACCTGCTCTCGGTCCGGAAGGTCGCCTCAAGACCGCCCGCAAAGGTGTGGGCAAGTTCATTGTGCGGATTCGAAGTCAGGCTGCGCATGCTGGCCTCGAGCCCAGTGCAGGGGCCAAAGCGATTCTCGAACTGTCCAACGTCGTCCAGAGGCTGTCCGCCATGAACGACGCCAGCCGCGGCATCACCGTGAACGTCGGGATGGTGGATGGCGGGCTGCGCCCCGACGCAATCGCGCCGGAGCCCACAGCGCTGGTGGACGTGCGCGTGCCCACCCAGGCAGATGCCGATCGCATCGAGAGTCGCATTCGCTCCCTCACGGCGGAAACGCCCGGCACGGAGATCGAGGTCCAGGGGAGCATCGCGCGGCCACCGCTCGAACGCACGGAACCTAATCGTCTGTTGTGGGAATCCGCCCGCGCGCTCGCTCAGCTGCTTGGCATCGATCTCAGGAACGGTGCGGCGGGTGGAGGCTCGGATGGGAATACCACGAGTCCCTTCACGCCGACACTCGGTGGACTCGGCGCGGTCGGCGGCGGCGCCCACGAGAGTCACGAGTTCGTCTATCTCGACCGCCTTGCGGAGCGCGCAGCGCTGCTCGCCCTCCTGATGCTCGAGCCGCCGCTGAAAGCACGCGGGCGAAAGCCGCGCAGGCGGCCCGAACGTGGATCCGCCCGTCGCGCCCCATGACCTTCTGCCGGGCGTTCCGCACCAGCACGCGCGTCGTCGGCTCGTCCTGTTGTCCGCTCATGACGCGTCACCGATCACGTTGACGAAGAAGATTCTCGAGCGGCCGCGCCTGCTCGCGCGCATCCGCGAGGCGATCGGCGATGTCGCGACTGCCCATCTGTCCTGCTTCAGCGCGACATTCCGGGCGTGCTGGGCCGCTTCGGCGTCGATTTCGTATGCGTGCGTCGGCCCGGTGGCTGGGAGTCGGACCTCTACCGATCCCGCCTCCCTGGAGAACGACTGAGGAGTCGAAAACACCTACAGCAGGGGCAGCCGCCGCTCCTTCAGCCAGCGGCCGCGCGACTCGAACGCGTGCTCTATGGCAGCGCGTTCTGCCGCGCTGAGATCGGGATGATGAGATTCGAAGATGAGTACCACGCGGTCCCTGTCCGACCTGTTCCAGGCCTCGTGCTCGAAACTGTCGTCGAATGCGAACAGCTCGCCTTCGCGCCACGTGTGGATCTCGTCACCGACCCGGATCGAGCAGCCCGCCGGTACGATCAGCGGAAGGTGAACCGTCAGCCGGTTGTTCGCGGCGCCGAAGTGCGGCGGTATGTGGGCGCCGGGTTTCATTCTCGAGAAGAACATTTCGATCGGCTTGCCACCTTCGACGCGCACGACATCGGCCGCCTCGAGCGCCTGCAGCGTCTTCGGGAAGTGGCTCAGCAGTGGCGTTTCCTGCGCCCCCTTGTAGAGGTGCAGCGCCGACCAGTCGAGATTGCCGCGCAATTCCTGCCACGCGGGCGACTTCTCGCCTGCATCTACGTAAGGCGCCATAGCGACGTCAGCTGCGAGCGCAGCCAGATACTCGCCGCGGATTTCGCCGGCGGCCGCTTCGATCCGGGCGGCCCAGGGTAGTCGCTCGCGCGGGGTGACAGAACGCGCCTCCAGGTCGGGCATATAGAAGATGCTGGGTTCTTGCTTCGGGGTCCGGAATCTGAACGGACGGTCATGCGTCTGCGTCCAGATCGCGTTGCGAACCCGTGCGAGGTCCGGCCTGACGCCGCTTGCGGCCATGGCGCGGCGCTCGCATTCGTCGACGGCGCGCGCATGCAGACGGGAGAGATGTTCGCGCATCACGCGATCGGCAATGGCCGATCTTCTCCGAATTTCGGGATCCAGCGCGGGGTTGTTCCTGGCGGCGCGCATGGCCGGATCGGCGTCGTTGCCGAGGGAAAAAACCACCGCCGCTTCATCGCGACGCCCTGCGGCTTCAAGCGCCGCACCGGCATATAACGCGAACCGCCAGTTCCGGGGCTTGAAGCGACAGGCGGCCAGGTACGCGTCTATCGCTCCGGGCAGATCGCCAGCCCTTTCCTTTGCAATGCCGAGATTGCACTGGAAGGAGGCGTTCCTCGGGCGCGCACGCGCGCAGAGCCCGTACGCGGCAACGGCCTCCTCGTAGCGGTGCTGCCGGAAGGCGAGCGCGCCGAGCAGCGCGCGTGCGTCCAGCCAATCGGGATTTCCCCGCAGCGCGTCGTGAAGCGCACTTTCGGCCTGCTCCGGCTTGCCCTGGCGGGCCAGTTGCAGCGCGCGCTGGATGAGATCCTGCTCGGACGGCAGGGCGGGCGAGGGTGACATGCGTCCACCGGCGATCAAGAGTGTCGCGCCGGGAGACTACCCCGCCGATGCTCCCGGTCAAACATCGAATGTCGTAAAGGCGCCCCTGTCGTCCATCACTGTGTGTCTGTCAGAGCAGCGGCACCAGCAGCAGCGCGACGATGTTGATGATCTTGATGAGTGGGTTGATCGCCGGGCCCGCGGTGTCCTTGTAGGGGTCGCCGACGGTGTCGCCGGTCACCGCGGCCTTGTGCGTCTCGGAGCCCTTGCCGCCGAAGTTGCCCTCCTCGACGTACTTCTTGGCGTTGTCCCAGGCGCCGCCGCCGGTGCACATCGAGATCGCGACGAAGAGTCCCGTAACGATCGTGCCGATCAGCACGCCGCCCAGCGCGCGAATGCCGGCGCCGGGTCCGAGCAGCCAGTTCATGCCGAAGCCGACGATCACCGGAATCAGGATCGGCAGCAGCGAGGGAACGATCATCTCGCGGATCGCCGCGCGCGTGAGCATGTCGACGGCTTTGGAGTAGTCCGGCTTGGCCGTCCCCTCCATGATCCCCTTGATCTCCTTGAACTGCCTTCGTACCTCGACCACGACCGAGCCCGCGGCGCGGCCGACGGCCTCCATCGCCATGGCACCGAAGAGATACGGCACCAGGCCGCCGATGAACAGCCCGATGATCACCGCGGGGTCGGCGAGCGAGAACTGCTGCAGCTTGCCTTCGATCTCGAGGTTGTGCGTGTAGTCGGCGAACAGCACCAGAGCGGCGAGACCGGCCGAGCCGATCGCATAGCCCTTGGTGACCGCCTTGGTCGTGTTGCCGACCGCATCCAGAGCGTCGGTGATGCGGCGCACGTCCTTCGGCAGCCCGGACATCTCGGCGATACCGCCGCCGTTGTCGGTGATCGGGCCGTAAGCGTCGAGCGCCACGATCATGCCGGTCATCGACAGCATCGCGGTTGCGGCGATCGCGATACCGTACAGCCCCTCGAGCTGGAACGCGGCCCAGATCGCCACACAGATCGCCAGCACCGGCAGCGCGGTCGACTTCATCGACACCGCGAGGCCCGCGATGACGTTGGTGCCGTGCCCGGTCTGCGAGGCCGCGGCGATGTGCCGCACCGGCTGGTACTCGGTTGCGGTGTAGTACTCGGTGATCCAGATCATCGCCGCCGTCAGCGCGAGCCCGATCAGCGCGCAGAAGAACAGGTTGGTCGACTCGGCGCCCATCATGTAAGTCGTGACGAAGTAGAAGGCGATCGCCGCGATCACGCCCGAGACGATGATGCCGCGGTAGAGCGCGTTCATGATCTTGCCGCCGTCGCGCGCCTTGACGAAGAAGGTGCCCACGATCGAGGCGACGATCGATACCGCGCCTAGCACCAGAGGGTAGAGAACGGCATTGATGCCGAGGTGCTGCATCGTCAGACCGGCGAGCAGCATCGTCGCGACCACGGTCACGGCGTAGGTCTCGAAGAGGTCGGCGGCCATGCCGGCGCAGTCGCCGACGTTGTCGCCGACGTTGTCGGCGATCACGGCGGGATTGCGCGGATCGTCCTCGGGAATGCCGGCTTCGACCTTGCCCACGAGGTCGGCCCCGACGTCGGCGCCCTTGGTGAAAATGCCGCCGCCGAGTCGCGCGAAGATCGAGATCAGCGACCCGCCGAAGGCGAGCCCCACCAGCGAGTGCAGCGCGCGGTCGGCGTCGCCGGTGACCTGCAGCATCAGGGCGTAATACGTGGCAACGCCGAGCAGCCCCAGGCCCACGACGAGCATCCCGGTGATCGCGCCGCCGCGGAATGCCACCTGCAGCGCAGGATCGAGACCCACGCTCGCCGCGTGCGCCGTGCGCACATTGGCGCGCACCGAAACGTTCATGCCGATGTAGCCCGCGAGACCGGAGAGGATTGCGCCGATGGCGAATCCGCCCGCGGTCGCCCAGTCGAGCGCAAAGCCGATGACCACGAACAGGATGAGCCCGACGATCGCGATCGTGGAGTACTGCCGGTTCAGATAGGCGCGTGCGCCCTGCTGAATCGCTGCGGCGATTTCCTGCATGCGGGTGTTGCCCGCGGGCTGGGCGATGATCCAGCGTGCGGAGACGATCCCGTACAGGATCGCAATCACGCCCGCGCCGATCGCGAGCCACAGCGCGAGATCAGTGGTCATGGTGGAGCTCCCGTCTACGTATTTCTTTGCCTGTCCGGCGGTTGGCGCGGGCTTCTGTGCCCCGCTGCGCCGCAAAAAAGGCGCGAGACTATACCACAAAGCGGGCGTCCGCCGGCCTGCCGCGGGGAGTGCGGTCGTGATTGACGCTATCCTGCACGGCATGTCGTCCGAACCTGCAACGATTCCGGGGAACAGCGCGCAGACCGCTGCGCCGTCGTACCGACTGGCCGCACTCGACCAGGAATTCATCCTCGGGGATTCCATGCGCGGGGTTCGTTTCCTGCTCGAGTATGCGAAGCCGGAGGAGACGCTGCGCAATTGGCGCATCAGATCCACGATCGTCGTCTTCGGCACGGCTCGCGCACGCGAGGACGACGCCGGCCGGCGCGGGTCGTGGTACCGCGAGGCACGCCGCTTCGGTCGCATCGCCTCCGAGCGCGGCGGAGCGATCTGCTCCGACGACGGCCACCGCGACCATGTGATCGCGACAGGCGGCGGCCCGGGCATCATGGAGGCCGCAAACCGCGGCGCCAGCGACGCGGGCGCCCCATCGATCGGCTTCAACATCTCGCTGCCGCACGAGCAGGAGCCGAACGCCTTCTCGACGCCCGAGCTCACATTCCGCTTCCACTATTTCGCCATGCGCAAGATGCACCTCGCGGTGCGCGCCAAAGCGCTCGTGGTGTTCCCCGGGGGATTCGGCACGCTCGACGAGCTGTTCGAGATCCTGACGCTGCAGCAGACCGGCAAGGCTCCCGCTATCCCGACGGTGCTCGTCGACCGGGACTACTGGCAGTCGGTGGTCGACTTCGGCGCCCTGCTGGAACGGGGCATGATCGATGCTCAGGACGCGGAGCTGTTTCACTTCGCCGCGGACGCCGACGAGGCCTGGGCCGCGCTCGCGGCACGCGGCATCGGCTCGGGCGGGGCGCCCTGATCAGACCGCAAACCCCGCCGGCAACCTGCGGCGCACGGGCGCATTGCGCAGCACCACGTACTGCGGCAAACCGTCCTTGTACGGCGGGTAATCCTCCCCGCGGATCAGCGGCGCGAGGTAGCGGCGACCCTTTGCAGTGATGTGGAAACCGTCCGGCGTGATGTAGTCGCGTGGCAGCATCTTCTCCTGGTTGGCGATTTCCTCGAGCTTCGCGATGCCGATCTTCCAGCGATACGGGCGATCTGAGGTGCGCACGATGGTCGGCATCACCGAGTTGTGACCCTTGAGTGCGAGCTCGACCGCCGCCCGACCCACGGCATAGGCCTGCTCGACGTCCACCTTCGAGGCGATGTGGCGCGCGGCGCGCTGCAGGTAGTCGGCTACCGCCCAGTGGTACTTGTACCCCAGCTTGTCCTTCACGAGCTGGGCGATCACCGGCGCGACGCCGCCGAGCTGCGCGTGACCGAACGCGTCGCGCAGTCCGGCGTCGGAGAGGAACTTGCCTTCGGCATTGCGCACGCCCTCGGAGACCACCACCGCGCAGTAACCGTATTTCTCCACGCATTCCTTCACGCGCGCGCAGAACCGCTCCTCGTCGAAGCGGATCTCGGGGAACAGGATGGCGTGCGGCGCGTCGCCGGCCTTCTCGGCCGCGAGGCCTCCTGCCGCCGCGATCCAGCCCGCGTGCCGGCCCATCACCTCCATGATGAACACCTTGGTCGAGGTCTTGGCCATCGACGCGACGTCGAAACCCGCCTCGCGGATCGACACCGCCACGTACTTCGCCACGGATCCGAAGCCCGGGCAGCAGTCGGTCACGGCCAGGTCGTTGTCGACCGTCTTCGGCACGTGGATGGCCTGGATCGGGTAGCCGAGCTTCGCACCCAGCATCGACACCTTGAGACAGGTGTCGGCCGAGTCGCCGCCGCCGTTGTAGAAGAAGAATCCGATGTCGTGCGCCCTGAACACCTCGATCAGGCGCTCGTACTGCGCCGGGTTGTCCTCGTACTTCTTCAGCTTGTAGCGCGCCGAGCCGAACGCGCCGGACGGCGTGTGCCTGAGCGCCCGGATCGCCGCGGCGCTCTCGCGGCTGGTGTCGATCAGGTCCTCGGTGAGGGCCCCGATGATCCCGTGCCGGCCGGCGTAGACCCGGCCGATGCGCGTCTTGTGGCGGCGCGCCGTCTCGATGACCCCGCAGGCCGAGGCGTTGATGACGGCAGTGACACCGCCGGACTGGGCGTAAAAGGCGTTTCTGGCTCGTGTTTTCATCAGGAAATCATAGCCGCGAAATCGATCATGGGGACATTCTCCCTTTCCGGACGACCGGCCCCCGGACGCATCCGGCAACGAGCCGGAAATGGAGAATGTCCCCATTTTCCGGTAGGGTGCCCGCCTTTCGATCGACCTGGACTCAACTCAAGAATGCGACTCGTACTGCTCGGCGCACCCGGTTCCGGCAAGGGCACACTCGCCCAGCGGCTGCGCGACGAAAGGGGCGTCCCGCAGGTTTCGTCCGGCGACCTGCTGCGCGACGCGGTCAAGCGTGGCACGGACCTCGGCCGGCGCGCCAAGGCTGCCATGGATGCAGGCGAGCTGGTTTCCGACGAGATCGTGCTCGGGCTGATCCGCGAGCGGCTCGGACGCCCGGACGCCGCGGCCGGTTTCATCCTCGACGGTTATCCGCGCAACGTCGCGCAGGCCGCAGCGCTCGACGCGCTGCTCGCGGAGCTCGGCCAGCCGATCGACACCGTGGTGCTGATGGAAGTCGATCCGGCGGTGCTCTTCAAGCGCCTCACCGGCCGGCGCAGCTGCCCGAGCTGCGGCAAGGTCTTCAACATCTATACCGCGCCTTCGACGAAAGGCGACCGCTGCGACGACTGCGAGGCGAGTCCGCTGCTCGTGCAGCGCGACGACGACCGAGAGGATGTCATCGAGCGTCGGTTGCGCGTCTACGAGCGCGATACGCGGCCGCTCATCGACCATTACCGTGCGCGCGGGTTGCTCAAGGTCGTCGATGCCGGCAAGCCCGCCGAGCAGGTCTACTCGGAGTTCCTCCGCGCCGCCGACGTAGCCTGAGCGCCCGGCCTGCCCGCAACCGCGAGCAGCCGCTCGCCGATCGCGCCTCGGCGCCAGCCTTGCAGCATGGCAGGATCCGCGCGCCCCAGCACCAGCGCCTCGATCTCGCGTCGTGTGGCCAGGAGCTCCGGGCTGATTCCCAGGCGTGCGGCTTCCGTTCGGACCTCCTCGCAGAGCCGCGCGACCAGCGCCACCTCGCCGCCGTCGAGCCGGCGGCCGGACGATTCCGGCGGCACCTCACCCGACGATGCAGCGGCGGCGATCAGCGCCAGCAGTTCCTCGCCGCGCCTGCGTACCACGCCGGGCGGCAGGGCACGCAGGACTGCCAGCTCCTCGAGGCTGCGTGGCATCGCGGCGGCCAGCCCGAGCAATGCCTCGTCAGTGAGGATCCAGCCGCGCGGCTTGTCCGCGGCGATCGCGCGCTCCTCGCGCCAGCGCGCGAGGTCGCGCGCCACGGTGCGTGCCGCGGGTTTGAGCCGGCCGATGCCCTTCAATCGGCGCCAAGCGTCGGCGGGCCGCGTCCGGTAGAGCGTCTCGTCGGCGAAGCCGGCCGCGTCCTCGGCGAGCCAGTGCGAGCGCCCGCGCGCATTCAGCGCCTCGGTGAGCGAGGCGTGCAGCTCGAGCAGGTGATGCACGTCGTCGGCGGCGTAGGCGAGCTGCTCGGGCGTCAGCGGACGGCGCGACCAGTCTGTGCGCGTCTGCCCCTTGTCGATCGAGTGCCCCAGCTGGCGGGCGACGAGCTCGGCATAGCCGATCTGCGGCGCGAGTCCGAGCATCGCCGCCGCGAGCTGTGTGTCGAACACCGGCAGCGGCACGCGTCCGCCGGCGAGGTACAGCACCTCGAGGTCCTGGCGCGCGGCATGCAGGACCTTGACCCGCTCGGGCGCCGCGAGCACTTCGTGCAGCTCGCGCAGGTCGAGCCCGCTCAGCGTGTCGATGAGGACGCAGTCGGCGTCGGTCGCGATCTGCACCAGGCAGAGCTGCGGATAGTAGGTGCGCTCGCGCATGAACTCGGTGTCGATGGCGAGTCGCGTGGCGCCATGCATGCGGAAAACTGCCGCGGAGAGCTGCTCAGGCGTGGTAATGAGCGTGGCGTCGCGCATTGACGGTCGGGCCTGCGTGTAGAATCCGGGCAACCCTAAGGTCCCCCGCTTCGATCGTGCAGCAGTTCCTCAAGGTCTTCCTCGACATCGTACTCTGGCGGCGCGGCCCGCAGGATCTGCCGAACTCCGGACTGCTGGTCGTGCTGACGCTGATGGCCTACGAGCTCACGAATCTGCTGCAGATCGCGCTGATCAAGGTGTCCGCCGCCGAGCTGCTGCTGTACCTGGTCATCGATCCGCTGCTGCTGATGGGCGGGTTGTGGCTCGTGATGAAGCTCTTCGGGCGCAGCGAGCGCTGGGCCCAGACCACATCGGCCGTGCTCGGCTGCTCGGCGCTGCTCGGACTTGCGATCTCGGTGCCGATGGTGCTGCTGGTGGGAGCCGGCCTGGCCGCCGATCCGCCGGCCTGGCTGCGATTCCTCGCGCTCGGGCTCGTGATCGCCTTCATCCTCGTGGTCGGCCGGATCATCCAGCAGGCCACCGAATCGAATCTGCTCACCGGCTCGGCAATCGCAACCACGTACATCGTGGTGTTGCAGGTGCTGGCCGGGGTGATGCGGTCACCGGGCTGACTCCGCCATGCACCTCCACATACTCGGCATCTGCGGCACCTTCATGGGCGGGATCGCGGCGCTCGCGCGCGCCGCCGGTCACCGCGTCACCGGCTGCGACCGCAACGTCTATCCGCCGATGAGCACGCAACTCGAGGCGCTCGGCATCCAGCTCATCGAGGGCTACGAGGCCGACCAGCTCGCGCTCGCGCCGGACGTGTTTCTGATCGGCAACGTGCTGTCGCGCGGCAATCCGCTGGTCGAGGCGATCCTCGACAGCGGCCGTCCGTACGAATCGGGGCCGGCCTGGCTCAAGCGCAACGTGCTCGCCGGCCGCTGGGTGCTGGCCGTCGCCGGCACTCACGGCAAGACCACCACCACGAGTCTGCTCGCCTGGATCCTCGACCAGGCGGGACTCGATCCTGGATTCCTGATCGGCGGCGTTCCGGTCGACTTTCACGTCAGCGCACGCCTGGGCGGGGGCCGACATTTCGTGGTCGAGGCCGACGAGTACGACACGGCGTTCTTCGACAAGCGCGCCAAGTTCGTGCACTACCGGCCGCGCACGGCAGTCCTGCACAACCTCGAGCACGACCACGCGGACATCTACCCGGATATCGCCGCCATCCAGCGGCAGTTCCACCTGCTGCTGCGCACCATGCCGGGTAACGGCCGGCTCGTCGTCAACGCACGCGATCGCCATCTCGCCGAGGTGCTCGACATGGGCTGCTGGACGCCCGTCGAGCGGTACTCGGTGGACCCGCCGCCGGCGGCGGACTGGGAGCTGCGCGGCGGCGATGCCAGCTACGGACACCTCGAGATCCGCCAGGGCGCGCGGACGGTGGGCGCCATCGACTGGCGGATGTTCGGACGGCACAATGCCGAGAACGCGCTCGCGGCCTTCGTCGCCGCGCGTCATGCCGGCGTCGACGAGCGGGTGGCGCTCGACGCGCTGGCGCGCTTCGGCGGCGTGCGACGCCGACTCGAGCTCAGGGGCGAGATCGACGGGGTGCGGGTCTACGACGATTTCGCGCACCACCCGACCGCGATCAGCAACACGCTCGACGGCGTGCGCCGTCGCCAGCTGAACGGCCGGGTCATCGCCGTGCTCGAGCCGCGCTCCAACACCATGAAGCTCGGCGCCCACAAGGCTGCACTGGCGGATTCGCTGCGCGCCGCGGACCGGGTCTTCGTCTACCAATCGCCTGAGGTACGCTGGGACGTCGCCGAGGCGATGCAGCCGCTCGGTGCCGCGGCGGTCGTACAGACCGACCTCGAGCGGCTCACGGCTGCGCTCGTGGACGAAGCCCGGCCTGGGGATCAACTGGTGCTGATGAGCAATGGCTCGTTTGGCGGCCTTCACGAGCGGCTGCTCGCCGCGCTGCGGGCGAGGGCCGCGCCGGGGAGCGGATGAGCGGCGAGATCGCCCTGTTCCCGCTCAATACCGTCCTCTTTCCGGGCGGCTCGCTGCCGCTGCGGATCTTCGAAGCCCGCTACATCGATCTGGTGCGCCATTGCATGCGCACCGGCAGCGGTTTCGGCATCGTGCTGATCCTCGAGGGGGTCGAGGCGGGCGGCCCCGTGCGCACCAGCGACGTCGGCACCTACGCGCGGATCATCGACTTCTCGCAGCAGCCGGACGGTCTGCTCGGCATCCACGCGGTCGGCGAGCGCCGCTTCCGTATCCTTTCCCGGCGCCGCGCGCGCGACGGACTCAATCTCGCCGACGTCGACTGGTTGCCCGACGATCCGCAGGTCGAGCTGCCGGGCGAATTCATGGAGCTGCTGCCGGCGCTCGATGTTGCGCTCGACCAGATGGGCGAGCCTCACTCCGCGCGCGAGCGGCGCCCGGACGACGCAAGCTGGGTCTCGGGACGGCTCGCCGAGCTCCTGCCCGTGCCGCCCGAGCACAAGCAGCATTGTCTCGAGCTCGACGATCCGCTCGAGCGGTTGCGCTACTTGCGCCCAATGTTCGAGATCACGCGCGCTTGAACACTCGCGACGCATGACCGCGCAGGCGCAAGCGTTTCCGATCACGCTGCTCGTGATCACCTACAACGAGGCGCACAACATCGCCCGTTGCCTGGACAGCGTGCCGTTCGCCGCTGAGAAGCTGGTCATCGATTCATGCAGCACCGATGAGACCGTACGGATCGCCGAGTCGTGCGGCGCGCGGGTCGTGCAGCAGCCCTGGCTCGGCTTCGGCCCGCAGCGCAATTTTGCGGCGACCCAGGCCGCGCACGACTGGATCCTGTTTCTCGACGCCGACGAGTGCATGACCCCGGAGCTGGCCCGGGAGTTCGAAAGACGTCTGCCGGCGATCCTCGAATCGCAGGCGTCCGGCGCGGAGCTCAAACGTTCGATGTCGTACATGGGGACGCCGATGCGCTGGTACCGCCCGATGGCGGGCGAGCGCGTCGGGCGCTTCTACCACCGCGCCCGCGCGCGCTGGACGGATGCACGCGTGCACGAAGCGTTGCGCTTCGATGGCAAGCCGCTCAGGTTCCATGCGCCGTTCGTCCACTATCACAACCCCACGCTCGTGCACCGCTACGTGAAAGTGCTGCGCTACTCGGAGCTCAAGGCGCAGGACTGGCTGGAGCGCGGCCGCAAGCCGCGCATCTGGGCGTGCCCGTTCGTGTACTTCGCAGCCTTCTTCAAGGACTACGTGCTGCGGCTCGCCTTTCTCGACGGTGCGCGCGGCTACGCAGTGGCGCATGTGGCCGCAAGCTACGCCGTCTACAAACGCTTGCGGCTTTACGAGATGATCGTCCATCCGCCGTCGCGGGCGCTTGCCGCCGAGTACATGGCCCGCCACGGTCTCGGCCGCTAGGGCAATGGGCGCGTACCTGCTGTTCGGCAACGAACGCTACGCGCTTCCGATCCTGCAGCCGATGGCCGACGCGCTGCACGCCGCAGGACACGCCGCGTATGCCTGGTTCTTCGGGGGCGCAGCCGGGCTCGCGCTCGACGCGCGGACCCGGATGGTGGAGCTCTCCGAGGCGGTGGCGCTCAAGCCACGGGCGGTGTTCAGCGCGGTGAACTGGGTACCGTCGTTCATCGGCGGCGCGAAGGTCCAGCTCTTCCACGGCTTCAACGTCGAGAAACGCAGCGACACGCGCGGGCACTTCCGCATCCGCGGCGTGTTCGATCTGTACTGCACACAGGGCCCGGCCACGACGGCGCCGTTCAAGGCGCTGGCCGCGCGCGCCGGTCATTTCGCCGTGGTCGAAACCGGCTGGCCGAAGCTCGACCCGTTGTTCCGCGACGACGGCGGCCGCGCCGCCCGTCTGCGCGAGGCGGCCGGCGAACGCCCGGTGGTGCTGTTTGCGTCGACCTTCACCGAGCGCCTGAGCGCGGCGCCGCACCTGCACGCAGGCATCGCCGCCGAGATCGCGCGTGGCGAGCGCTACTGGCTGCTCACGCTGCATCCGAAGTGCCCGGCCGGGATCGTCGCGCGCTACCGCGCGCTCTCCGGCGCCGATGCGCGCTTCGTCGAGCCGGAGGAGCTGATCGCCGCGGAGCGCGCTGCCGACGTGCTGGTTGCCGACACGACTTCGGTGGTCTCGGAGTTCGTCGTGCAGCGCAAGCCCGTGGTCACCTTCCGCAACAAGGCGCCGAGGCCGCATATGCTGGACTTTACCGATCCCGCGCAGCTGCCGGCGATGCTCGAGCGCGCCTTTGCCCCGGACGCGCAACTCAACGCGGCGCTCGCGGCGTACGCGGACGAGATTCATCCCTGGCGCGACGGGCGTTCTTCCGAGCGCGTGCTCGCCGCCACCGGGGCGCTGCTCGCGGGCGAGCTTGGCCGGCTTGCACCGAAGCCCTGGTCGACGCGGCTGCGCGCGCTGGAGCTGCGCCGGCGCTTCGGATACTGGGGTCCCGGAGCCTGAGCGGTGCACAGGGCCGCGGCAATCGCAATCCTGGCCGCCTCTGCGATCCTCGCAGGCTGCGGGACGCTGCCCGACGGTCGCATCTGGGGCGCCGATGCGACCTGGCGCCCTGGCATGACGCGGATCCGCGATGCCGCGGTCGGCGCGGCCCGCGATCCGTACGTATGGGCGCCGCTCGCGGGCGCGGTGGTCGTGCAGATCGACGACTGGGACGAGCGGATCTCCGACTGGGCCCGCGAGCACACGCCCGTATTCGGCTCGCAGGCGGACGCGGAACGCTGGAGCGACGATCTGCGCGATGCGTCGGTGCTGGCGCACTGGGCGACGATCCTCGCCACGCCCGGCGGCGACGACCCCGGGCAGTGGCTCGTCGCCAAGGCGAAGGGCGGACTCGTCTCGGCGGCTGCGGTGGCGTCGACCGTGGCGATCACGCGCGGACTCAAGACCACCGTGGACCGCGATCGCCCCAACGGCGAGGACGACGAAAGCTTCCCCTCCGGCCACACCTCGAGCTCGGCCGTGCACACGCGGCTCGCGTCGCGCAACCTGCGCTTCATGCCGATCGGCGCCGCGACTCGCCGCACGCTCGACGCGGGTCTCGCGGCACTCACCGTCGGCACGTCCTGGGCGCGGATCGAGGCCGGCTATCACTTTCCATCGGACACGCTGTTCTCGGTCGCACTCGGCAATTTCATCGGCTCCTTCGTCAACGATGCGTTTCTCGGCAGCGGACCGGGCGATGCGAGTGTCGCGATGCAGCCGCTTCCCGGCGGCGCGATGCTCGAAGTGAGAGTCGGATTCTGAGCGGCGCCGTTGCACCGCCCGCGTCGCAGGCTCCGGCGACGGTGCCGGCGGACCGCTCGCGTCTGCGCATCATGCAGGTCATCCTCTCGCGCGGCTTCGCGGGCTCGGAGCGCGCCGCGGCCGAGTCCTGCAACGCGCTGTGCGCACGGCACGATGTCGCGCTCGTCCTGCGGCGCGACGACCGGGCCAAAGGCGGGGCGAGCATCCGCGATCACCTGGACCCGGGCGTCGAGCTGATCGACGTGCCGCCGCTCTGGTTCACGAGGGCGACGCTGCGCGGAGTCGTGCGGCGCTGGCGGCCCGACGTCGTGCACACGCATCTGCGGCGCGGCACGCGCTACGTGGCGCAGATCCGCCCGTCGGCTGTGCACCTCTGCACCGTGCACATCTCGATCAACGGGCCGCACTATCTGCGCGCCGACGGCATCATCTGCATGACCGAGTGGCAGCTCGCCACGATCCCGGCGCACTACCGCGGACGCCGTTTCCTCATCCCGAACTCACTCGTGCCCGAACCGCGGCTCGGGCCGGAGCGCGTGCGCGGGCTGCGTGCCGAGCTGGGCGCGTCGGACGCCGATTTCGTGATCGGCGGCGTCGGCCGGATCGTGCCGGGCAAGGGATTCGACGTGCTGATCCGTGCT
The DNA here is from genome assembly GCA_052039045.1 of Steroidobacteraceae bacterium. Taxonomy (GTDB): domain Bacteria; phylum Pseudomonadota; class Gammaproteobacteria; order Steroidobacterales; family Steroidobacteraceae; genus DATJKD01. The sequence continues at coordinate 40,938 of JBQGDL010000082.1, forward strand.
TTCGCGGAGGCGCGGCTGCCGGACTCGAAGCTCGTGATCGTGGGCGACGGGCGCGAGCTCAAGAGGCTGCGCGGGCTCGCCGGGCCGAACGTCCGCTTCACGGGCTACCGTCCGGATGCGAAGCTCTGCTTCCAGGCCTTCGATCTGTTCGTCAGCCCGTCGCGCCGCGAGCCCTTCGGCCGCGTGATCATCGAGGCGCTTGATGCCGGCACGCCGGTGGTGGCGACCGACGTGGCTGGGCCGCGCGACATCGCGCGACGCTTCCCGCTGGAGCTCGTGACGCCCGATGACGTCGCGGCGCTCGCGCAGGCGCTGCGCCGCGCGCACGCGCGGCCGCGCACTCGGCTCGCGCTCGACCTGTCGCAGTATCACGTCGATAACGTCGCACGCCGCATCCTCGACGCCTATCGGGAGACGCTCGACGCGGCCCGCTGCCCGTAGGCTCACGCTTGCCCTCGCTCGGGCGGCGGTGTATGGCCAGCCGCTGACCACGATTACGGATCAATCGTGGACACGGCCACGAGGCGCCCGGGCCGAGCGACGGCGAGCAGCCAGCGACGCGACGGCGAGGGACCGGCGGCATTACAGCGGGGCACCGCCGAGCCTGCGCCGCGCTAGAGTCGCGCGAATACCCGCGCGGCGGCCGTGACGGTCGCATCGATCAGCTCGTCGGTGTGTGCTGCGGACACGAAGCCCGCTTCGAACGCCGAGGGCGCGAGATAGATGCCTTCGTCGAGCATGCCGTGGAAGAAGCGCCGGAAGCGCTCGACGTCGCACGCCGTGGCCTGCGCGTAGGAGGCGACGCGGGCCGCGTCGGTGAAGAACAGTCCGAACATGCCGCAGACATGGTTGGTCGTGAAGGCGACGCCGGCACGCGTCGCCGCATCTCGCAGACCCTCGACGAGCCGCTCCGTCGCGGCGAGCAGGCGCGCGTGGAAGCCGGGCTCTGCCAGACGCTCGAGCGTGGCCAGCCCCGCCGCCATGGTGACCGGGTTTCCGGACAGTGTGCCCGCCTGGTAGACGGGCCCGAGCGGCGCGATGCTCTGCATGATGTCGCGGCGCCCGCCGAAGGCGCCGACCGGCATGCCGCCGCCGACGATCTTGCCGAGCGTCGTCAGATCGGGACGGATGCCGTACAGGGCCTGCGCCCCGCCGAGCGCGACGCGAAAGCCGGTCATCACCTCGTCGAACACGAGCAGCGCGCCGTGGCGCGTGCATTCGTCGCGCAGCGCTTCCAGGAATCCGGGTGCGGGCGGGATGCAATTCATGTTGCCGGCGACCGGCTCGACGATCGCGCACGCGACGGTGGGCCCGATGTCGGCAAACGCGGCGCGCAGTTGCGCCGTGTCGTTGTAAGCGAGAGTCACCGTGTGCGCGGCGAGCTCCGCCGGCACGCCCGGCGAGGTCGGCACGCCCAGCGTCAGGGCGCCGGAGCCCGCCTTGACGAGCAGCGAGTCCGAATGGCCGTGGTAGCAACCTTCGAACTTCACGATCCGGTCGCGGCGCGTGTGCGCGCGGGCGAGGCGGATCGCGCTCATCGTCGCCTCGGTGCCGGAGCTCACCATCCGCACCAGCTCGATCGACGGCACGAGCTCGCAGATCCGCCGCGCAAGCCGGGTCTCGATTTCGGTTGGCGCGCCGAACGACAGCCCGTCCGCGGCCCGTTCCTGCACGGCACGGATGACGGCCGGGTCGGCGTGCCCGAGGATCATCGGACCCCAGGAGCCGACGTAGTCGATGAACCGTCGCCCGTCCGCCGCCCAGACGTATCCGCCCTGTGCGCGAGCGATGAACACCGGTTCCCCGCCGACGCCGCGAAACGCGCGCACCGGGGAGTTCACGCCGCCCGGTATGTACCTGCATGCCTCGCTGTACAGGCTCACTCACTGCCTCCGCAACGTGCGCTGGTTTCGCCGCGTGCCATCGTGATCGGACTGCTATCGCGATTGAGCCTCCGCCGGCGCTGGCGGATCCGAGGGGTCCGGGTTGATCACGCCGAACCGCGCCGGCAGCTGTGCGTAGAACAGCCGCACCCTCTCGCTGCGCAGGAGCTGCAGAAGCTGTCGTGCTTCCTCCTCCGTGACGATGAACTCGACTTCGACGGTCAGCGTGCCCGCCAGCTCGAAGAAATGCGCCTCGCGCAACACATGATGCCGGCCGAAGCCCGCCATGGCGCGAAATGCGGACCCGCCGCGGATGCCGAGCCGGTTTGCCGACTCGAGGAGCCACTCCCAGAGCGGCCGACCGTGATGCAGCTGACCCTCGTGGACGTAGAGTCTGAGAAATGAGCCTTCCATCGAAACCTCACTCATCCCTTGAGCACCGTAACCGTGCCGATACCGGCCACCGTCATAACGACCGAACCGACGAGGTGTGTCGCTGCCGCTCCGAGCGCCCACAAGACGCGACCCTGCTGCAGCAGCGTGACGAGCTCCGCCGAATAAGTCGAGTAAGTCGTGAGGCCCCCGCAAAAACCGGTGATGACCAGCAGGCGCCATTCCGGCGCCAGGGAAGACTGCGCGAAGAATGCGATCGCGATCCCGATGACGTAGCCGCCGACCAGATTTGCGGCCAGTGTGCCGGGCGGAATCGTCGGGAAGAAATGGTTGAGCTGGCTGCCAAGCCACCAGCGCAGCAACGCTCCCAGGCTGGCGCCCACGCCGACCGCGACAATCGATCTCCACATGCACCTGTCCTCCAGGGAGGGCCGGGCAGGCGCTGGGCGAGCCTACGCCTCTCCGTTGCGGATCACGCGTAGACATCATCAGCCGCGATGACGCGGCGGTTCGAGGAGGAATGCCATCTCCTTGCGCGCGAGTCTACGCAGCGCCCCGGAGACAAGCAAACTACTGCTGCTCGACGTCGAAACCGCTCTGCTCGAGCAGATCGATCACGCTGTTGCGGCCGACGAGGTGCAGCGCGCCCACGACGACCAGGTAATCGTCGTCATCATCGAGCATCGCCACGAGCTGGGGCACCCAGGCGCGGTTGCGGTTCTCGGTGAGCGGGCCGTAAAGCTCCGGGAAATCGTCGTACTCGGCGGAGAGCGCTTTTCCGAGCGCCTCGACGTCGCCGCCGCGCCAAGCGGCGAGCAGCGCGTCGATCTCGGTGTCGAGCTGCGCGGTCTCCTCCAGCGTCATGAGCAGCATGCGCTTCTGCTGTGGCAGGGGCAGCCCGCCGATCGCGCCGAACTGCTCGTCGGGTGTCTCGAGACCGGTGATCGGCTTGCCGTCCGCGACCGCGCGGCGCGTGAGCGTCTGCTCGACGCCGAGCTCCGGAGTGAAGCCGCGGTTCGCCAGCTCGATCTGCAGCAGCGTGACGGCGACGAACCAGGGCGCAAACCGGTCGAGCAGTGCGAGGTCGAGCCCCGCGGCGCGCGTTCGCTCCGCGACCCGCGCGTAGTCGTCGCCGAGCACGCCGCGCAGACTCGTGCCGTCGGGCAGCAGCGCCCAGCGTTGCATCGCACCCGCGAGCGACACGGGGTCTGCGAGAGCGTCGTCCATGTCGATCTCCATCACCACCCGCTCGGCGTCGGCGTAGGCAGCGTCGGCCACGGCGGGCAACGGACCGTCCTTGGCACGCAGCACGTGCAACGATCCGAGGAGGTAGACCGTGTTGCGCTCGCCGTCGATCGTCCACAGCACGTGACGCTCGGCGGCGGAAGCGGGCAATGCGAGCAGCGCGGTCAGCAGCGCGCCGCCGGCACGGAAGCAATGGCTCATCCGCGATAACCCTCGAGCCAGACCACTTCGGAGCTCAACCCCCCGTTGGCCCCGAGCTCGATCACGCGATACCCGGGCGGGCGATCATCGATCAGAATCTCTTCCGACTGCGGCTTGAACTGCATGCAGGTCGCCGGCGTACACATGAAGCGCACGCCGTTGCGGAAGACGTCGAAAGCCTGGTGCGCGTGTCCCCAGCACACAGCACGCACGTTGCGATGTCGCTCGATGATCGACATGCACCGTGCGCCGTCGACGAGGCCGAGCGCGTCAAGGCCGCCGCCCATCGCCATCGGCGGATGGTGCAGGCACACCAGCACGTGGCGCGCGGCGTGCTCGCCGAGCGCGCGGTCCAGCGCCTCGAGCCGCTCCGGTCCCAGCCGCCCCTCGCCGTCGGCAGATTCTGCGAACCAGGTATCGAGGAGCACGATGACCCAGCTGCCGAGCGCGAAACTGCCGCCGATCTGGAACGGCGGATGCGCCAGGCGCCGTGCGAGCTCGTCCGGCAGATCGTGATTGCCGGGGATCAGGAGGACCGGCGCATCGAGAGGGGAGAGCGCGAGCTCCAGGAAGCCGTAGCCCTGGGGTTCGTCCTGGACGAGGTCCCCCGTGACGAGGATCGCGTCAGCCGGCAGGAATCGCCGGCGCGCGTCGGCTATGCAGGCCTGCAGCGCCGGCAGGGGCCGCACGCCGCGCATCGTTCCCTGAGGATCGGCCAGCAGGTGCGTGTCCGTAAACTGCACCAGTCGGTGGCGGTTTGGCGTTTCGTCCATATCGGCGCGTTCCCGCTGCAAGTGGCCCATTATTTCCATTTCCGGGCCGGCGCGGAACCGGAAAATAATGCACACACGGCGCAGGAGGCGGCCATATGTCCAATCGCTCGATCCCGCTCACGGATTCGCTCTACGAGTACCTGCTGGCGGTATCGCTGCGCGAGCCCGCCTTGCTCGGCGAGCTGCGCGCCGAGACGGCCCGCGACCCGGAGAACGTCCAGCTGCAGATCGCGCCGGAGCAGGGCCAGTTCATGGCGCTGCTGGTCCGGCTTATCGGAGCGCGGCGCTGCCTCGAGCTCGGCGTGTTTACCGGCTACTCGTCGCTCGTCACCGCGCTCGCGTTGCCCGAGGACGGATGCCTCGTGGCCTGCGACGTCAGCGAGGAGTGGACCGCGGTCGCGCGCCGCTACTGGCAGCGCGCGGGCGTGGCGCACAAGATCGACCTGCGGCTCGCCCCCGCGCTCGTGACGCTCGATGCACTGCTCGCCCAGGGTGACGCCGGCAGCTTCGACTTCGCGTTTCTCGATGCCGACAAGGAGCGCTACCCGACCTACTATGAGCGCATCCTGGCCCTGCTGCGGCCCGGCGGTTTGCTGGCCATCGACAACACGTTCTGGTCCGGGAAGGTCGCCGATCCCCGTGAAACCGACTCCGAGACGGCGGCGTTGCGCCTGCTGAACGAGCAGCTGCACCGCGACGGGCGCATCGACCTCGCCATGCTGCCCGTCGCGGACGGTCTGACGCTCGTCCGCAAGCGGTAGGAAAACGGCGCTTCAGTACTTGTAGTGCTCCGGCTTGAAGGGCCCATCGGCATCGACGCCGATGTAGGCCGCCTGTTGCGGCGTGAGCTGCGTGAGCTTAGCGCCGATGCGCTCGAGGTGCAGCCGCGCCACCTTTTCGTCGAGCTGCTTCGGCAGCACATACACCTGCTTGTCGTACTTCGCGCCGTGCTGGAACAGCTCGATCTGCGCCAGCACCTGATTGGTGAAGGAATTCGACATCACGAACGAGGGGTGCCCCGTGCCGCAGCCGAGATTCACCAGCCGGCCCTCGGCGAGCAGGATCAGCCGCTTGCCGTCCGGGAAGATCACGTGATCGACCTGCGGCTTGATCTGTTCCCAGCGGTACTGCCTCAGCGACGCGACGTCGATCTCGCTGTCGAAGTGGCCGATGTTGCAGACGATCGCCTGATGCTTCATCCGGCGCATGTGCTCGTGCGTGATCACGCTGACGTTGCCGGTGGCGGTGACGAAGATGTCGCCGCGCTCGCAGGCCTCGTCCATGGTCACGACGCGGAACCCCTCCATGGCGGCCTGCAGCGCGCAGATCGGGTCGATCTCCGTCACCCACACCTGCGCCGAGAGCGCGCGCAGGCTCTCCGCGGAGCCCTTGCCGACGTCGCCGTAGCCGCACACCACCGCGATCTTGCCGGCAATCATCACGTCGGTCGCGCGCTTGATCGCATCGACCAGCGATTCGCGGCAGCCGTACAGGTTGTCGAACTTCGACTTGGTCACCGAGTCGTTGACGTTGATCGCCGGAAAGGGCAGGCGGCCGTCGGCGGCCGACTGATACAGCCGCTTGACGCCGGTGGTGGTTTCCTCGGTGACGCCCCTGATCTGTGCGAGCCGCGTCGAGTACCAGCCCGGCTGCGACTCGAGCCGGCGCCGGATCGCGCCGAACAGCGCAGTCTCCTCGTCGCTGGCGGGCGTGGCGATCACCGAGGCGTCCTGCTCGGCGCGGCTGCCGAGCATCAGCAGCAGCGTCGCGTCGCCGCCGTCGTCGAGGATCATGTTTGCGTGGCGGCCGTCCGGCCACTCGAAGATGCGGTGCGTGAACTCCCAGTATTCGTCGAGCGATTCGCCCTTGTAGGCGAACACCGGTGTGCCACTGGCCGCGATCGCCGCGGCGGCATGGTCCTGCGTCGAGAACACGTTGCACGAGGCCCAGCGCACCTCGGCGCCGAGCGCCTTGAGCGTTTCGATCAGCATCGCGGTCTGGATCGTCATGTGCAGCGAGCCCGCGATGCGAGCGCCCTTGAGCGGCTTTGCGGGGGCGTGCTCGGCACGAATCGCCATGAGGCCGGGCATCTCGGTCTCGGCGATCGCCATCTCGCGACGACCCCAGTCGGCGAGCGACAGGTCCGCGACCACGAAGTCCTTACGATCGGCGGGGGAAATGACGGCGTTCATCGTTCCATCCTCTCGATGGCGATGACGGGGCGGGAGGCGTTCCTCAGGGGTTCGCTCGCCAGCCCGTCATGCGGGTTGAGCGAGCGCCGTTGGGTTGACCCAAGCCTGAGCCTGGCGGGCTTAAGCCCGTTGCAGCGCTCCTCAGGACAGAGGCGAATCTTGCCTGAACGGGCACCGCCGGTCCAGGCAAGTGGAGACATTCTTCATTTTCTGGAAATGGACAACGTCCCCATTTTCTACACGTCGCTGCGCAGCGCCTCGGCCCGGTCGGTCTTTTCCCAGGTGAAGGCGGTGAAAGTCTCGCTCTTCGCGATGCGTTTGCCGCCCACGGTCTCCTTCCACGAATAAGTCATCTGCGCGGGGGTGCGGCCGAAATGCCCGTAAGCCGCGGTTGGGCGGTACATGGGGTGCACCAGATCCAGCATCTTCACGATGCCGTACGGACGCAGGTCGAAATGCGTCCGCACCAGCTTCTCGAGCTTCTCCTCCGGCACCTTCGCCGTGCCGAAGCTCTGCACGCTGATCGAGGTCGGCTGCGCCACGCCAATCGCGTAGGAAACCTGGATCTCGCAGCGATCGGCAAGCCCTGCGGCGACGATGTTCTTCGCCACGTAACGCGCCGCATAGGCAGCCGAGCGGTCGACTTTGGAAGGATCCTTGCCGGAGAACGCCCCGCCGCCGTGCCGGGCCATCCCGCCGTAGGTGTCGACGATGATCTTGCGGCCGGTGAGGCCGCAGTCACCTACCGGCCCGCCGATCACGAAGTTGCCGGTCGGATTGATGTGGAACCTGGTGTCGGCCGAGATCCACTCCCGCGGCAGGACGTGCTTGACGATGAGCTCCATCACCGCCTCGCGCAGATCGGGCTGCTTGACCTCCGGAGCGTGCTGCGTCGAGAGCACCACCGCATCCAGCCCCACCACGCGACCCTTGACATAGCGGCAGGTCACCTGCGATTTCGCGTCCGGCCGCAACCACGGCAGCAGCCCGCTGCGGCGCACCTCGGCCTGGCGCTCGACCAGCCGGTGCGCGAAGCAGATCGGAGCCGGCATCAGCGATTCGGTCTCGTTGCTCGCGTAACCGAACATCAACCCCTGGTCTCCGGCGCCCTGCTCCTCGGGATCCTTGCGATCGACGCCCATCGCGATGTCGGGGGACTGCTTGCCGATGATGTTCATCACGCCGCAGGTGCGGCCGTCGAAGCCGACATCGGACGAGGTGTAGCCGATGTCGGTGATCACGCCGCGTACGAGCTCCTCGAGATCGACCCAGGCCTCGGTGGTGACCTCGCCCGCAACGATCGCGACACCGGTCTTGACCAGCGTTTCACACGCGACGCGCGCGCGCTTGTCCTGCGCGAGCATGGCGTCGAGCACTGCATCGGAGATCTGATCCGCGAGCTTGTCCGGGTGCCCCTCCGAGACCGACTCGGACGTGAACAGGTAACTGTCTGACATGTCTGGCAATCCGCGATCTGTGACGGCGCGCGGAGTATCCGCGCAAGTCCCAGCCCTTGCAAACTCCCCAGAAAATGGCTCGGAAAATGGCTCGGAGCCAATTATCGCCGCGAGAGAGGACTCC
>JBQGDL010000083.1:0-19379 GCA_052039045.1 Steroidobacteraceae bacterium
CATTGCGCGAGAGAGGCGTAGCGGCTGCCGGGTCGGCGCTCGTTGCGGATCTGCTGCAGCCTCGGCGGCGCGATCGTCAGGCCGAACAGCCGCGCGGTCTGCGCGCGCAGCGGGCCGGGAAGCTGCTGGCCCTCGAAGTCGTCTTCGGTCAGCGGATAATTGGCCGCAAAGACTCCGTACTGCATCGCCATGTAGATGCAGGTCGGCGTCTTGCCGGAGCGCGACACGCCGATCAGGATCACGTCCGCGCGGTTGTAGTCTGCCGTGACCGCACCGTCGTCGGCCGCGAGCGCAAAGTTGGTAGCGTCGATGCGGGTCGCGTAGGCTTGCAGGTCCGTCATGCCATGCGCACGCCCCTCGCGCTGAGAGGATTTGACGCCGAGCTCCGTTTCCAGCGCGCCGAGAAACTCGGCGAAGAAATCCACCAGCAGCGCGTTGCTGCGCCGTAACACGCCGCGAAGATCCTCGCGCACCAGCGTACTGAACACGATCGGCCGCTGGCCGTCGGCGAGCGCGGTCGCGTTGATCTTGCGCACCGCTTCCTCTGCCTTGTCAACGGTGGAGATAAATGGCAGAGTCACCTGTCTGAATTCGAGGCCGTCGAATTGCGTGAGCAGGCTGTGCCCCATGGTCTCGGCGGACACACCGGTCTGGTCCGAGACGAAGAAGATTGTTCTGCGGCCCATCTGTACCGGTGTCCTCGAGCGGCGCGGCGCACACGCAGTCTTTCATCTACCGTGCTGAGCTAGCAAGAGCCGCGTGCGCCCGTACACGATTCCCTTCGCGCGGTTGGGCCGCAACGACGTCGCCGCGGTCGGCGGCAAGAACTCCTCGCTCGGCGAGATGATTTCGGGGCTCGCCGCGCTCGGCGTGAGCGTGCCCGGCGGGTTCGCGACGACCGCCGACGCCTACCGCGATTTTCTCGCCCACGACGGGCTCGCGGAGCGCATCAAGGCCGAGCTCGACCGACTCGATGTCGACGACGTCGGACAGCTCGCCGCAACCGGCGCGCGAATCCGCACCTGGGTCCTTGCCACGCCGTTCCCCGCGCGCCTGCAGCAGGAGATCGCCGCCGGCTATGCGGCGATGTCCGGGAGCGGCGCCGACGCCGCGGTCGCGGTGCGTTCGTCCGCCACGGCCGAGGATCTGCCCGAGGCGTCGTTCGCAGGCCAGCAGGAAACCTTGCTCAACGTCCGCGGTGCCGATTCGGTAGTGCGCGCGGTGCACGAGGTGTTCGCGTCGCTGTTCAACGACCGCGCGATCGCCTATCGCGTGCATCAGGGCTTCGATCACTCGCAGGTCGCGCTCTCGGCCGGCATCCAGCACATGGTGCGCAGCGATCTCGGCGCGAGCGGCGTCATGTTCACGCTCGATACCGATTCCGGATTCCGCAACGTCGTGTTCATCACGGCCTCCTGGGGCCTTGGCGAGCCGGTGGTACAGGGCGCGGTCAACCCGGACGAGTTCTATCTCTACAAGCCGGCACTGCGCGCCGGCCGCGCGCCGGTCCTGCGGCGCACGCTCGGCGGCAAGGCGATCCGGATGGTCTACGCGCCGGCGAGTGACCACGAGCGCCGCGTCCTGACGGAGGACGTTCCCGAGGCCGATCGCGCGCGCTTCTGCCTCGCCGACGCGGATCTGCTCGAGCTCGGCCGGCAGGCCCTGGCGATCGAGGACCACTACGGCTGTCCGATGGACATCGAATGGGGCAAGGACGGCGAGTCCGGCCGTCTCTACATCCTGCAGGCGCGCCCCGAGACCGTGCAGAGCCGTGCCGGCCGCGTCGTGCAACGCTACACGCTCAAGGGACGCTCGAAGGTGCTCGCGAGCGGCCGCAGCATCGGCCAGCGCATCGGCGCCGGCCCCGCGCGCATCATCCGCGACGTTCGCGAGATGTCGCGCGTCGAGAGCGGCGACGTGCTCGTCGCCGACATGACCGATCCCGACTGGGAACCGGTCATGAAGCGCGCGGCGGCGATCGTCACCAACCGCGGCGGCCGGACCTGCCACGCGGCGATCATCGCCCGCGAGCTCGGAATCCCCGCCGTGGTGGGCTGCGGCGACGCGACGCGCACGATCCGCGAGGGACAGCCCGTCACCGTGTCCTGCGCCGAAGGCGACACGGGCTACGTCTATGACGGTCAGCTCGATTTCGAGCAGACGCGCATCGAGCTCGACTCCCTGCCCCGGCTCCCGGTCAAGATCATGATGAACGTCGGCAATCCCGACCGTGCGTTCGACTTCGCGGGTATCCCGAACCGCGGCGTCGGCCTTGCCCGGCTCGAGTTCATCATCAACCGGATGATCGGCGTGCACCCGCGCGCGCTGCTCGAGTTCGACACGCTGGATGCCGATCTCAAGGACACGATTCGCCGGCAGATGGCCGGCTACGCCGATCCGGTAGGCTTCTACGTCGAGAAGCTCTGCGAGGGCATCGGCACGATTGCCGCCGCGTTCGCGCCCGAGCCGGTGATCGTACGGCTGTCCGACTTCAAATCGAACGAGTATGCGAATCTGATCGGTGGCCGCCGTTACGAGCCGGTGGAGGAGAACCCGATGCTCGGCTTCCGCGGCGCCTCGCGCTACGTCGACGAGAGTTTCCGCCCATGTTTCGAGCTCGAATGCCGGGCGCTGAAGCGCGTGCGTGGCGAGATGGGCCTCGGGAACGTCTGGGTGATGGTGCCCTTCGTGCGCACGCTCGCCGAGGCGAAGCAGGTCGTCGAGCTGCTTGCGGCGAACGGGCTCAGGCGCGGCGAGGACGGTCTGCGGGTGATCATGATGTGCGAGTTGCCGACCAACGCGGTGCTCGCCGAGCGATATCTCGAGTACTTCGACGGCATGTCGATCGGCTCGAACGACATGACGCAGCTCACCCTCGGCCTCGACCGTGATTCGGCGGTGATCGCACGGCTCTTCGACGAGCGAGACGAGGCGGTCAAGGCGCTGCTCGCGATGGCGATCGCCGCGTGCCGCAAGGCCGGCAAGTACATCGGCATCTGCGGTCAGGGGCCGTCTGACCATCCCGAGCTCGCCCGCTGGCTGGTCGACCAGGGTATCGAGAGCATCTCGCTCAACCCGGACACGGTGGTCGAGACCTGGCTGTTCCTGGCCGGTGGCGCCGCGCCGTAGTCGGCGACCGCGTCGGGCGCACGGGATCGGCAGAGACATGGAAGCCCCGGAATCGGCACAGCTCGTGCCCACCACGCGCGATCATCTGCATCAGATGATGGCATGGTTCCCGGACGCTGCGAGCTGCGCGATGTGGGGCGGCCCGGAGTTCCGCTATCCGTTCACCGAGGAAACGTTCGTGGCGGACTCGCGCCGGGAAACGCTGCCAACGTATTCACTCGTCGGCCAAAACGCCGGGCTGCTCGGGTTCGGACAGTACTACGACCGGGTCGGTCGCTGCCATCTCGCGCGGCTCGTCATTTCACCGTCTTGGCGCGGACAGGGGCTCGGTCCGCGACTGATCGATGGACTCATCGAGCTCGGTGCGCCTGCTTTGCGCGCGAGCGAGTGCTCGCTGTTCGTCGCGAGGATCAATCCCGCCGCCAAGCGGCTCTATGAGCGGCTCGGGTTCACGGTCGCACGCTACCCAGACGAGTCATTCACGCTTGCCGGCACCGACTACATGATCGCTCCGTGCGCGGTGGTCCTGTCGCGCGGCAGGAGCGGCGAGCCGGGAGAACCATTGCGCTCGACGAGGTGAAACTCCCCTGGGCTCGGAGCCAAATATTCTGAAACAACGTAAATTGGCTCCGAGCCAATTTTTCTCAGAGGCGCTGGCGGCCGGCGATGGCATGAGCCAGCGTGCCGCCATCGACGTACTCGAGCTCGCCACCGACCGGCACGCCGTGCGCGATCCGCGAGGCGCGAAGTCCGTGCCGCGCGACGACCTCGCCCAGGAAGTGCGCCGTGGTTTCCCCCTCGACGGTCGGATTGGTGGCGAGGATCACTTCGGCCACCTCGCCGTCGGCGAGCAGCCGCTCGAAGGCCTCGATGCCGATCTCGTGCGGCCCGATGCCGTCCAGCGGCGACAGGTGCCCCATCAGCACGAAGTAGCAGCCGCGGAAGCTCGCCGACTGTTCGATGGCGACGACGTCCGCCGGCGACTCGACGACGCACAGGAGACTGCGGTCGCGCTGCGGCGCCGCGCAGATCGGGCACAACTCGCCCTCGGCAAACATGCGGCAGCGTCGGCAGTGGCTCAAGCCCTCCATGGCTCCCGCGACCGCGGCCGCGAGCTCGCGGCCGCCAGCCCGCTCGCGCTCGAGCAGGTGGAACGCCATGCGCTGCGCCGATTTCGGACCGACGCCCGGCAGGCAGCGCAGCGCCTCGATCAGACGGTTGAGCGTCGGCGGATAGAGCATCGCGCCGGTTCAGCCGCCGAGCGGCAGCTTGAACCCGGGCGGCAGGTTCATCCCGCCCATCAGCGAGGACATCTTCTCCTGGGTCGCGGTCTCGATACGCCGCGCGGCGTCGTTGATCGCGGCGGCGATCAGGTCCTCGAGCATCTCCCGGTCGTCGCCGGGCACTGCCGGGTCGATCTGCACCCGACGCGCCTCGTGCCGGCCGTTGAGCGTGACCTTGACCATGCCGCCGCCCGCCTCGCCCGTGACCTCCATCGCCGCGAGCTCCTGCTGCGCCTTCTGCATGGTCGCCTGCATCGCCTGCGCCTGCTTCATCAGATTGCCCAGACCGCCCTTCATCGTTCGCGCCTCGCCTCGATAAGGAATGATCAGCCGTTGAGCGGTTTGACGGAGCCGGGCTGCACCGTCGCGCCGAACACCTCGCGCATCGCGCGCACCGCGGGATCCGACTCGATGGCCCGTTCGGCCGCGCGCAGCCGCTCGTCGGACGCCTGGGCCTGACGCCGCGCCGGCGTGTCCTCGTCGACGTCGCTCACGCTGATCTCGATGCGAAGCGGCCGTCCCTGTTGCTCGCTCAGAGCCTGCGCAAGCTTCTGCTCGAGCTGCGGCCGGCGGAACATCTCGCCGGAGGGGTCCAGCCTGAGCTTAAGCACGTCGCCGCTGCGTCCGGTCAGCACGCAGTGGTTCGCCAGCTGGCGTGCCGGCCCCTGCAGATCGACGGTTGCCAGCATCGCGGACCACTCGGTATCGGCGCCCGTCGCGGTCACCGCAGCGCTGCCCGCGGGTGCTGCGGATGCCGGTGCGGGCGGGGCAGCGCCCGCGACGCGGGCGCGCAGTGCGGTCGCGCTGCCGCGTTGCGCCGACCGCGAATCTTCGTCGGCGCCGGCGGAGGCCGGCCGGAAGGCGAGCATGCGCAGCAACGCCATCTCGAAACCGCCGCGCGCGTCGGGTGCGTAGTCGAGGTCGCGACGGCTCATGATCGCGATCTGGTAGCAGAGCTGAAGATCCTCCGGTGCGAAGCGCGCCGCGAGCGCGGCGAGCGCCGCATCGTCCTCGTCGCCTTCTCCCCTGAGGTCCGGCAGCGCCTGGAGCAGCGCCATGCGCTGCAAGGCGGAGGCCAGCTCGCCGAGCGCCTGGTGGTAGTCGGGCGCGCGTTCATCGAGCGCTGCCACGCATTCCATCATCGCGCGGCCGTCGCTCGCGGCCAGGGCCGACAGGATCTTCTGCACGTGGCTGCGGTCGAGCGTGCCGAGCAGCGCGCGCGCCTCGGCCTCGAGCGCGCGGCCACCGCCGAAGGCCAGCACCTGGTCGAGGAGCGACAGCGCGTCGCGCATGCTGCCCTCGGCGCCGCGCGCGATGGCCCTGAGCGCCCCTGGCTCGAACTCGACCTGCTCGGCTTCGGCGATCCGCGTGAGCCGCTCGACGATCAGCGAGGGCGGTAGCCGACGCAAGTGGAATTGCAGGCAACGCGACAGCACCGTCACCGGCAGCTTCTGCGGGTCCGTGGTCGCGAGCAGGAACTTGACGTGCGGCGGAGGCTCCTCGAGCGTCTTGAGCAGCGCATTGAACGAATGCGCCGATAGCATGTGGACCTCGTCGATCAGATACACCTTGTAGCGCCCGCGGGCCGGCGAGTACTGGACGTTGTCGAGCAGCTCGCGCGTGTCGTCGACCCTGGTGCGCGAAGCCGCGTCCACCTCGAGCAGGTCCACGAAGCGTCCGGCGTCGATGTCGCGGCAGGCGCCGCACTCGCCGCAGGGCGTCGAGGACACGCCGCGCTCGCAGTTGAGCGCCTTGGCAAAGATGCGCGCGATGGTGGTCTTGCCGACGCCGCGCGTGCCGGTGAAGAGAAAGGCGTGGTGAATACGACCGGAGTCGAGCGCATTCGCGAGCGCGCGCCGCACATGATCCTGGCCGACGAGCTCGTCGAACCGGCGCGGACGCCATTTGCGGGCGAGAACCAGATAGCTCATGGTCGGGCGTGCACGTACTCTGCTCGAAGGGAGGCGGCCCGCGCCAGAATACCCCCGGCACCCGGCGCTGCCGCTACCGCTGCTCCCTTCCGGGCCTGACGGGGTTTACGGCGAACCGTCGCGAGGGATCCGACGCGAGCCACCATGGTCTGCGCGAGCGGCGTGCTTGCGAAGAGCTCGCCGATCGTCTCGGAGGGCGGCGACTATAGCAGCCCGCTGACGCCGCCGACAGTCCAGATCGGGCCTCAACTTCTTCTCGTAACCTACTGAAAAACCAATTGGGTAAAGTGGCGCTGGAACGGGCTGGGAGCCCGACTCCGGCGAGCGGCTGCGAACGGTTGCGTCACCGGGCCGAATGACCGGGCCCCTCCTGCGCGGGGATCGGCGGCGGGCCGTCCGGCAGGTACGCCTTGAACACGACGTCGCCCTTCTTCTGCTCGAACTCGGCGCGGACCCCGGCGAGCGCGTCGGGCCGCTCGTAGAGATCGACCATCGTCGCGGCGAGCACCTTTGCCGCGAGAGTGAGCCCCTTGTGTCCGATCGACATGCCGCCGGTCGCAACCACGGGCCATGCGTGCCACGGCGCCTCGGCCGGCGACGTCGCGACCGTCAGGTGCAGTGTCGGGGCGATCCAGCTCACGTCGCCGACATCGGTCGAGCCGCCCTCCTCCTTCTGGTTCTCAAGCGGCCTGATGCTGGTGTCCATGCCGGTCTCCGGCACGCCCGTCGCCCGCTGAATCGCACGCGCGAAGCTTTGCTCCTGATCGTTGTAGCTCAGCGGGCCGAGCCAGCGCAGGTTCGCATCGAGCAGTCGCGCACCGGAAATGATCGTCAGCATCTCCCAGCTGCCGCTCTCCACCGTCACGCTCGAGGTCGTCTCGGTCATCAGCGCGGCACCCTCGGCGAGCTTGCGTATCCGTGCGAGGAGGTCCTCGACTTCGGAGCGTTTCCAGTCGTGCGCCCACAGCCACACCTTTGCATACTCGGGGATCACGTTCGGCACGTCGCCGCCGTCGACGATCGTGTAGTGCAGCCGCGAGGTCGGCTTGATGTGCTCGCGCATCATGTTGACGCCGTCGTTGAAAAGCTCCGCTGCGTCGAGCGCGCTGCGACCGTTCCAGGGGTCGTTGGCCGCATGAGCAGCGCGGCCATGGAACTCGATACCGAGACCGACCATTGCCTGGCTGCTGACCGTGTCCGCCTGCGTCTCGTCACCCGGGTGCCAGGCAAGCATCACGTCAACGTCATTGAAGACACCGTCGCGAGCCATGTACGTCTTGCCGCCCACGGCTTCCTCGGCCGGCGTACCGTAGAAACGGATCGTACCCTTGAGCGCGCCGGCCTGGATCTGCTCCTTGATCGCGAGCGCGGCACCAAGGCTCGCGGCGCCGAACAGGTTGTGCCCGCAGCCGTGGCCTGCGGCGCCCACGACGAGCGCGCCCTTGACGGGCTCTGCCTTCTGCGAGATTCCGGGTAGCGCGTCGTATTCACCCATGATGCCGATGATCGGACGACCGCTGCCGTAGGACGCTATGAACGCAGTCGGCATTCCGGCGACACCGCGCTCGACGCGAAAGCCCTGCTTCGCAGCGTAGTCCGCCAGCGCCTTGGCGGAGTCGTGCTCGCGGAGCGCGGTCTCCGCGTAGGCCCAGACTTCGTCGGAAAGCGCGATCAGCTCGGATTGGTGCCGCTCCACCGAGCGTACTGCCGCCTGCTTTGCGGCACTCGGCGCGGCAGCCGATGTAGGCGGCGAAGCGACGTCCTGCGCCAAGGCGACGATCGACCCCGACGACAGCCAGGCCGTGATCAGTGCACAGCCCGCCCGCGCGGAGGCCTCGCCCGACCCACGCAGCCGGCGCTGCGCCTCGAACCGTGACATATGGGAACCCTCTTTCAGCTTGAACGCACGCCTGAGTCAGCCGCGGCCGCGGTATGGCGCGACGCCCTGCTCGGGCACCCAGAGCCCTGCCGGCGGGCGGCCGCTCTGCCAGAAGACGTCGATCGGCATGCCACCGCGCGGATACCAGTAGCCCCCGATCCGCAGCCAGCGCGGCTCGAGCAGCGCCTCGAGCCGTGCCGCGATCGTAAGCGTACAGTCCTCGTGAAATGCGCCGTGGTTGCGGAACGACTGCAGGTAGAGTTTGAGTGACTTGCTCTCGATCAGCCAGCGCCGTGGCACGTAGTCGAGCACGAGGTGCGCGAAATCCGGCTGGCCGGTGATCGGGCAGAGCGCGGTGAACTCCGGCGCCGTGAAGCGCACCAGACACAGCTTACGCGGATGCGGATACGGCATCCGCTCGAGAAGCGCGGCTTCGGGCGAGGCCGGTACCGGCGTGGCGACACCCAGCTGCCGGAGACCTGTGCCACGGGAACCGCGTCTGCGCACTCTTGCCGCCACGCGGGGATCTTAGCAGCTGCAGTGATTGCCGTGATTCGGTTACTGTACCCGCATGCATCCGGTCACGGACGAGGAAGTCGCGACGTTCTGGCCCGATGGCGTGGTCTGTCTGACCCGCCGGCTGCAATGACCAGGAAACGACGATCGCGGCTGCCGCAATCCGCTGCGCGACCGCCGAAGCTCGTCTACACGCTGCTCGAGGGACGGAGCCTGTTCGAGATCGCGAGCCTGCCGCTGTGGCTGCCGATCCTGCAGGCCACGCCGCGCGGCGACGGTCACCCGGTGCTGCTGGTGCCGGGCTTCACCGCCTCAGACGCGACGCTGATCGGGCTGCGCGTGTTCCTGCGCTCGCGCGGCTATCACGTCGAGACCTGGGGATTCGGCCAGAATACCGGTTTTCAACGCAAGTTCACGCAGGCGCTCGAGCAGAAGCTGCGCTACATGCATCACCGGCACGGGCGCAAGGCGAGTCTCGTCGGGTGGAGCCTGGGCGGCGTGTATGCGTTCTACGCCGCGCACTGTGCGCCCGAGTGCGTGCGCTGCGTGATTTCGCTCGGCGCGCCGATGCGGGTGACGGCCGACAGCCAGCAGGTGCCGCTCGCAGTCAAGGCGCTGTACCGCTACTTCGCGCACCCGATGGGTCCCGTTGCGCACGTTTCCAACGTACGCGCACGGCTGTTGCGCTCCCCGCCTCCGGTGCCCTCGACATGCATCTATTCCTCGACGGACGGCATCGTGCCGCCCGATGCCGCACGACTCGAGACCCGCGACGGAGAACACGAAAACGTCTGGGTGCCGGGCAGTCACCTCGGGCTCGGCTTCAATGCGGCGGTGATGTGGGTGCTCGCCGACCGGCTCGCGCAGCCGGAAGGATCCTGGCAGCCGTTTGCGCCCACCGGCGGACTAGTCGGCGCGCTCTACGCGCGCGCCGCCCACTCCGTAGCGGGCCGCTGACCGCTCAGGCGGCCCGGTCGCGCCGCCGGCGCGGCGTCGTGGGCTTCGGTCCCGGCCGGGTCGCCGCAGGCGCCCGGCGCGCTGCCCGCTTGCTGCGGCGATCCGCCAGAGCGAGGTATTCCTGGAAGCTGTCGCGTATGCACTGCGCGAAGAATTCCGGATCCGGCATCTGCTCACGGCAGGATGTCGGCGAGATGACAATGCGCCCATCGTAGCTCGTCACCGCGATCACGAGCCCCATGCCGTCGTAGATCGGCATGATCGCGGAGAAGTAGGTCATCCGCGAACCATCCAGGTAGAGGGGGATCGCGGGTCCGGGGACGTTGGTGATCGTGCAGCTGGCAACCGGCGCCCGGTGGCCTGCACGCAACGCCGCGCCCGCCATCATGCGAGCGGACAGCGCAAGCGTGGCGGCCGGCATGTGCTTGCGAAAGTCGGTCAGCTCACGCGCGCTCACGGCGAGCGCGTGATCGCCCGCGCCGGCGTTGAAGCGCTTGATCGAGCGCAGTCGGCCGACTGCGTCCTCGAGGTCGGTGCGCAGCGGAACGTGGAGCAGACTGTGGCTGCGCCCGCCACCCTCCGCACGGTACCGCGAGACCGGCACGATCGACACCAGGCTCGGCTGCGGCAGCTCTTCGTGTCTTTCGAGGTAGCGCCGCAGCGCGCCGCCGCACACGGCGAGCACAGCGTCGTTGACCGTCGCCCCAGGCACCAGGGCGCGGATGCGCTTGAAGTCATCGATCGGGAAACGCCGCGTCTCGAACACGCGATGCGGTGAGACGACCGAGTTGAAGCGTGTAACCGGGCGCCGCTCGGGGTGCAGCCAGGCGTCGCCCAGGGCACCGAGCACCGCGGGACTCAGCCGGCCCACGGCGCGTGCCAGCGGTGCCGCGACCTTGAGCGGCTGCGTCGCATTGTGCAGCGCCGCGCGCGCGAGCAGCGCCACGGAGCCGGGCGGCGTTTCCGGAAACCACGGCTCGGGCGGCTCTAGCGGGGGCGGCCGAGGCGTTGTGTCGTGCAGCAGCGTTGTGATCTCGGCGCCGGCGCTCGCGTCGATCGCGGCGTGGTGGATCTTGGCTAGGATCGCGAAGCTCGACTTCGGCAGATCGAGGAACGCGTCCAGACCCTCCACCAGATACAGCTCCCAGAGCGGACGGCTCATGTCGAGCGGCCGCGCGTGGATCCGCGAAGCCTGGATGCAGAACTGGCGCCAGTCGCCCGGTTTCGGCAGCGCCACGTGACGCACGTGATACTCGAGGTCGAACCGCTCATCCTCGATCCAGTACGGGTAGTCGAGCTCGAGCGGCACGCGCAGCAGCTTCTGGCGGAAGATCGGCGACAGATGCAGCCGGCTCTCGATGTGCCTCAAGAGGGCCTTGAAATGGACCTGCTCGTCCGGCGCCGTCGAGGGGTCGTAGATCGAGACGAGCGTGATGTTGGAGTTGGCGTGTCCGCTGTCCGCGTATACGAACTGTGCGTCCTCGCCGCGCAATTGCCGCATCTGTCGTTCAGCCCCCGAGGGCGACCGGTCTGCGGCGCAGTCTAGCCGCAAACGCGGCCGGAAAATGGCTCGGAGCCAATTTTCGGGCCGGTCTGCGACTGGGCGCGCAACTACGTCACGGGAAATTGGCTCCGAGCCATTTTTTCCGGCTCGGCGTGCCGGGCGAGCTCGAATCTTGCGATCTGGTTGCGATGCACCTCGTCGGGGCCATCGGCGAGCCGCAGCGTGCGCGCGCTGGCGTAGGCATGGGCGAGCCCGAAGTCGTCGCTGACGCCCGCGGCGCCGAACACCTGAATCGCCCAGTCGAGGACGCGGCAGGCGACGTTGGGTACCGCGACCTTGATCATCGCAATCTCGTTCTGCGCCGCCTTGTTGCCGGCCGCGTCCATCTTCCACGCCGCGTACAACACCAGGAGCCGCGCCTGGTCGATCGTGATGCGCGCCTCGGCGATCCGCTCGCGGGTCACGCCCTGCTCGGAAAGCCGCCTGCCGAAGCTGGTCCGCGCCGCGGCGCGGCGACACAGCGCTTCTAGCGCGCGCTCCGACGCGCCGATCAGCCGCATGCAGTGGTGGATTCGCCCGGGGCCGAGCCGCCCCTGCGCGATCTCGAATCCGCGGCCTTCGCCCAGCAGCAGGTTCGAGGCTGGCACCCGCACGTTCTCGAACAGGATCTCCGAGTGGCCGTGCGGCGCATTGTCGTAGCCGAACACGGGCAGCTGCCGCAGCACCGCGATGCCCGGAGTGTCGCGCGGCACGAGGACCATCGATTGCTGGCGGTGGCGATCCGGATTGTCGGGGTCACTCTTGCCCATGAAGATCAGCAGCGCGCAGCGCGGGTCACCAGCCCCGGATGCCCACCACTTCCGGCCGTTCAACACGTATTCGTCGCCGCGGCGCTCGATGCGCGACTCGATGTTGGTGGCGTCGGAAGAGGCGACGGCCGGCTCCGTCATGGCGAACGCCGAGCGGATCGTCCCGTCGAGCAGCGGCACGAGCCAGGTGCGCTTCTGCGCCTCGGTGCCGTAGCGCACCAGCACTTCCATGTTTCCGGTATCCGGCGCCGAACAATTGAACGTCTCCGGGCCGATGACCGACCGGCCCATGATCTCGCAGAGCGGTGCGTACTCGAGGTTGCTGAGCCCGGCGCCGTGTCCGGATTGCGGCAGCCACAGGTTCCAGAGCCCCTGCGCCTTTGCCTCCCGCTTCAGCTCTTCGATCACGCCGCTCGAAATCCAGGGGTTGCCCCGGCGCCGGTTCGCGTCGACCTCGGCCGCGAAGCGCGGCTCCGCCGGATAGACGTGCGAATCCATGAACCCGCGCAGCCGTCGCTGCAGCTCGGTCACTTTCGCATCGTGGGCGAAATCCATGCCTCCGACCCTCTTAAGACTGCAGCCGCTCGACCTGCCGCCACGCGAGCTCGGCCAGCGGGCGGGCGCGCCGGCCCATCTCGAGTGCTTCGCTGCTCGCGGCGTTGCCGGCAATCGCGCGCGCCATGATCCCCTGCATGATGGCGGCAAGGCGAAACATGTTGAACACCATGTAATACTCCCAGTCGGCCGGCGGCACGGCCGCGCGCCCGGTGCGGCGGCAGTAGGCCGCCACATGCTCGCTTTCGGCCGGTATGCCGAGCGCCGCGAGATCGTGGCCCGCGAGACCGCGAAACAGGCCGGGCTCGAGCCGCCAGATCATGCAGTGATAGGCCAGATCCGCCAGCGGATGACCGAGTGTCGACAGCTCCCAGTCGAGCACCGCGACGACGCGCGGCTCGCTCGGATGAAAAATCACGTTGTCCAGCCGGAAGTCGCCATGGACGATGCGCGTCTCGTCGCCCGCGGGCATGCGCTCGGGCAGCCACGCCATCAGCCGGTCCATCGCCTCGATGCTGTCGGTGGCGGAGGACTGGTACTGGCGGCTCCATCGCGCGACCTGGCGGGCGATGTATCGGTCGTGCGGCCCGAACTCGGCCAGCCCGACCGCTGCGGGAACGAGCGCATGCAGCGCCGCGATCACACGGTTGAGATCGTCGTACATCCGCATGCGCTCGCCGGGGGCGACGCCCGGCAGCGCGGGGTCCCACAGGACGCGGCCCTCGACGAACTCCATCAGATAGAACGCCGTGCCGATCACGGTCTCGTCTTCGCACAAGGCGTACACGCGCGCCACGGGCACATCGGTCGCCGCCAGAGCCGCCATCACGCGGTATTCGCGATCGACCGCATGCGCGGACTGCAGCAGCGCACCTCCCGGCTTGCGCCGCAGCACATAACGCTCGCGGCCGCGCGTGACGAGATAGGTCGGGTTCGACTGGCCGCCCTTCAGACGCACGAGCTGAACCGGTGCGACCGGCCCGCCGAGCGTCGCGGACATCCAGGCGCCGAGCCGCACCGCGTCGATCATCGTGCCGGGCTCTTCAGTACCACTCATTGCGCATCGCCAGCGCGGTATCGTCCAGGCGCTCGAGCAGCGCGAACTGCGGCGCGGTGCGCGGCAGCTCACAGCCGAAGAACCAGCGGCAGGCCTGTCGTTTGCCGTCGTAGAAGGGCCCCTCACGGTCGCCCGCTGCGACAGCCTGCTGGAGCCAGATCCAGGCCGCCACGACATGGCCGAAGGCTTCGAGATACGTCGCCGCGTTGGCCAGCCGCCGCGCCGGCTCCGCCACCGTCTGCAACCTGCGCGTGACGGCGACGAGCCGGTCCACCGCGGCATCGAGCGCGTCGGCGTGCGCGGCGAGATCGCGCGCACACCGAGACGCCGGCTCGCTTCCACGGGCGCGTTTGCTCGTGTCCGTCATCGCGGCGCACAGCAGTTCGAATGCCTCGCCACCGGCAAGCGCCACGCGCCGCCCCAGCAGATCGATCGCCTGGATGCCGTGCGTGCCTTCGTGGATCGGGTTGAGCCGGTTGTCCCGGTAGAGCTGCTCGACCGGGAAATCGCGGGTGTAGCCGTAGCCGCCGTGCACCTGGATCGCAAGATCGTTTGCAGCGAGACACCATTGCGCGGGCCAGGACTTCGCGACAGGCGTGAGCAGGTCGAGCAGCATGCCCGCGCGGCGGCGCGCAGCTGTCTCGGGCGCCGTATCGCGCTCATCGACCAGCCGCGCACAGTACAGATTGAGCGCGAGCCCTGCTTCCACGTACGCCTTCTGCGCCAGCAGCATGCGGCGCACGTCGGCGTGCTCGACAATTGCGACCTGCGCGGATCCCGGATCACGCACGTCGATCGGCCGCCCCTGCGGGCGGTGACGCGCGTAGTCGAGCGACTCCAGGTAACCAGCGTACCCCAGTGCGACCGCGCCGAGGCCCACTCCGATCCGGGCCTCGTTCATCATGTGGAACATGCAGGCGAGCCCTTCGTTCGGTTCGCCGACGAGATAACCGACGGCGCCCGGGCGACCCTCCGGACGAAAACGTCCTGCGCCGAAACTGAGCACGGTGTTGACCGTGCCGCGGTAGCCCATCTTGTGATTGAGCCCGGCGAGCGCGACGTCGTTGCGCTCGCCGGGCGTGCCATCCGCCGTGATCAGACGTCGCGGCACCGCGAACAACGACAGTCCCTTGACGCCGGGCGGACCGCCCGGAATCTTCGCCAGCACCAGATGCACGATGTTGTCGGTGAGCTCGTGCTCGCCGCCTGAGATCCACATCTTGCCGCCGAAGAGGCGGTACCGTGCGCCGAGCGGGTTTGCGCCGTCGGGCTCGGCCCGGGTCGCGATGTCGGCGAGCGAGGAGCCCGCCTGCGGCTCGGACAGGCACATCGTGCCGGTCGCGCGCCCCGCGAGCATCGGCCGCACGAAGGCATCGATCTGCGCGGGCGTACCGTGCGTGAGCAGCAGGTGGGCGTTGCCGATCGTGAGCAGCGCATAGCCCGTGGTCGCCGCGTTCGCCGCCCCGAACCAGGCGAAGGCCGCCTTGTCGACGACGTGCGGCAGCTGCATGCCGCCGAGCTCGTAGTCGCAGGTCGCGGCGAGCAGCCCGGCATCCGCGAATGCGGCGAGCGCAGCCTGAATCTCGGGTAGCAGGCGCACCCGCTCCCCATCCATGACCGGCTCCTCGAGATCCGCCTTGCGCCGATGCGGCAGGAAGCGCTCCACCGCGATTCGTTCTGCCGAGGCAAGCACGGCGTCGAACGTTTCCCGCCCGTGATCCGCGAATCGGGGGCGCGCGCAGAGCTCCTCGACGTCGAGCCACTCGTAGAGCAGGAACTCGATGTCGCGGCGTGAGAGCGGTTTTACGGTCACGCCCGCATCATACCGTGCGGCGCTGCGTCGGCTCTGTTAGCGTGCCGATCCGAATGGCCAGGCTGTCCCGTCTCTGCCCCGCCCGGACCCGTCTGCAACTGCTCGCCCGCGCGGCGGCGCTTGCGCTCGCCGGCGTCGCACCGCTGCGCGCCGACATTCCACCGGCGACCACCGCGCACGCACCGACGCTGCGCATCGACCTGGTGCACACGGGCGGCAGAGGCCTCGAGGTGTTCGCGATCGACCGCATCGTGCTCGAACCGCTGCCGTGGCCGGGCGATCCGCGGCGCGCGCTGGATGCGAGCGGCAGCGGCGCCTACCGCTTCGAGGTACGCGAGCCCGACGGCCGGCTGCTCTACTCTCGCGGCTACTCGTCGATCTTCGGCGAATGGATCACCACCTCCGAGGCACGCGACACGCATCGCAGCTTCAGCGAATCGCTGCGTTTTCCGCGTCCCGACGCGCCCGTGCGCGTCGCAGTACAGCGCCGCAACGCGACGCAGATCTTCGAAACGGTCTGGGAGTCACTGGTCGATCCTGACGGAGTGTTCGTCGAACGCGCCGCGCCGGCTCCGCAGACGCTGGTCGCGCTCGAGCGGCACGGCGCGCCGCCCGACAAGGTCGATCTGCTGCTGATCGGCGACGGATACACCGCCCGGGAGTGTGGTGAGGCGTTCGCGGCGGATGCGGGACGCATCATCGAGGCGCTGTTCCGGCACGAGCCCTTCAGCACGCGCCGCACCGATTTCAACGTCTGGGGCCTGTGCCCCCCGGCCCCGCAATCGGGCGTGGCCCGCCCGTCGACAGGCGTGTACCGGCGCTCACCGGTTGGCGCCACCTACGATGCATTCGGGTCGGAGCGCTACGTGCTCACCTTCGACAACCGCGCGCTGCGCGACATCGCTGCCTGGGCGCCCTACGAGTTCGTCACGATTCTGGTCAACTCGGACACCTACGGCGGCGGCGGGATCTTCAACACCTTCTCGACGGTCGCGGCCAGAAGCGACTGGGCCGAGTACCTCTTCGTCCACGAATTCGGCCATCACTTCGCCGGTCTCGCCGACGAGTACTACACCTCGCCCGTCGCCTATTCGCCCGCAACCCCGGTCATCGAGCCGTGGGAGGCCAACGTCACTGCACTCGCCGATCCGCGTGCGCTCAAGTGGCGTACGCTCGTTTCTCCCGGCACGCCGATCCCGACGCCGTGGCCCAAGTCGGCGTTCGAGACGGCGCAGCGCGATTTCCAGGCGCGGCGCAAACTGATCCGCGAGCAGCGCCGACCCGAGATGGAAATGTCCGCGCTGTTTCGCGAGGAGCAGGCGCACGCCACCGGACTGCTGGGTGCGTACGCGAACCGGGTCGGCGCCTTCCAGGGCGCCAATTACGACGCCCAGGCCTATTATCGGCCACAGGCCGACTGCGTGATGTTCACGCGCGACGAGGTCCCGTTCTGCCGCGTCTGTCGGGCCGCGCTCGAACAGGTGATCGATCTCTACGCGGGTCCGGCAGACGGGGACTGACACACGTGGGCGAACTCGACCTCGACACCGTGCGCGACTTCGCGACCGCGCTGCTGATCGGCATGCTGCTCGGCATCGAGCGTGAACGTCACAAGCAGGCGGATCAGGACGCCTCGGTCGGGGGGCTGCGCACGTTCATCCTGTTCGCGCTGCTCGGCGCGCTGGGCGCCTGGCTCACGATGCAGCTCGACTTCCCATGGATCCTGGTCGCGGTCGTGCTCGCCACGCTGGTCGCGGTGGTAGCGAGCTACGTGCTCGCCGCGCGCGCGCAGCCCGATGCGCTCGGGCTCACGACCGAGCTCGCGGCCATCGCCATCTGCCTGCTCGGCGCGATGGTGATGTTCGGTCATCGCGAGATCGCGGTGGCGCTTACGATTGCGATCGCCGCGGTGCTCGCCTACAAGCAGCCGCTGCACAGCATGGTGTCGCAGCTTGACGCCGAGGACATCTATGCCGGCGTCCGGCTGCTCGCCGCGACCTTCATCGTGCTGCCGCTGCTGCCCGATCGGACGGTCGATCCGTGGGGCGCGCTCAACCCGCACAAGCTCTGGCTGCTGGTGCTGCTCATCTCGGGAATTTCGCTGGTGGGCTATGTCGCCGTTCGCTTGCTTGGGCAGAACCGCGGGATTCCGCTCACCGGGCTGACCGGCGGTCTCGTCTCCTCGACCGCGGTGACGCTGTCCTTCGCCAGGCAGAGCGGCGACCGGGGAGTACAGGCACGCGCCGCCCCGGCGTTCGCCTGCGGCATCCTGATCGCCTGGAGCGTGATGTTCCTGCGCGTGCTGGCGATGGTGCTGATCGTCAACCGCGGTCTCCTGTCGCAGCTCGCCGTTCCGTTCCTGGCGATGGCGGCAGTGGCGGCGGGCGTCGCCTGGCTGATGTACAGCCGCGTCGCAGACGACGGCGCCAAAGGCGCAGTGCCTCTGCAGAATCCCTTCAGCCTGACCTCGGCGGCGAAGTTCGCAGCGCTGTTCGCCGCAGTGCTTCTGGTGGTCGCGATCGTGCAGCAGAATTTTCCGCCCGAGGGCGTCTACTTCGTCGCCGCGCTCGCCGGAACCACCGACGTCGACGCCATCACGCTCTCGATGGCGGACTACGCCCGCCAGGACGCCGGCGTCGCAGTGCACGCCATCGCCATCGCGGCGCTCAGCAACACGGTCGTCAAGACGCTGATGGTCGTGACGCTCGGCGCGGCGTCTCTGCGGCGTCCGGTCCTGATCGGCGCGGCCGCGGTCGTGCTTGCCGGCGTCGCGACGCTCGCGATCGGCTGAGAGAGCACCGGTCGTGACCGCGCTGCGCGCCGATCCGACCGGGCTTGCGATTTCTTCGCCGCTGCGTCGGCCACGCGTAGCGCGCTTTGCGGTGGCCGCACTCGCACTGCTGCTCGGCATCGCTTCGCTCGTGATCTGCGCGGCAGTCGGCGGATCCGGTCCGGAAGCCGCGCGCGTATTTCTGGTCGCGCTCTGTCTGTCGACGCTGCTCGCGGCGATGCCGCTCGTCATCCTGTGGTTTCTCGACCGACGCGAGCGCGAGTCGCCGTGGCTGACCGCCGCGGCGTTCCTCTGGGGCGGTCTGATCGCGACGACGCTGGCGCTGCCGGCGAACTCGACGGTGCTGTACCTCGTCGGGCGGTGGCTCGAGGCCAACACGGCGCTGCGCGACATGCTCGGGCCGGAGGCCGCTCTGATCATCGGCGCGCCGCTCGCCGCGCCGCTCATCGAGGAAACGACCAAGGGGCTCGGACTGCTGGCGCTCTTCTGGCTGGTGCGATCGGAATTCGACAACGTCCGCGACGGGCTGGTCTACGGCGCGCTGATCGGAGCGGGATTCAACTGGTTCGAATCCGCGCTGTACGTTCAACAGAACTACCTGCAGTTCGGCGCGGCGCCGTTCGGCTTTCAGCTTGGTATCCGGTACGCGTGGTTCGGGCTGGCGGGTCACGCGATGTTCTCGGGGCTGTTCGGAGCCTCGCTGGGTCTCGCGCGCGCCACGCGCCATCGCCTGCTCGCCTGGCTCGCGCCGATCGTCGGCTTCGCGCTCGCAGTGATCGCGCACGCCTGGAACAACTCGCTGCCGCTGGTCCTCGCGCTGGCTGCGGCGAAGAGGGGCGCCGCGCCCCCGATCGAGGTCGCCGCGCCACCGGACATGCCGCTTCTGCAGGCCATGGCGTCGGCCAGTCTTTCGAACCTGATTCTCTTCCTGCCGTTTGCGCTGCTGATGGCTTTCATCATCCGGCAAAGCGGTCATGCGGAGCGCCGCGTGATCCGCGAGGAGCTCGCCGACGAAGTGGGCCGCTCTGTGACCCCGGAGGAATACCAGGCCGTGGTCGCCGACCGCGTCTACCGCACGCGCCGCATCGACGCCCGCAATCGCGCGGCTTCGGCAGCGCTGGTCAACGCGCAGCACGAGCTCGCCTTCCGCAAGCG
>JBQGDL010000084.1:0-15999 GCA_052039045.1 Steroidobacteraceae bacterium
TCGCGGGTGACGTCGCGATCGACAATTCGCTGTTCGCGCCGCAGAGCGAGGACCGTGGCGCATTCGACAACCGGCCATTCCGCACCTACAACGTGCTGCCCGACGCGTTGCTGGTCAACTTCCAGACCATTCTGCTGAGCATCGTTCCCGACACCGTGAGCCGGCGCGTGCGCGCCACGACGCAGCCGACCCCGGCCAATCTCGTGATCGACAACGACGTGCAACTCTTCAAGGGTGCGTGCCGGCGCAGCTCCGGCGGCGTCGTGGTGGCGATGCCGGACGGCGCGAGCGGCAACCGCATCACGCTCGCCGGTCGTTACGCGGATGGCTGCGGTCCGCTGTCGCTGACGCGTGCGGTCATGAGCCCGCCCGATTTCGCCTTCGGCACTTTCAAGACGCTGTGGCGCGAAACAGGCGGCACCCTCGACGGCGGCATGAAGCAGGGCACGCTGCCCGCGGACGCGCGCCTGTTGTACAGCTTCGAGTCCCTGACCCTCGCCGAGATCATCCGGCTGGTGAACAAGCACTCGAGCAACGTGATGGCGCGCACGCTGCTGCTCACGATCGCCGCTGAGAAATCCGGACGGCCGGCAAGCGCGTTCGGCGGTCAGCGGGCCGTCATGGACTGGCTCGGAAGCAAGGGCATCGAGACCCCGGGGATGGTGCTCGACAACGGTTCGGGTCTGTCGCGCAGCGAGCGGATCACTGCGGTCGGCCTCGCAAACGTCCTGCTCGCGGCTCACCAGAGCCAGTACATGCCGGAGTTCGCCGCATCGCTGCCGCTGTCGGCGACCGACGGCACCCTCAAGCGCCGCTTCCGCTCGCCTCAGCTGCAGGGGCGGCTGCGGATGAAGACCGGCAACCTCGACGACGTCAGCGCACTCGCCGGCTACGTCAACGCCGCCTCCGGGCGCACCTACGTCGCCGTGATCCTGATCAACCACCCGGGCGTCGATCGCGGTGCCGGCGAAGCGGTGCAGGCCGCGCTCATCGAGTGGGTGTTCGGGCAGTAGCCGCCGCCAGCGCGCAGCGCTGGCAGCAAGATCGAAGGCTCCGTCGCTGGAACTTGAGGCCGCCGGCACTCAACTGTCACTCCTTCCGCGCGGCGGGACCGCACTCCAAGTCGTCATCGCCAAGCGGGCGGCAATATGTCGGCCAGCCTTTCTCGCGCCAGTACCTGACGAAGCCGTATCGGGTCAGCATCTCCTTCGTGCGCGGGTCAGCCAGCAGCGGCCGCGCGATCGGCGTGGCGACGTTCAGATAAAGCATGTAACGCCAGATGCGGTGGTCTTCGCTCTCAAAGAAGCCGAAGAACATGTCGGCATCGCCCCGATGCGCGGCGTACAACGTGGATTCGGCCCGCTCCCAGACGATGATGCGACGAGCCTCCGCATCATCGATCCCGGGCTCGCCCTGAGACCATCGGAAGAGCTTTGCGTCTTGCGCAGCGACCTCCGGCATGAAACGCATCGCCTCCGCGAGCGCGCTGCGCGCCGGCTCGATCCGGCCCTGCCAGTATTCCAGGTAGAAGTCGGCCAGGACTGCATTACGAAATGTCGAGTCGACTTCGCGCATGCGGTCTCGCACCTCCTCGACGAGCTCAGGACGGTCCAGGCGCGCGCCGATCACCGCGATCTTCGACAAGAAGTTGGCGACGAAAGGCTCGAGCTCCACGAGTTCCCGGGCGGCGACCAGGGAGTCCTCGTGGCGCCCGAGAAAGAGCAGGAGCTCCGCGTAGTCCTCGCGCACATCGGGGTAGGTCGGTTCGGCCTGAATCGCGCGCTGGTAGAACTGCTCTGCCTCCGCATATCGGCCCTCTGCCCGCGCGACGTTGGCCTCGGCGTGCAGAGTCATCGCGGCGTCCGGATCGAGGCCCGCCGCCCGCTCGGAGGCAACGCGCATGTTGGCCATCGCGTCACCGAGCCCCTCGCGCTGCGCCCGCGTCGTGTACCAATTCGCGACCTCGTGCGCGAGCGAAAGGGAAGCCCAGCCCGCGCCGAACTCCGGCGCACGCATCACCGCGGCCTGCAGATGTGCAATCGCCTCCGGCAGATCCCTGCGCTGGCGATAGAGGGTCCGTCCCTTCAGGTACTCATCGTAGGCCAGCGGATCGATCGCCTGACGCGCGGACGGCGCCTCCGCGACGCCCAGCTTCGTCTCGAGCTGCTCGGCGATGCGCAGCGCGATGTCGTCCTGCAATGCAAACACGCCTTTGAGCTCGCGGTCGTAGCTCTCCGACCAGACGTGGAAGCCGTCGGCCACGCGCACGAGCTGTGCGGTGACGCGCACGTGCCCGCCTTCGCGCCGCACGCTGCCCTCGACGATGTGACTCACACCGAGCTTGTTCCCGATCTCGCGCACATCGCCACCCTTGCCTTTGAACTCGAAAACCGACGTGCGCGCGGCCACCTTCAGACTGTGCAACCGCGCGAGGACGTTGAGCAGCTCCTCGGTCATGCCGTCCGAGAAATATTCCTGCTGCGGATCTCCGCTCAGGTTGGCGAACGGCAGGACGGCCACGGAGGGCCCTTCGAGCGCCGGCATGTCGGAGGCGCGATATGAAGGCTGGCCCTCGAAGTACCACACGAAGGCGAGCAGCGTGAGCGCCCCCGCTACGACGAACAATCCGACGCTCGCGCGCGAGCTCGCCGCGGCTCTGACGCCATCGGCGGTCACGTCGAACACCCAGGCGAACACGAGCGCGATGGGAAACCCGAGCATCACCACCAGGATGAACACGCGCAGCGCCCACGGCGGCGCCTCGAAAGCCGGGAAACCGATCGAGGCCACCTGCACGACGAGCCACGCGACTACGAGATATGCGCCACCGACCTTGACGACCTTGCGACGCCTGAGCTCGGCGAAGATGCTCATGGGCGGTCGTCGCGCATGGCGCGATTGCTCGTTCGAGACACGGGGGTTCTGCACCCTCACCCGCCCGGAAGGCGGCTATGGTCTGCCACTTGGTGCGCGTGCCGTGGCAGATACTAGCATTGATCCGGGCGAGCGGGCTCGCACGGCGCTCGAGGGCTCCGGCTCGCTAGACTCGCCGACGACTGGACCGGTGACGCGATGGCCTACGACCGCAACAACGTCTTTGCCCGCATCCTGCGCGGCGAGCTGCCGGCTCACCGCGTGTACGAGGACGCGCTCACTCTCGCGTTCATGGACCTGATGCCGCAGGCGGACGGTCATACGCTGATCATCCCGAAGGCCGAGGCGGAGACCATTCTCGAGATACCGGCAGAGGCGCTCGCCGCGCTCGCGCTCACTACGCAGCGCGTGGCCCGCGCGGTCAAGAAGGCCTTTGACGCGCCCGGGATACTCATCGCACAGCTCAACGGCCGCGCGGCCGGCCAGAGCGTCCTCCACGTGCATTTTCACGTCGTTCCGCGCCGCGAGGGTCTCGACCTGCGCCTGCACGCGCGCGATATGGCGGATCCCGGTCTGCTGGCTGAGCACGCCGCGCGCATCCGCGCGGCGCTCGACTGACGGACCGGCGGCAAGCAAGGGGGAGGAGCGATGTCGAGTCTGCACAAGGTGCCACCTGCGTTCGCTGCCGCCGCGCGACTGCGTCTGCCGGACTATCAGCGCCTGTACCGCGAATCGATCACCGATCCCGCGGCGTTCTGGGGGCGGCAGGCGACGCGTCTGGACTGGATCAAAGCGCCCGCACGCATCAAGGATACGAGCTTCGCGCTCGACGACTTTCACGTCCGCTGGTACGAGGACGGTCAGCTGAACGTCGCGGCCAACTGCCTCGACCGGCATCTGGCGAACCGCGGCGACAAGACCGCGATCATTTTCGAGGGCGACGATCCGAAGCACTCGCAGCGCATCAGCTATCGCGAGCTGCACGCACGCGTCTGCCGCGCGGCGAACGCGCTCAAGTCGCTGGGTGTCGGCCGGGGCGACCGCGTCACGATCTACCTGCCGATGATCCCCGAGGCGGCGGTTGCGATGCTTGCCTGCGCGCGTATCGGCGCGATCCATTCGGTCGTGTTCGGCGGCTTTTCGCCCGATTCGCTCGCGGGACGCATTGCCGATTGCGCGTCGAGCGTAGTGATCACAGCCGACGAAGGCGTGCGTGGCGCGAAGCGCATCCCGCTCAAGGCGAACGTCGACCAGGCGCTCGCATCGCCCGGCACGGAATCCGTCAAACACGTCCTCGTGCTGCGCCACACCGGGCACAAGGTCGCCACCTATGCACGCGACCAGGATTGGGAGGCGCTGCTCGATGCGCAGGGCGACACCTGCCAGCCCGAGCCGATGGATGCGGAGGCCCCGCTCTTCATCCTCTATACCTCGGGCTCCACCGGCCGCCCGAAAGGCGTGTTGCACACCACCGGCGGCTATCTGGTCTACGCCGCCCTCACGCACGAGACGGTGTTCGACCTGCGCGACGACGACGTCTACTGGTGCACGGCGGATATCGGCTGGGTCACCGGTCACAGCTACGTGGTGTACGGTCCGCTCGCCAACGGCGCCACGACGCTGATGTTCGAGGGCGTGCCGAACTACCCGGATACGAGCCGCTTCTGGCGCATCGTCGACAAACACAGGGTAACGATCTTCTACACCGCGCCCACCGCGATCCGTGCCCTGATGCGCGAGGGCGAGGCGCCGGTGAAGACGACGTCGCGGGCGTCGCTGCGGTTGCTGGGCACCGTCGGCGAGCCGATCAACCCCGAGGCCTGGGAGTGGTATCACCGGGTCGTGGGCGACGGCCGCTGTCCGGTCGTCGATACCTGGTGGCAGACCGAGACCGGAGGAATCATGATCACGCCGCTCCCCGGCGCGATCGATCAGAAGCCGGGCTCGGCGACACTGCCGTTTTTCGGTGTGCAGCCAGCGATCGTCGACGCGCAGGGTCGCGAGCTCGAGGGTGCCTGCGAAGGCAACCTGGTGATCAAGGACAGCTGGCCCGGGCAGATGCGCACCGTGTATGGCGACCACCAGCGTTTCATCGACACCTATTTCAAGACCTACCCGCGCAGCTACCTCACGGGCGACGGCGCGCGGCGCGACGCCGACGGCTACTACTGGATCACCGGCCGCGTCGACGACGTGCTCAATGTCGCCGGCCACCGCATCGGCACGGCGGAGGTCGAGAGCGCGCTGGTTGCGCACCCGAAGGTGGCCGAAGCGGCCGTCGTCGGCTGCCCGCACGAGGTGAAGGGCCAGGGGATATATGCCTATGTCACCCTCGTCGCCGATGCCGAGCCCACCGAGCCGCTGCGCAAGGAGCTCATCGCGTGGGTACGGAAGGAGATCGGTCCGATAGCGACACCGGACTTCGTGCAGTGGGCGCCCGGGCTGCCGAAGACGCGCTCCGGCAAGATCATGCGCCGCATCCTGCGCAAGATCGCCGCGCACGAGCACGATCAGCTCGGAGACGTCTCTACGCTCGCCGATCCCTCGGTCGTCGAGCAGCTCGTCCGGGGCATGACGCAGCAGCAATTCGAGGAGCTGCGCGAGACGTTCGCGTCGTTCGACGGCAACAACGACGGCCGCATCGTGT
The DNA here is from genome assembly GCA_052039045.1 of Steroidobacteraceae bacterium. GTDB lineage: Bacteria > Pseudomonadota > Gammaproteobacteria > Steroidobacterales > Steroidobacteraceae > DATJKD01. The sequence continues at coordinate 5,522 of JBQGDL010000084.1, forward strand.
ATGCGGAATTCGCCAGGCTCCTCGCTACACTCGGCGCCGGCCTGGAGGATCGCGCCTGCCACAACGCGTTCTCCAGGATCGACGCGGACCGCGACGGCGCGATCGGCTTCGACGAATTTGCGGCGTGGTGGGTCGAACGTCCGCGGCTGCCCTGATCCCGCCGCGGTTTCCGGTTCATCGAGATCGCCCGGCAGCAGGGGGCAGCGACGACGGCCCGTCGTTGCCGACTCGGGCGAGTCACCCGACCAGATCGCTCAACGCATCCAGAAGACGAGCTACATCCCGGTCGTTAACGTACAGATGCGGGGCGAACCGCAGCGCCTGTCCGCGCTGGCTGACATGGATCTTCCTCTCCTGCAATTCGGCCAGCAGACTTCCAGCGTGCCGATGCGGGAGACGCGCGCCGAACATGTGCGGGCAGCGCTGCGACACGTCTGGCAACGAAAACCCGAGCTTCTCGAGGCGGGCCGCGATCTTCGCGTTGATCAGGGCAAGGGAGGCGGCGATCCTGTCGGGGCGCCAGTCCCGTATCTGCTCGAGGGCAGCGATTCCGCCCGGGAGGATCGTCGCCGTGCACTTCTCACCTACATCGAACCTCCGCGCGCCGCGCATGTAGATCTCGGAGTACGTCACCAGCGCCGCGAAGTCTTCGGCGTTATGCCGCGCGAGCCAGCTCTCCTCCAGCGGCCGCGCGTTGCGCCACTGCTCGGACAGATAGAAAAGGCCGAAGCCGTACGGGCCGAGGAGCCACTTGTAACCGGCCGCCACGAGGAAATCGGGCCGTATCTCTTCGAGCGGAAACGGCATCGCGCCCAGCGTCTGGGTGGCGTCGACCGCGAGGATGGCACCCACGTCGCGACATGCCCCGCTGATCGGGCGCAGGTCGACGTGCGCGCCATTGGTCCAGTGGCAGGTCGACACTGCGACGACTTTCACGCTCGCGTCGATCCTGTCGAGGATCGCCTCTGTCCAGTTGCCGTTCATCGGAGTCGGGACGGTGACAAGCGTGGCCCCGGCTTCCCGCGCCGTCCTCGTCCACGGCAGGACGACGCTCGGGAAATCCTCGGCGATGACCAGGATCCGCTCCCCTGATCGAAGCCGCGGCTCGACCGCCCGCGCGGCAGTACTCATACCGTAGCTCGCGGCCGGGACGACGGCATAGCCATCCGCGTCGCCGCCAAAGACCTCCGCAGCCAGGCGGCGTATACGTTCCGCATCGTCGAAGAAGTCCGCGGGCGTGCGCTCCCAGGGACGGCTCTTCGCGTGCACGCCGGCAAGGAGACGGCGCCGCGCTTCATTCAGCTGCGGTGAGTAGTAGGCACAGTTGAAGTACGCGACATCCTCGGGAATGTCGAACAGGTGGCGCTGCGATTGGATGAGCGGGGCGTCGGTACTCATCTGAGTCCTCCGGCCCGGATGATAGCTCGCGCTGTCGATCTGATCGGCGCGAATGAGCCGAATCACGCGGCTCCGATCAACCTCGATCGCGCGGGCCAGCCGAGGCCAGCAACCACTCCTTCGTTTCGGCAAACGGTCCGTCGATCGCGCTCGCCCTCTGCCTCGGAGCCACGAGCGGCTGAGCGATGGGAGGTCGCGCTCCCCTCGACGACCTCGAGCCCGGTCTGCGCATTGACGCGTAGCGCACGATCAGACACCCGGACGACAGGCGTCTCGTCTCCAGCAGCGTCATGCTGAGGCATCGCCCGTCCGGTGCGCGCCCCGGGTCACCCGCGCTGGGCACGACAGGACTCACCGCGAGCCGCCACTCGTCGACCAGACCCTGCTGCACCAGCAGCGACGAGAGGGTGCTGGCGCCGAGGAGCAACAGGTCACGGCCTGGCTGGCGTTTCATCCTCGCGACTTCCGACCCGGGGTGAATCGTGACCAGCCGCGTGTTGCTCCACGCGGTCCGCTTCAAGGTTCGGGAAAAGACGATCTTGGGCATCCCGTTCATCAGGTCGGCGATCTCCCCCGTCCTCGAGGACCAGTACTCGGACATGATCTCGTAGCTCGTGCGCCCGAACAGCAGCGCGTCCACGGTCTTCGACTGTTCGCGCGAGATCTGCAGCAGCTGTCCCCCCCAGACGGACAAATAACCGGCAGCCACGCTTGGGTGCGCGTGGTTTGCAACGCCGGCGGGCGTCAGCATGTTCCACATGATGAGCTTTCTCACGCCGGCTTCCCGTCGAGATCACGTATCGGCTTCACCGCGCTCGCGTTGTGCATCACCCGACTCCCTCCGACCGCGTGGATCGACAGATCGACCGTGGAGAGAGAGCGTGGGTGCGGCCTCGCGCCGGCGGCGTCGGGGAGCTCCCTGAATTTGCGCCCCGAAGTCTCCGGTCGTCGTGCCCGGAGAACGGGTCACCGCACGACGGGCGTGACCTGGTCGACGAGTGCCCGGGCCAGTTCCGCGCGCCCGGAAATCTCGAGCTTGTCGTAGATGTGCCCGAGATGAGTCTCGACGGTCTTGCGCGTCACGAACAGCGCCTGCGCGATCCTGGGATTGCTGTAGCCACGGGCGGCCATCTCGGCCACTCGACGCTCCGCGACCGTCAGGCGCTCGACGCCCGCGCCGGCAGGATCACTCGTTCGGCCGCCGGCGGCGCGAATCTCCGTGCGCGCGCGCTCGGCCAGGGTGACCGCATTGCATTGCCGCGCGAGATCCAGCCCGTCATGCAGCACGCGGCGCGCGGCGGCGCGACGATTCGCGCGGCGCAGCGCCGCACCGAGCTCGACCAGCGTGCGGGCGTGCTCGAGCCTCGCGGGCGAGTCGCGTAGAACGTGCTCCGCGGCGCGCAACCGCTCGATGCACGCGTCGCCGCCCTCGAGCAGTGCCACCGCGCGCAGCGCGATGCCAACACCGCTGGCCGCGCCCCAGCGCTGCGCCCGTTCGAGATCCAGGGCCGCCAAGCGCAGTGCAGCGGCGCCGTCACCGGCTGCGGCAAGGGCGAGGCAGGCGAACGAGCGCCAGCGCGACGCCAGTGGATTCGCTCCACCCCAAAGCTCGTCGCGGCGACCGAACTCGAGCAGATCGTCGAGGGCGGCCTGCGTCCTGCCCTGCTGCTGGCGCAGCAGGCCTCTAGCCTGCAGCAGGTGGTTGTGCGCCAGGCCGGGCGGGATCTCGGCGTCGAGACCGCTTTCGACCAGCGCCCGCTCCGCGGCGTCGGTATTGCCGCTTTCGATCAGCGTCTCGATCAGGAGTGCGAGCGCGAACCGGAACCCCAGCCGGATGTCATGCGCGGCGAGCAACTCGATCGCGGTTCGCGCATCCGCCTCCGCTTGCGCCACGCTCCCGCGTCGCCAGGCGAACCAGCCGCGATGCGCCACCAGAAAGGCCATGGCAGGAACCGAAGCCCGGGCGCGCGCATCGACGAGCGCCTGACCAAGGCAGCGATCGGCCAGATCGAGAGCATCTGTATCGAGCAGGCCGATCATCAGCGCATAGAAGGGGCCGACCACATCGAAGTCCTGCTCGCGAAGCAGGCGGCCGTCTGCGAGCCCGCGCTCGATGTGGATCACTGCCTGGCCCGCCGATTCACTCGCCCGGGCCTGCTCGAAGGCGAGACTGGCCAGGACGAGCCGTTCGCCGGGCGTGGTTCCGGGCAGCTTGGCGTGCCGCGCCAGCCGTTTCGCCGCCGATGAGCGGGCGGCGAGGCTGGCCTGCAGCGCCTTGGCGGCGAGCTCCGCCTCGAGCAGCAGCCCGAGCTCGCGGTCCTCCCTATCGACGACCGCGATCGCCGACTCAATGGTTTGCACGGCCCGGTCCGCACTGCCGGACAGGCTCAGCGCGTTCGCGAGCTGACGCACCGCCTGCGCGAGCAGGGCCGATGGCAGACTCGCCTCGATCGCCGCCGCGAGGTGCTCGACGGCATCCGGCATCGCGAGACGCAGCTCGGCCGTGCCGAGCTCGAGGAGCACTTCGGCGAGCGCCACGGGCGGCGGGGGCTCGGCGAGCGCACGCCGCAGCCACGCCACGGCCGCACCGGGCGCTCCTCTGGCGAGCGCTGCGGCCGCCACTCGTCGCAGCAGCACGACCCGTCCGGGTTCGCCGATTGGCTCCGACTTCGCAATCTGCGCCGCGACCCGCTCGCTCGACGCCCCGCTGCCGGCGAGGATCGCGGCGGCGTACGCGTGTGCGCGCAGCCGTTCCTGCGGACCGATGGCCGCGTACACGGCCTCCCGCACGATCGGATGCGCGAACTCGATGGTCTCCGCCGGCGTCAGGATTTGCAGCGTGCCAAGCAGATCCGCGGCGCGTGCGGCATCGGCATGTGCCAGGTCGGCGAGCTGCGCGGCCTCCGTGACGCTCGCGCCGTCGCCGAGCACCGCGCCGGCGCGCACCAGAGCCGTCGCAGCGCTCGGGGCGCCCGCGAGGCGCGCGAGCACCGCCCGCGCCACGGCGGCCGGCCCCAGCCGGCGCACACGCGCTGCGCCCGCCGCGTCGGTCCCGAGCCCGCGATCCTGCGCCTCGCGCAGCAGCGCCTTGAGGTAGAACGGATTGCCACCGGTGGCATCGTGACACGCCGCGGCAAGGTCGCTCGTCGCCGCGGCGCCCAGCACCAGCCCGCAAAGTGTCGCCGTCGCCTCGATACTCAACGGCTCGAGCCAGAGCACCGTGATCTCCGGGGCGGCCGTCAACCGGGCCAGGTCCGCCGCGGCCCTGTCCGCGGTGCGTGTGGACGCAAGCACGGCGAGGGCGAGACCGTCGAGCCGCGGCGCCAGGTAGTTGAGAAACCGCAGCGACTCCCGGTCGGACCAGTGAAGATCGTCGACGCAGAGCAGCAGCGGAGACTCCGCCGCCAAGTTGTTGAGCAACCAATACAGGCCATGCAGCATGGAAACCGCGTAATCGGCGGGAGCAGTGCGCGGCAGACGCTGCGTCGTGGCGAGCAGCGGCCTCGCGTTGGACGCGGCACCCTCGAACAGGCGCTCACGCTCGGGCTCCGAGGCCTTGGCGATTGCGGGCTCGAGCAGCTGCCGGACGCAGCCGTAGGCGAAATCGCGCTCGAGCTCATTGGCCCGCGCGCGAAGACACGTGACGCCCGAATCCGCGGCAATTTCTGCGGCCGCTCGTAGCAGGCTGGTCTTGCCGAGCCCGGCGGCGCCCTCGACCAGGATCAGCCGCCCGCGACCGCGTGCCGCATCGGTCAAGGCGTTGCGGAGTTCCGTGAGTTCGCGCTCGCGCTCCAGGAGTGTCGCCACAGGCTCCATTGGCGTTGCGCGCCGGTTCGCCGTTGGCGTATCGCGGCCCGGCGCGGGGTTCCCGGCCTCAAGTCTGTCACGCGGCGGCGCGCGCTGAAAGTTCCGAGGCGGACTCGCTTGTAAGCCCGGGCCGAGGCTCAACCTGGCGCACTCATGCGCTCGGCGAGCCAGGCGCGTGCGAAGGTCCAGTCGCGCTTGACGGTGGCGGGCGACAATTCGAGAGCGTCAGCCGTCTGCTCGATGCTCATGCCCGCGAAGACGCGCAAGGTCACCACCTGGGCGAGCCGCGGCTCGTCGTGCTGCAGTTCCGTGAGTGCATCGTCGAGAGCGACGACATCGACGTCCGCCTGTGGAGCCTCGACGTCGAGATCCGCGAGCGTCACGCGTTCGAGTCCGGCGCCGCGCTTGTCGGCGAGACGCCGTCGCGCGTGATCGACCAGGATGCGCCGCATCGCCTGCGAGGCCGCGCCGAAGAAGTGCCGCCGGTTTGCCCACGAATCCTTCGCCGGATCGAGCCGCAGGTACACCTCGTTCACGAGCGCGGTGGGTTGCAGGGTGTGACCTCTGCGCTCCCGTCGCAGCCGTGCCTCAGCCATTCCGCGCAGCTCGCCGTAGACGACGGCGTAGAGCTGATCGATGGCGCGTCGCTCGCCGTCGCGGGCCGCCGCCAGCAGGCGGGTGACATCCGGTGCGGTCATGCCACGTCTCCCATCGCCTTCTGCGCCTCGAGCGTCAGCGGATGTTCCGCGCCAAGCCCGTTCGTCAGCGACACCACCGCCCGCCCGAGCGATGCGCGCGCGGGTGATGCGTTGCCCCCGTGCTGCTGAGCGAGACCGAGCAGCAGCAAGGCCTCGCCGACATCTGCACTCCGCGCCGGATCGCGGGCCACGGCCTCGGCGAGCTCGACGGCATCGAGCGCGTAGCTCTCGGCTGCCGAGGGGGAGGTAGTCGCGAGCTCCATCCGCGCCGCCGCCCGGAGTGCCGCGGGCAACAACGGGTGGTCGTGTTGCGCCGGATAACCCAACTCGGCGAGCAGTGCAGTGAGTCTGGTGCGCGCGTCCTCCGTCCGACCGAGCGCAAGAGCGAGCTCGGCACGCGAGCGCTCAAGATCCAGCAGACGGTCGCGGTTGACGACGGGATCGAGCTTCCAGTACGTCTCGGCGGCCAGGAACTCCGCCTCGCTTTCGTCGTAGCGGCGCAGTTCCGCCAGTGCGCGCCCGCGCTGGAAAGTAGTGATCGCAGCCAGGAAATCGTTCTTCTCGGCGCGCGCGTGCGCCGTCGCCTCGGTGAGCAGCCGCTCGGCCTTGGCGGCCTTGCCCATCCGGATCAGCGCGATCGCATACAGCAGGCTCTGCGCCGGCAGCTGCTGCTTGCCCTGCAGCATGGGCAGGCGCGCCAGCGACTCGCGTCCCAGCTCCTCGGCCTGCACGATCTCGCCCAGCCGATAGTAGAGCTGGCCCTGGTTGGAAATCGTGATGATCATGTGGAGCGTGCCGCCGCGCCCGTTGCGCTCGAGGGCCTCGCGCACGAGCCGGTTCAGCTCGAGCGCCTCCTTATACTCGCCCGCCCGGAAATACAGGTAGCCGAGGTCGGTGAGCGTCGATGTGTAGCGCAGGCCGCCCGTGGAGCCGGAGGTCTCCAGCAGCTCGCGCGCGTTCTGCAGCACGGGACGGGCCGCCTGCGGGTCCGCGCCGGCGCGCAGGATCTCCGCCTCGGCGCGCAGGCATTCGACCTGCAGCTCGACAGGCGGTCGAGCGAAGCGAGCGGTGGCGCGTCTGGCCTCCTCGAGACGGGCCGTCGCCCGCTCGATGTCGTTGCCGTCGACCAGCGTCTGAATGATCGAGCAATTGGCCCTGGCGAGCAGCTCATCGTCGTTCAGCGAGCGCGCAATGGACTCCGCGCGCGCCAGCACTTCCTGCTGCCGGCCGGTGTTCTGCAGCGTCTGGTAGCGCCGCGACAGGTCCAGGAGCATGCGTCCCACGAACCGCGGGTCACCTCCGTACTGTCGATCCAGCATCTCGACCCCCGCATCGAGCAGCTCGACCATCGTCATCGGCCGGCCCGAGGGACCCACCTGCTCGAACATGAGGTTCATGAACTCGTTCGAGGCTTCCGCGCGCGCCGCCTGGTAGCGTGCCTGGTCGCGCTCGCGTGCGAGCTCCTGCGCCTGGAACGCCATGATCGCCCCGAAGGCGATGGCGGCGATGAAGAGTCCCCCGGCGACCGCGACACCCACGCGGTGACGCGCGACGAATTTCCTCAGGCGGTACGCCGCTGACGGCGGTCCCGCCAGGACGGCTTCCTTCACCAGGTGGCGACGCACGTCTGCGGCGAGCCCGGCCACGGAAGCGTAGCGGCGGTTGCGATCCTTCTCGAGTGTCTTGAGCACGATCCAGTCGAGGTCGCCGCGCACGGCGTTAATCAGGTGCCGCGGCGTCGTCCCGCAGCGGGCCGCCGCCTGTGCGGCGCGCTCGGGATCGCGACGCAGCGTCTCGCTGGGTGCGCGGATATCGCACGCCAGCAGCTCGTTCATGATCTGTGCGGGTGTCGCCGTGTCGCCGGTCAGACGATAGGGCAGCGATCCCACCAGGAGCTGGTACAGGACGACGCCCAGCGAATAGACGTCGGTGCGCGTGTCGATATCGAGCGGCGAGAGCTGGGCCTGCTCCGGGCTCATGTATTCCGGTGTGCCGACGAGGTGCCCGATACGCGTATGCGCATCGCTCGGCTGCAGACCGGGCGCCGTCGCCTTGGCCACGCCGAAGTCGATGATCTTCGGCACCGGGTGCCCGTCGCGCTCGCACACCAGCAGGTTGGACGGCTTCAGGTCACGGTGGATGATGCCCTTGTGATGCGCGTGCTGGACGCCGTCGCAGATCTCGAGAAACAGTGCCAGACGACGGCGCAGATCGAGCTGCTGTGAGTCGCAGTACTCGGTGAGCGGGATGCCCGGCACGTACTCCATCGCGAAGTACGGCCGCCCGGTGCCGGTCGTACCGGCGTCGAAGATCTGTGCGATCGCCGGGTGGCTCATGATCGCAAGCGTCTGACGCTCGGTCTCGAAGCGTGCGATCACCTCGCGCGTGTCCATCCCGGGCTTGACGATCTTGAGCGCCACGCGGCGCACGACCGGTGAGGTCTGCTCGGCGAGGAACACCTCGCCGATCGCGCCTTCACCGATGCGCTCGAGCACGCGGTAGGGACCGATCTGGCGTTCCACCAGCTCGGGTGGTCGGACAACGTCGGGAAAGCCCTGGCCGGCTTCCGCCGCCTCGTGCGCCGCGAGCAGCCGCTCGAGGCGCGCACGTTGCCCGGCGTCCGGACAGCTGGCGGCAAGCCATGCCGCCCGCTCCGTCGCGGGGAGCGAAAGACAGGCCTCGAACAGCGCGCGCTCGGTCGCGAGCGTCACGAGTCGCACCTCGTCCGGCGGATGAGCCAAACCTGGGGAATTCTACGCATTGGTGGCGGAGGGAGACAGCCACACCGCGCGCCATCGTCATATTCGGACGCCCGGCGGCCGCAAACGCTCGCGACTGCCCGCCGCCGAGGAGCTGTGCGCGGCCCTAAGTCCCGACTTCGCCCCGGGCCCCGTCCGCGACCGCCGTGAGCCGACTCGCTGCGGTCCTGCGCATGAAGCGTCCAGGGGGCAGATGCCCCGACTCCGACCAACCCCTCAACTCAAGCATTGGGAGAAGCAGACATGATCCAGTCAAACGATTCCAAGCCTGCGCGACGGCGGACCGTGGCCTTCGGCGTGCGCAGCGTGCTGGCCACGGCTATCGCGCTTGCCGCGCTGACCGGTTGCGGCGACGGCGGCGGTTCCGACCAACCGGCCTCCAGTTCCGGGGGTTCCGGCGGCAGTGGCGGCTCTGGTGGCTCGGGCGGCAGCGGCTCGGGCGGCAGCGGCTCGGGCGGCAGCGGCTCGGGTGGCAGCGGCTCGGGCGGCAGTGGCGGCTCGGGGGGCGGGACGAGCGGCGCACCGCCGGTCGTCTACCTCGCCGAGCAGGATACGCCCGAGGTCACCGAGCTATACATGGTCACCGCGACCGGCTCGGTCAAGCTCAACGGCCCGCTCGTCGCGGGTGGCTGGGTGCGGGACTTCGAGGTAAGCCCGAACGGCCAGTTCGTGGCGTACCGGGCCGACGAGGACACTCTCAACCGGTCCGAGCTGTACGTGGTCAGCCTCGACAACCCGGGCGCGTCGATCAAGCTCAACCCGTCGTTGACCGTCGACCGTGACGTCTACGACTTCGATATCAGCCCGGATAGCAAGTTCGTGGTGTACACGGCCGATCAGGACATCGGGAACCGCTCCGAGCTCTACATGGTGAATCGGGCGAATCCCGGCTCGTCAGCCAAGCTCAACGCGCCCTTGATCGTGGATGCGGACGTCACTGACTTCGCGATCGGTCCGGACGCCGACAAGGTCGTGTATCGCGCGGATGCAGTCACACTCGGCAGCTACGAGTTGATGCTGGTCGACGTCGCGAGCCCCGGCTCCGCAGAGACGGTCAACTCGCCACTCGTCGACGGTGGCTCGGTGAGTACGGCTTTCGCATTCAGCCCGGACAGCGCGGTGGTGGCCTACATCGCGGACCAGGAGGTCGATGATCGGCGGGAACTGTTCGCGGTGCCGGTCGCGACTCCCGGCCAGAGCACCAAGCTCAACGGCGAGCTCACGGCCGAGGGCGACCTCTGCCGCTTCGAGTTCAGCCACGACTCGAAGCGCGTCGCGTACTGCGGCGATCAGGAGACGGACGGGGTCATGGAGCTCTTCGTCGTGTCGCTCGACGCGCCAGGAACCTCGCAGAAGCTGAACCCGACGCTGGTCGAGGGCGGCAACGTCAGCAGCCACTACGACTTCGCGCCGGACGACTCGTTCGTCGTCTACCAGGCGGAGCAGGAGGTGGCGGATCGCACCGAGCTCTATCGCGTGGATCTCGCTACACCCGGTGTCGCCACGAAGCTCAATGCGCCGATCGTTGCGACAGGCGTTTCCTACGGCGACGAGTGGTATCACGGCGTGTACATGTTCCACATCCGGCCCGACGGGCAGCACGTTGCGTACGCCGCGAACCAGGACGTCTCGGAGGTCTGGGAGCTCTACGACGTAGATCTCGCCAATCCGGGCACCGCTGCGAAGCTCAACCCGGCGATGGACGGCGCCGGTCTGTGGGACTTCCGCTACTCCGCCGACGGTGGACAGATCGTCTACATGGCCGCCCAGGACAGCGAGTTCTACGACCTGTTCGGTGTCGAACCTGCGACTCCGG
>JBQGDL010000085.1:0-3165 GCA_052039045.1 Steroidobacteraceae bacterium
CGTCAACGGCCTGCTGAAGAAGAAGGGGCTGCAGCAGGTAGTGCAGTACTGCCACCTCCACTACGGGCTCGAGCGAACCGTCGACATGCTCGACAGCCTGAAGAACCTCGGCTTCACCTACGCCACGCGGTCGGGACTGTCGATCGGCATCGACGATCTGATCATCCCGCAGGAGAAGCAGGCGCTGGTCGACCAGGCGCGCGACGAGGTGATCAAGGTCGAGGGGCAGTACCTCGAGGGCGCGATCACCAACGGCGAGCGCTACAACAAGGTCATCGCGGTGTGGTCGGACGTGACCGAGAAGATCGCCGACGAGATGTTCCAGGAGATGGAGGAGCTCGACCAGTCGGGCCGTAACTTCAACCCGGTCTATATCATGGCGGACTCGGGCGCGCGCGGCTCGAAGCAGCAGATCCGCCAGCTGGCGGGGATGCGCGGGCTGATGGCCAAGCCCTCGGGCGAGATCATCGAGACGCCGATCACCTCGAACTTCCGCGAGGGACTCACGGTTCTGCAGTACTTCATCTCGACGCACGGCGCCCGCAAGGGTCTCGCCGACACCGCGCTGAAGACGGCGGACTCGGGCTACCTGCCGCGCCGCCTGGTGGACGTGGCGCAGGACGTGATCATCCACGAGTCCGACTGCGGCACGATGGACGGCATCGAGGCGCGCGCCATCGTCGAATCGGGCGAGATCATCGAGCCGCTGCGCGACCGCATCATCGGCCGCGTCACCCTCGAGCGGATCGTCGATCCCCTCTCGGGCGAGCTCATCGTCGACGTCAACGAGGAGATCGACGAGGAGAAGGCCTCCGCCATCCAGGAGGGCGGCATCGAGAAGGTGCGCATCCGCTCGGTGCTCACCTGCGGCAGCCGCCGCGGCGTGTGCGCCAAGTGCTACGGCCGCGACCTCGCGACCGGCAGGCTCGTCGAGCTCGGCCTCGCGGTCGGCGTGATTGCCGCGCAGTCGATCGGCGAGCCGGGCACGCAGCTGACGATGCGCACGTTCCACATCGGCGGCACGGCGTCGCGCGTCTCCGAGCAGTCGACGCTCGACGCCAAGCACGCCGGCACGGTGCGCTACCAGGGCCTGCAGGTGGTCACGGCCAAGGGCGGCGGCGAGCACTCCGAGGGGATGCTCATCGTCATGAACCGCACCGGATCGCTGGTCATCCAGGATGCGAAAGGGCGCGACCGCGAGCGCTACCCGGTCGTCTACGGCGCGCGCCTGAAGGTGACCGACGCCCAGGCGGTCGAGCCCGGCCAGGTACTGGTCGAGTGGGATCCGTACACCTTCTCGATCCTCACCGAGGACACCGGCACGGTGAAGTACCGCGACCTGGTCAACGACGTGACCTTCCACGAGGAGGTGGACGAGGTCACCGGCCTGTCGCGGAAGATCGTCGTGGACAGCCCTGACGAGAAGAAGCAGCCGATGATCGAGATCCGCGACGCCTCGGGCAAGGTGACGCGGAAGTACCACATGCCGTCGCACGCCCACCTGATGGTGGAAGACGGCGAGAAGGTCTACGCCGGAGACGTGCTGGCGAAGATCCCGCGCGAGACCACCAAGACCAAGGACATCACCGGCGGCCTGCCGCGCGTGGTCGAGCTGTTCGAGGCGCGCAAGCCGCGCGAGACGGCGGTGATCTCCGAGATCGACGGCGTCGTCAAGCACGGCGGCATCGTGAAGGGGCAGCGCAAGATCATCATCGTCCCCGAGGACGGCGGCGAGCCGCGTGAGTACTCGCTGCCGCGCGGCGTGCACGTGAACGTGCAGGAGGGCGACCGGGTGCGCGCCGGCGAGCCGCTGATGGACGGGCCGAGCAACCCGCACGACATCCTGTCGGTGCTCGGCGAGAAGGCGCTGCACGCCTACCTGGTCAACGAGATCCAGGAGGTCTACCGGCTGCAGGGCGTCAACATCAACGACAAGCACATCGAGGTCATCGTCCGGCAGATGATGCGCTGGGTGAAGATCGAGGACGTCGGCGACACCGAGTTCCTGATCGAGGAGCAGGTGGACCGGTTCCGGTTCATGGAGGAGAACGAGCGGGTGATCGCCAGCGGCGGGCGTCCGGCGACCGGCCGGCCGCTGCTGCTCGGGATCACCAAGGCGTCGCTGTCGACCGACACGTTCATCTCGGCGGCGGCGTTCCAGGAGACGACGCGGGTGCTCACCGAGGCGTCAATCTCCGGAAAGGTCGATCACCTGCGCGGCCTGAAGGAGAACGTGACGATGGGCCGGCTGATCCCGGCGGGGACGGGCTTCGAGTACTACCGGCACGTGCGCATCCCGGCCGACGAGCCGCCGCCGCCGCCGCCGCCGACGCCGGAGGAGCTCGAGCTGGAGCGCGAGATGGAGTACTTCGTCGAGCCGGAGGAGGCGTTCACGCGCGACGAGCTCGAGTGATTGCGGATTGCCTGCCTCGCCGAAGCGCGAAGCGCGAAGTCGGGCCGATCGTCGATTGCGGATTTGGATTGCTGATCGATTGGCGATTGCCGATTCGAGAACCGAGGGGATCCGATGCTCCTCGAGTTATTGGCGTAGGGCGCAACTTCAGTTGCGCCGTCAGGGCGATGGTCGAGAGATCATCGCCCTTTTTCTTGGATCCACATCACTGTTCAGGCAGGACGTCGCGATCGCGCGGTTCGAGGGACTTCGCTGTGCGCTGCAGCGGCTCGTCGAAGCGTGGGCCGAGATCCATCGCGCGGAGCTGTGAGGAACGGTCATCGTGAGTGGCTGCGCCCGCGGTATAGGCCATCGCCGGCGCTGCACGAGACTGGGTACTGCGATTGGTTCGCTGGCCGACAGCGTTGCCACCCGGACCTGTGACTCCCGAAGAACGCACGATCCGTCTATCGGCTCCTTGTCGGCTGTAAACTCGCGCAAAGGAGCACGGCATGGAGCTGGGCGCGTTCTCCGTCAGCCTCGCGGTCGAAGACCTGGAGGCATCGAGGACCTCCTACGAGACATTCGGCTTCAAGACGATGGGCGATGCGGCACAGGGCCGGCAGATTCTCAAGAACGGCGATACGTGATCGGCCTCTTCCAGGGCATGTTATCACCCTGCTCGATCTCGCCACCCACCGGTCGTCGCTGACCCGCATGCCGACGAACATGGCGATCGACGCGAGCAACCCCTACCCGAAGTATGAGAGTCG
>JBQGDL010000086.1:0-21179 GCA_052039045.1 Steroidobacteraceae bacterium
TGGCTCCGAGCCAATTTCCCTACAGCGGAGCGAGATCGCGGGCGCGCGCGAGCGCTTCCTCCGCCTGGCTGTTGCGACCGCGGGCCCGATAGGACTCGCCGATGAGCTGCCAGGCCTGCGCCTGCGTGCCGTCGTCGCCGACCGACATCGCAAGCGCTTTGCGACCCATGCCCTCGGCCTGCGGAAAGTTACCCTGGTCCATCCGCAGACGGCCGAGCTCGATCCACAGCAGCGGATTGTTCGGCTCGATCCGTAGCGCCCGATCGAGCGATACGGCCGCGCCGGGCAAGTCGCCGCGCTTGCGCTGACCCTGCGCCTGTGCGACGAGCGCCTTGCTCGCCGGGCTCAGCGTCGCCGGTGGCGCACGCGGTCGCTCGCGCGGCGGCGGCAGGGGCATCGGTACTACGATCGACGGCTCGGCCTCCGGCGTCGGGCCGCTGATCACCGGGGGCGTGGTCACCGCCGGGCCCTCGCCCGGCCGTTCGGGCGGTCCCGGGCTCTCTGGCTCGGTCTTGAACGGCCTCGTGGCGCAGCCGGCGATCAGGACCGCACACAGGCAAAGGCTGACTCGAAGGACTCGCATGGGCGTCACCTGAGTGAGGACGGCTCCGGCCCTGGCGCGTCCCGCGGACCGGACGTGTCGCCGCTCAGGTTTCCGGCGTCGGGATGATAGCGCCTGGCTCGGCCGGGTTGACGGGGGGGCCGGTCGGCTGCCCCCACGGCTGCGCCATCGGCCAGTCGCCCTCTCCGGTATGCGGCGGGCAGATCACGCTGGCCGGCAGCGCGGCGTCGACGGGAAACGGCAGGCTGAGCGCCACTCCGCTGCAATAAGGGGACGTTTCGTCGCCGGTGTAGTAGTCGACCCAGCGATCCTCGAGCGATTCGGGCATCAGCGGCTGGAACGAAGTCGTGTCGATCGATCCCATGAGACGTGACCAGGCAGCCAGCGCGCCGGTCGTCCCGGTGAGTCCCGTCGGGCTGTTGTCATCGTGTCCGACCCAAACGATGAGCAGATGCGACGCTGAAAAGCCGGCAAACCAGCTGTCGCGGTAATCGTTCGACGTGCCGGTCTTGCCGGCGACCACCAGGTTCGGTGACAAATCCTTGCGTGCCGGTCGTCCCGTGCCTCGATTCATGACCTCGATCAGCATGCGGTCGAGCATGTACACGGCGTCCGGATCGGCGGCCTGTTCGACCTCGAGCTCCGGCGCTTTCAGCGGTTTCGACTGCTCGTCGAGCACCGCGCGCACAGCCCGCAGCGGCGAGCGGAAACCGCCGTTCGCCAGCGTGTTGTAGATCTGGGCCACCTCCAGCGGCGTCAGATTGGCCGCGCCGAGCAGCATCGAGGGGAAGGCTGCTGGACGCTTCTCGAGCCCGAGCTGGACGTAGGTCTCTGCGACGGGTTCGAGCCCGACCTCCAGACCCAGATTGACGGTGGCGAGATTGAACGACTGCGTCAGCGCGCGGATCATCGGCACCGGACCGTAGATCTCGTTGGTGAAGTTCGCGGGCCGCCAGGTGTCGCCGTTCGGCAGCTTGAGAACGACCGGCTCATCCGCCAGGTAAGAGGCGGGCGTGAACTCTCCCGTCTCGAGCGCCGCGAGATAAACCATCGGCTTGGCGAGGGAACCAATCGGTCGTCGCGCGTCGAGTGCGCGATTGAAGCCGTCGAAGGACGCGCGCCGCCCGCCCACGACCGCGGTCACCTCGCCGGTCTGCGGCGACGTCGCCACGATGACTCCCTCGAGTCCTTTCGTGCCCTTGCGGCCGGATTTTTCGAGCCGGTCGAGCTCGGCGGTGAGTGCGCGCTCGGCCGCGTCCTGCAGCAGCGGATCGAGCGTGCTGAAGACGACGAGCCCGGCTTCGGTGAGGTCCTCTTCCTTGTAGTCGCGACGCAGCTGCCGTCGCACGAGATCGAGGAACGCCGGGTAGTAGCCTGCGCCCTGGCGGCTGGGCTCGGTGATATCGAGCGGAAGCTCCGCGGCGCGGCGGGCATCGTCGACCGGGACGACACGCTGCTCGGCGAGGATCCTGAGCACCAGATTGCGACGCTCGAGCGCGCGCTCCGGGTGCCGGCGGGGATCGTAGTAGGAGGGCCCGCGCACGATCGCGACCAGGAGCGCGATCTCGTGCAGGTCGAGCTCCACCAGCGGCTTGCCGTAATAGAACTGGCTCGCGAGCCCGAAGCCGTGTACCGCACGCCGCCCGTCCTGGCCGAGATAAATCTCGTTGATGTAGGCGTTCATGATGTCGGGCTTCTCGAAGCGCGCCTCGAGAATCACGGCCATCACCGCTTCCTCGATCTTGCGCCGCACCGTGCGTCGGCTGTCGAGGAAGTAGTTCTTCACGAGCTGCTGCGTCAGCGTGCTGCCGCCCTGTTCGACCTGGCCGGCGCGGACGTTTGCGAAGGCCGCGCGCAGGATGGCGGCGACGTTCACGCCGTGGTGCTGGTCGAACTTGCGGTCCTCGACGGCCTTGAGCGCCTCGGGGAGCATCGGCGGCACCTGATCCGGCGACACCACGATGCGGTCCTCGCCGTGCACGGGGAAGATGTTGCCGATGAGCAGCGGGTCGAGCCGGTAGACGGGGAGGTCGACCCCCTTGGCGTCGACCAGCTGCCGGATCCGGTCGCCGTCGAACGCGAGTCTGAGCAACCGCGCGGGCTGCAGCTCGTCCGAGAAACGGAAAGCCCGCACGTGCACTTCGATGCGGCTGCCGTGGCGTCGGTAGGTGCCCGGCCGGCCCGGAGCGCGCGCGGCGAGATACCCGAGCCGATCGAGCTCGTACGCCAGCCGCTCGGCGGACAGAGCCTGGCCGACGTAGAGATCCACGGGCTGCGCGTACACGCGCGCCGGCAGTGTCCAGCGTCGCCCTTCGAACTGCGCCGTGACGCGCCGGTCCAGCACTGCGACGGCGATGAGCGCCGCGAGGAGCAGCGCCAGGGTGACGACCACTGCGCCGCGCAGCAGCTGACCGCGGACCCGGGAGGAAAGCTTGCGGCGCGCCATTTGCGAGGGGAGAGCGGGGTCTGGATTCCGGGAACCGGAATCGCAGTCTAACGGAAACCCGCTGTGCGACCGCTGGGCGCGGAGTGTGACGCGGGGCTCATTTGCGCCAGAACGCTGGCGTGAACAGCACCAGCACCGTGAAGATCTCGAGGCGGCCGAGAACCATGACGAAGCAGAGAATCCAGGTTTGCGCGTTGTCGAGACTCTCGTAGTTCGTCGCGGGGCCCACCTCGCCGAGACCGGGGCCCATGTTGTTGATACAGGCGATTACCGCGCTGAACGCCGAGATGAAGTCGAGTCCGGTGAGCAGCAGCGCAAACGTGCTCGCGACGACCGATATGAAATACAGGAATGTGAATGCCAGCACGGCGAACGCTACGTCGTTGCGGATCACGTGCTGGCCGACCCGCAGCGGCAGCACGGCGCTCGGGTGCAGCAGCCGCAGAACCTCCCGTCGGGACAGCTGCACCAACACAAGTGTGCGCGTCATCTTGATGCCGCCGCCCGTCGATCCGGCGCAGGCGGTGATGCATGACAGCAGCAGCATCGCCATCGGCACGAACACGGGCCATTGGCCGAAATCGGTGGTCGCATAGCCGCAGTCGACGGCGATCGTGACGAGATTGAACGAGGCGTAGCGCAAGGCGGTCCAGAAATCGGGATAAGTGCCGGTGAGCAGCAGGTACACGGCCGCCCCGAGACAGCTCACCACGAGCACTGCGAGGAGCGCTTTCGCCTGGTCGTCCTGTACATAGGCCCGCAGCGAGCGGCCACGGATCGCGAGGAAATGCGTCGCAAAGCTCATCGCGGCGAGGACCTGGAACGTGGTCAGCACCAGCTCGACCCGCACTGAGTCGAACCAGCCGATGCTCGCGTCGTGCGTTGAGAAGCCGCCTGTCGCCATCGCCGAGAACGCGTGACAGACCGCGTCGAACCAGGTCATGCCGGCGATCCGCAGCGCGACCGCGCACGCGGCCGTGAGCCCGGCGTAGACCAGCCACAGCGCCTTCGCGGTCGAGGCGATCCTGGGCGTGAGCTTGGCGTCCTTCATCGGGCCGGGCGTTTCGGCCTTGAACAGCTGCATCCCGCCGACGCCGAGCAGCGGGAGGATCGCCACCGTGAGCACGATGATCCCCATTCCGCCCAACCATTGCAGCAGGTGACGCCAGAAGTTGATCGAGGGCGCGAGGCCGTCGAGCCCGCTGATCACGGTGGCACCCGTGGTCGTCAGCGCAGAAACGGTTTCGAAGTACGCGTCCGTGAACGACATGCCGCGACCGTCGAGCAGCAATGGCAGCGCGCCCACCGCCGGCAGCAGTGTCCATGTCAGCACGACGAGCATGATCCCGTCGCGGATCCGCATCTCGCGCCGGAACCGGCGCGTGGCGAGCCACACCCCCAGGCCGCCGAAGAAAGAGGCGGCGGCGCTCGAGATGAAGCCCGGCATCCCGTCGTCGTGGCGCACGACGGCGAGCACGAGTGGCAGCAGCATCGTGATGCTGAACACGATCACCACCGCCGCGAGCACGTTGACGATCGGGAAGACCGTGTGGCGCAGCGCGAGCTGCGCCTCCGCGATCAGCCCGACGCGGCCGGCGGTCGCGCCGAGCTTCATGCCTGGAACAGGCGTCCGACCGCCGCTGTGTGGCGGCGATCCGTGAGGAACAGGATCACATGATCGTCGGGTGCGATCACGGTGTCGTGGTGAGCCATGATGACGTCCTCGCCGCGGACGATCGCGCCGATCGATGCCCCCTCGGGCAGCGGGATCTCCTCTACCCGTCTGCCGACAACCGGACCGCCGGAATGCCCGGGCGCGACGGTCTCCATCGCCTCGGCCGCGCCGCGCCGCAGCGAGTGCACCTGCTCGACCCGTCCGCGGCGCACGTAGGCGAGCAGCGAGCCGATCGTGACCGTCTGTGGCGAGATGGCGACGTCGATCGCATCGCCGGTCTCCATCATCTCCGCGTAGGCAGGCTTGGTGATGAGCGCCATCACCTTGGGACAGCCGAGCCGTTTGGCGACCATGGCCGAGAGAATATTCGCCTCCTCGGAGTTGGTCAGCGCGACGAACGCGTCGACCCCGTCGATGTTCTCCTCGACCAGCAGCTCCTCGTCAGCGACGTCGCCGTTCAGCACGATCGCGCTCGTCAGCTGCTCGGAAATTCGCGCTGCACGCACGGGGTCGCGCTCGATGATCTTGACCTGGTTGTCTTCCTCGAGCGCCTGCGCGAGGCGCAACCCGATGTTGCCGCCGCCGCCGATCACCACGCGCCGCACCGGCTCCTCGCGCTTTCGCATCTCGCTCATTACCACGCGGATGTCCTTGGTGGCGGCGAGAAAGAACACCTCGTCGCCGGGCTCGATCACGGTGTCGCCATCGGGGCGCAGGTTGCGCCCTGCACGGTAGATCGCGATCACGCGCGTCTCGATGTCGGGCAGGTGCTTGCGGATGTTGCGCAGCGGCTGCCCGACCAGCAGCCCGCCCTGCACGGCGCGCACACCCACCAGGCGCACCCGTCCGCCCGCGAAGTCGACGATCTGCAGTGCACCCGGGTAGCGGATCAGGCGGCCGATATAGGTGGTGACGAGCTGCTCCGGGCTCACGTACATGTCGACCGCGAAGCCGTTGCCGTCGGGTTTCGCCCCGTCCTGCGGCGAGACGAAGAGCTCGGTGCGGCGCGTGAAATCCGGCGAGCGGATGCGGGCAATGCGCGTCGGCGTCTTGAAGAGCGTCCATGCGACCTGGCAGGCGACGATGTTGACCTCGTCGCTGTTGGTGAGCGCCACGAGCATGTCGGCGCCCTCGGCGCCGGCCTGCTCGAGCGTGCGCGGGCTTGCGGCATTGCCGCGCACGGTTCGGATATCGAGGCGGTCCTGCAGATCCCGCAACACCTCGTCATTTGTGTCGACGACCGTGACGTCGTTGTCTTCCTCGCGGGCAAGATGGTAGGCCGCCGTCCGGCCGACCTGGCCAGCACCGAGGATGATGATTTTCACGGGGCGGGATTGTAGTTGGGAAATGGGGACATTCTCCATTTCCTCCCCATGGCCGGCTGCCTGCAAAGCTCAAGGCTCACGGAAATGGAGAATGTACCCATTTCCCTCAGACGGTCTCCAGGTTGGCGTAGCCCATCATCAGCCACTTGGTTCCCTGGCGCTCGAAGTTGACCTGGACCCTGGCGTTCGAGCCGTGGCCTTCGACGGAGAGCACCACGCCGTCGCCGAACTTGCGGTGGCGCACCCGCTGGCCGAGCCTCAAGCCTCCAGGCTCGTCGTCGACGAATCGAGACGCGCGTGCCGGCGTGTAGACCGGGCGCGAGACGTTGACGCGCGGCCGGATCTCCTCGATGAGCTCCGGGGGAACCTCGGCAATGAAGCGCGACGGCGCGCCGTAGCTGTCCACGCCGTGCATGCGCCGCTGCTCGGCATAGGTGAGATACAGATCGCGCATCGCCCGCGTGGCGCCGACGTAGCAAAGCCGGCGCTCTTCCTCGAGCCCGGCAACGTCGACGACCGAACGCTGATGCGGAAACAGCCCGTCTTCCATGCCGCAGAGGAACACCACGGGGAATTCGAGTCCCTTGGCGGAGTGCAGCGTCATCATCTGCACGCAGTCTTCCCATGCTTCGGCCTGGCCTTCGCCGGATTCGAGGACCGCGTGCGACAGGAAGGCCGCGAGCGGCGTCATGTCCGGTTCCTCGGGCTCGAAACCGCGCGCCGCGCTCACCAGCTCTTCCAGGTTCTCGAGACGCGCCTCGCCTCGATCGGCCTTCTCCCGGCGGTAGTGCCCGGCAAGCCCGCTTGCCTGTATGACGTGGTCCACCTGCTCGTGCAGCGGCAGGTCGCGCGTCTCGAGATCGAGCCGGTCGATCAGCGCGAGGAAGCTGCTGAGACTCCCGCCGGCACGCGCGCCGAGCTCCGCGAGCCCCGCCGCGGCCGCCCGCCACAACGACGTCGCGCCGCCGCGCGCGTTGGACCGCAACACCTCCAGCGTGCGCTGGCCGACGCCGCGGGCGGGCAGGTTGACGACGCGCTCGAAGGAGGCGTCGTCGTCGCGGTTGGCGATCAGCCGCAGATAGGCAAGCGCGTCCTTGATCTCGGCGCGCTCGAAGAAGCGCAGGCCGCCGTAGACGCGGTAGGGAATCCTGGCGGCGAGCAGATACTCCTCGAACACCCGCGACTGGGCGTTCGAGCGGTACAGGATCGCGGTGTCGGCTCGCTGCCCACCGTGGGCGATCCAGTCTCGGATCCGGCCCACGACGAACTCCGCCTCGTCGCGCTCGTTGTACGCGCGGTACAGGCGTATCGGCGAGCCGCGCTCACCGCTCGTCCACAGTCGCTTGCCGATGCGCCCGCCGTTGTGGGCGATGATGGCATTGGCGGCCGCGAGAATGTTGCCCGTCGAGCGATAGTTCTGCTCCAGACGGTAGAGCTGCACGCCGGGGAAGTCACGGCGAAACTGCTGCAGGTTCTCGACCCGCGCACCGCGCCAGCGATAAATCGACTGATCGTCGTCGCCGACTACGAACGGCACGCTCGCCGAGCCTGCGAGGCTCTTGAGCCACGCGTACTGGATCGCGTTGGTGTCCTGGAACTCGTCGACCAGAATGTGCCGGAAGCGCGCGCGGTAATGCTCGGCGAGACCGGGCGCCTCGCTCCATAGCTCGTAGCTGCGCAGCAGCAGCTCCGCGAAATCGACTACGCCGTTGCGCCGGCACGCCTCTTCGTACGCCTCGTAGAGCCGGATCATCTGCCGGCGATTCGGATCGCCCTGGTCCTTGACATGCTTCGGACGCAGCCCTTCGTCCTTCTGCGCGTTGACGAACCAGGCGATCTCCTTGGGGATCCAGCGCGCCTCGTCGAGCTCGAGCGAGCGTACGACCTTGCGCATGAGGCGCTGCTGATCCTCGGCGTCGAGGATCTGGAACGACTGCGGCAGCCCCGCCTCGCGCCAGTGCATGCGCAGCAGCCGGTGAGCGATGCCGTGGAACGTGCCGATCCACAGCGGCGCCGACGGCAGGCCGAGCATCGTCTCGATGCGCCCGCGCATCTCGCCGGCGGCCTTGTTGGTGAATGTAACGGCGAGGATGCCGTGCGGTGAGACCCCCTCGACCTGCACCAGCCACGCGACGCGGTGCGTGAGCACGCGGGTCTTGCCGCTGCCCGCGCCCGCGAGCACCAGCGTCGGCGCGATCGGCGCGGCGACGGCCTGGCGCTGCGCGTCGTTGAGCGCATCGAGCAGGTGGCTGACGTCCATGGGGGGCGGGATTGTAGCAATCCGCGCCCCGTGCGGCCGGCGCTATCCGCTGCCTTCGGCGACGGCGGACGCGGCGCCTCCGTCCGTGCGCCAGGCGTCGCTCGAATACTCCATGTAGCGCGCCGTGGTTGCCGCCACCTCGTCGCCGAAATAGCGCGCGACGACGTGCAGCGCCATGTCCAACCCGGAGGTCAGGCCGCCGGCCGTGGCGATCCGTCCGTTGTCGACGAAGCGCAGCCCGCGCTGCAGCGCGACGTCCGGGAATTCGCTCTGGAAGCGGTCCCAGAAATCATGATGAGTCGTCGCCTTGAGCCCGGCGAGCAGGCCGGCGCGGCCGAGCTGGAAGGCGCCCGTGCAGACCGACATCGTCACGTCGGTCGCGGCGCTGGCGCGCCTGAGCCAGGCGAGCGAGGCATCGGTCGACTTCTGCGCGGGGACGACGATCACGTTCGGCTCGGGAGCGCTCGCGACGTCGTAGTGCGGCATTACCTGCAGACCGCCGCTCATGCGCAGCAGCCCGCTCGTGGGCGCCACGGCATAGAGCTCGAACGGATGCGCATGTGTCATCGCAACGTCGAGCATCGTGTCCTGGAAGACCTCCCAGGGGCCCGCGGTGTCGATCACGTTGGCCGATTCGCCGAGCAGAAATGCGACCCGCACCCGTTCGCGCTTCGGCAGCGACCAACCGGCCGCCGCCGCACCGAACACGCCGACGGCGGTACCCAGCAACGCTCCGCAACATTCACGTCGATTCATGGCAGCTCTCCGCGACCCGCTGCAGCGATTCTCGATCCGGGCGTCGATGGCAGGCGGTCGTTCAGACGTCGATTTCCGCCATATGGGTGGCGCACGCCGCCCGGCAAGCGGACACTGGCGCCCGGACGAAGGAGCCCCGCCCCATGACCACCCGATCGACGCGAGCCGCGCGCGGCCGCGCACGGCCGCGCCGCACGCACCGTGTGGCGATGCTCGCCTATCCGCAGGTGCAGATCCTCGACGTCACCGGGCCACTGGAGGTGTTCGCGCGCACCAGCCGCTGGCTCCGCGATCATGCCGGCGCCCGGGTGCCGCCCTATGCGGTCGAGCTGGTCGCGGCGCGGCGCGGGCCGCTCGAAACCTCTGGCGGCCTGCGCCTGGTCGCAACCCGCGCGTGGCGCGAGCTGGGACGCGTCGACACGCTGCTGGTGGCCGGCGGTATCGGCTACGAGCGGGCAATGGCCGACGCTGCGCTTCTCGCCTGGCTGCGCGAACGCGCGACGGCGGTGCCGCGGGTCGGCTCGATCTGCACCGGCGCGCTGGTGCTGGCCGCCGCCGGGCTGCTCGACGGGCGGGCGGCCACCACGCATTGGGGCTACTGCGACCGGCTCGCTCGGGCCGCGCCGCGCGCGCGAGTCGAGCCCGACGCGTTGTACGTCCGCAGCGGTCGCATCTACACATCGGCCGGGGTGACGGCGGGCATGGATATGGCGCTCGCCATGGTCGAGCAGGACTGGGGCAAGGCGACCGCGCTGGCAGTGGCCCGCGAGCTCGTCATGTTCGTCAAGCGACCGGGCGGTCAGTCGCAGTTCAGCCGCTTTCTCGAGGCGCAGCAGCGCGACGACCGGTTCGGGGATCTGGAGCTCTGGATGCTCGAGCACCTCGATCGGGATCTGTCCGTCGCCGAGCTCGCGCGTCGCTGTCACATGAGCGAGCGGCATTTCGCACGGCTGTTTGCCGCGCGCATCGGCCGCCCGCCCGCGCATCACGTCGCACGGCTGCGGATCGACGCCGCGCGCAGCCGCATCGAGCAGGGGGCGACGCGGCTGAAGGACGTGGCGCGCGAATGCGGGTTGGGCGACGAGCAGCGGCTGCGGCGCGCGTTCCGCCGCTTGCTCGGCGTCACGCCGCAGGAGTACCGGCAGCGCTTTGCCTGAGCGATTGGCGAGCGTAGAGTTCCGCCCTTTGAATCCGGGGTGAGGACGCGGCATGCGGATGACGATGAAAGGCTGGCTCGCGCTTGCAGTTGCTCTGTCGCTGGTTGCGTGTGCGCGGCAGGAGCCTGCGGGCGGCGTCGAGCAGCGAGTCGCGGCGCAGACCCGGGTCGCGGCGGGCAACGCCGAGTGGGACGCGTTCGTCGCCGCCTACCTCGAGGACTACTTCGCCGCCAACCCGGTGTTCGCGGTGTACGCCGGCCGACACGAGTTCGACGGAAAGATGCAGGACTTCAGCGCTGCGGCGATCGCGCGCGAGATCGCGCGGCTGCGTGCCGTGCGCGCACGGCTGGGCGGCTTCGAGGCCGCGGCTCTCGACGCGCGGCGCGCGTTCGAGCGCGACTATCTCGAGTCGCGGATCGGCCGCGACCTGTTCTGGCTGGCGGAGGCGCAGTGGCCGTTCCGCAGCCCGGACTATTACCTCAACTGGCTGGACCCCGAGCCGTATCTCGTGAAGCCGTACGCGCCGCTGGAGCGGCGGATGCGGGCGTATGTCGCCTACGCGAAGACCGTTCCCGGCGTCGTCGCCCAGATCCGCGCCAATCTGCGCACGCCGATCCCGGAACCGTGGATCGACTACGGCGTCCGGGCCTTTGGCGGATTCGCCGACTTCTACGCGACGACAGTGGCGCCGACGTACGCCACGGTCGGCGACGCTGCGCTGCAGGCCGAGCTTGCCCGCGTCAGCGATGAGGCGTCCAGGGCGATGCGCGAGCTGGCGGCGTGGCTCGAGTCCGAGCGCCCGCGCGCCACCGGCGACTTCGCTCTCGGCGCGGCGATGTTCTCCCGCATGCTCGAGGCAACCGAACAGGTGACCGTGCCCCTCGAGCGTCTCGCGGCTGTCGGGCAGGCAGATTTGGAGCGTAATACGGCGGCGCTGCGCGAGGCCTGCACGCACTTCCTGCCGGGCGGGTCCGTGAGCGCCTGTGTCGACAAGGTCCGCGCGCACAAGCCCGCCGACGGCCCGGTCGCGGCCGCGACGCGGCAGCTCCCGGAGCTGGAGAGCTTTGTACGCGCCAAGGACCTCGTCAGCATCCCGGGCGAGGAGCGCGCGCGCGTGGCGCAGGCACCGGCCTACAACTCGCAGAACTTCGCCTACATCCAGACGCCCGGTCCGTTCGAGCCGGGCGTGCCTGCGACCTATTACATCGCCGCCCCTGATCCGAAATGGTCGGCCCGCGAGCGCGCGCAGTACGTGCTGCCCGAGGCGGGGCTGTTGTTCGCCACGGCGCACGAGGTCTGGCCGGGACACTTCCTGCATTTCCTGCATGCGAACCGCAGTGCCTCGAAGATCGGCCAGCTGTTCCAGAGCTACGCCTTCACCGAAGGGTGGGCGCATTACACCGAGGAACTGATGTGGGACGCCGGTCTGCGCGACGGTGATGCCGAGGCGCACATCGGCCAGCTGATGCAGGCTCTGTGGCGCGATGTGCGCTACGTGTCGGCGATCGGACTGCACACCGGGCGCATGAGCGTCGCGGAGTCCGAGCGGCTGTTCCGCGACGCCGCGCATCTCGATCCCGGCAACTCCCGCCAGCAGGCGCTGCGCGGCACCTACGACCCGGCCTACCTCAACTACACGCTCGGCAAGCTGATGATCCGCAAGCTGCGCGATGACTGGACGGCGACGCGCGGCGGGCGCGCGGCCTGGAAGGAATTCCACGACACGCTGCTCTCGTACGGCGGACCGCCGCTGCCGCTGCTGCGGCGCGAGCTGCTCGGCGACGAGGCGGGCGACGCGCTTTAGACGCGCGCTCGGCTATTTCCGCGGACGCCGCGAACCGGGCAGCGACGGGTGCGGCATCCAGCGGGCAACGATGATCGCGGAGACGATCACGGCCGCGACGCCGGGCCAGCCCGCCGCGCTGCCTCCCGACTCGAGCGTGACAGCCTGCAGCGCAAGGGCCAGCAGCACCGTGATTCCCCCCGCCACATGCGGCACCAGTCCCGCGCCGACCAGCAGCCAGCCGAGAGCGAGGTAGGCGAAAGCCGTTCCTGCGAGCACCGGCACGGAGGGCCGCAGCGCCAGAAGATCCGCGACGCCCGGCCACGTTGCGCCGGCAGCGCCGGGGCTGCCGGTCAACGCCGATATCGCAGGCCAGGTGAGCCAGATCACCAGCAGCGTCGCGAGCAGCGCTGCGCGCGGCCGTTGACCCAGCCGGTTGACCAGGGCGAGCGACGGCAGCAACAGCAGCAACGCCGCGATCAGATCGACGGTCAGCAGGCTCCCGGCGACGAACGTCCTGCCGACCAGCACGACGGCGATGATCACCAGCAGGAGGTCGACCGCACGCTGTCGTGGCACGAGGTGGAACAGTGCCTCGGCAACGATCAGCCAGCCGAGCAGGTACGCGGCCGTCTCCGAGAAGCGGATGTGCGGGGTGAAGAGCGGGCGCACTGCGCGCTTCAGCTGAGTCAGGCTCGCATCGGGCAGCAGCGGCCACAGACGCAGCACGAGCCACAGCGCGACGATCAGGCCGGCCACGGCGCGCGCGCGGCTCGCGGGCGCATCCTGCGGTGCCAGGCGCGCGCCGAACGCGTGCCAGGTCGACCCGCCCAGCGCGCCGGCGAGCGCGCCGATGCAGTTCAAGGTCAGATCCGTGAGGCTCGGCACCCTCGGCGCGATCGATGCCTGCAGCAACTCCATCGACAGCGACAACGATGCCCCGACGATGAGCGAGGCCGCGAGCGCCGCGACGCGCTTGAGGCGCGGCTCGACGAGTAGCGCAACGCAGAATCCGAGCGGTGCATACAGCAGCACGTTGTTCAGCATGTCGCCGCGCGAAGCGCGCGCCCAGGTCAGCAGCTCGAACGCCTCCCGGAGCGAGGATGGCCCGCCCGGCGCCAAGCGGAACGGCGTCAGCGAGACGTACAGGATCAGCAGGACGGCGACGGCCAGCAGCAGCGGCGCGGCAAGGTGCGGTCGATGCGCCATGCCGCTCAGGGCCCGGGCGCGATGCGCAGCGGAACGAAATGGTCCAGCAGCAGCGCCGCGAAGAGCAGCATGAGGTAGTTCACGGAGTAACGGAATACCCGCATCGACAGATGGGCCGGTGCATCAGGTCGCCGCAGCGCCACGGCGTGCCGGGTGAACTGCGCGCCGAGCGCCAGCGCCGTGGCGAGATAGATGAGGCCGGTCATTCCGGTGATGTAGGGCAGCACGGTCACGATCACCAGCAGGATCGTGTACAGCAGGATCTGCAGCCGCGTGAACTCGACTCCATAGGCGACCGGCAGCATCGGGATACCGGCCCTGGCGTAATCGTCGCGGCGTGCGATGGCGAGTGCCCAGAAATGCGGCGGCGTCCAGACGAAGATGATCAGAAAGAGCAGCAGTGCATGCGGCTCGACATGGCCGGTCACTGCGGTCCAGCCGAGCACCGGCGGCGCGGCGCCTGCGGCGCCGCCGATCACGATGTTCTGCGGCGTCGCGTGCTTCAGCCAGACGGTATAGAGCACGGCATAGCCGATCAGCGAGGCGAAGGTCAGCGCCGCCGTGAGGCCGTTGACGCGCAGCGTCAGCACCAGCATCGAAGCTGCGCCGAGCAGGCCGGCGTAGAGGAGTGCGCGACGCGCGCTCACGTGGCCGGTCGGGATGGGGCGATTGCGGGTACGCGCCATCCGCCGGTCGTAATGGCGGTCGAGGACGTGGTTGATCGCGGCGGCGCTGGTCGCGGCGAGCGCGATACCGAGCGTGCCGAACACGACCGGTGCGAGCGGAGGCAATCCCGGTGCGGCGAGCACCATGCCGACCACCGCCGTGAAGACGATGAGCGCCACGACCTTCGGCTTGCCGAGCTCGAGATAGTCGCGCCAGCGCGTAGTGTTCGCCGTCGTGGGCCCGGCCGCGGTGTCGGAAGGCATCGGGTGCTCGTTCAGGACGAAGCCCGCGATTCTAGCGCCGCGCGTCCACCGGTTGCCGGCGCCGGGACGCTGCGCAGCAGGGCGACCGCCGCGAGCAGCAGCAGCGCGGCCACCGCGTTGTGCGCCGTGGCGAGCGGCAGCGGCAGGCGCGCCAGCACCATCGCGGGGCCGAGCACCAGCTGGATGACGAGAACGACGCCAAGCGCGGCCGCCGCGATCCGCTCGCGGCGCGAGCCTGCGCTGCGCGCGCGCCAGACAGCCACGCCGAGGACCAGCGCCGCGAGCAGCGCTCCGATGCGATGCGTGTAGTGAATCGCGACACGCGCCGGGTGATCGAGCACGCCGCCTTCGTAGTCGATCCCGAGGCCGCGCCAGAGCACGAACGCGTCGCGAAAGTCCATTTCCGGCCACAACGATGCCTGGCAGGTCGGGAAATCCGGACAGGCGAGCGCGGCGTAGTTGGAGCTCACCCAGCCGCCGAGCGCGATCTGCAGCGCGAGAATCGCCAGCGCGAGCAGTACAGTGCGCCGCAGTCCGCTGTCGGCGCCGGCCGCAGATGCCGGCAGCGCGAGCCACCACAGCAGCGCCATCGTCGTCAGCCCGCCGATCAGATGCGCAACGACGAACAGCGGCTTCAGCAGCAGTGTCACGGTCCACATTCCGAGCAGGCCCTGGAACACGACCAGCATGACGAGAAGCAACGGCAGCCGCGACGGTTGCGCCGGGTCACGCCGGTTCGCCCACGCGAAGGCCGCGATCACGAGGATCAGCAGGCCCAGACTGGCCGCGAGGTACCGGTGCAGCATTTCCTTGAACGCCTTGCCGGCCTCGAGCGGGCGGTGCGGGTATGCCTGGTTCGCGCGCTCCACGTTGTCGAGCGCCTGACCGACTGTCAGGTGGCCATAGCAACCGGGCCAGTCCGGACAACCGAGGCCGGCGTCGCTCAGCCGCACCCAGGCGCCGAGCACCACCACGCAGAGCGCGAGCAGCGTGCCGATCAGGCACAGGCGGCGGAAGATGGTGAGTTTCATGTGGGCATGTGCCGTTCAGCCGATGTGTGAGAGTCGCAGCAGCCGCTCGAGATCGTCGAGCAGTGCCGTGTCCGGGGCGCCCGGTTCGTAGCGCAAGACCAGGTTGCCGAGCGGATCGACGAGGTAGATATGCCCGGTCTGCGCGAGAGGCACGTCATTCGTCGCGGGCATCGCGCTCACGAGCACCGCGAGCTGCGCCGCCGACAGCCGTGCAACGATCAGGTCGGGGTGCGGCGCGCCGAGCTCGCCTGCCCCGCAGCACGCGCCGACCGCGAGCAGCACCCGCCGCACCCGATCGGCGTCCCGGTTGAGCGCGATGCGTGTCTGACGCGTCAGGTACAGCGCGTCGCGACAGCGCGTATCGCAGCGGTCGTTCGCGATGTAGAGCAGGGTCCAGCGGCCGCGCAGCGGATCGTCGGCGAGCAGCCGCCCGTCGCTGCCCGTAAAGGCGAGCGCCGGCACCGTTCGCGGGGGGTCGATGAGCTCACCGCGGTTGGCGCGCCCCGGCGGACGCCAGTGCGGCGTGCCGTAATAGAGCAGGAACGCGGCCGCGAGCGGCAGCAGAAACAACGCGGCCAGCACGAGCAGCCCCCTGCGGCCGCGGGCGGCGTCGGCTGCGGGCGTCGCGGTCATCGCGCGCTGCCTGCCCGGGCCCGTCCGCGCCTGACGGCGGTCACGATCGTCACGAGCGCTGCGAGGATGCCGAACGCGAACCACTGGATCGCGTAGGCGAGATGTCGTTCGGGGCTCAGGTGCAGCGACGGCTGCCACCGACGCTGGTAGCCGTCGGCAGCCTGCGGATCGAGCAGCATGATCTCCACCTCGACCGGCGCGCCGAGCGCCGCGGCGAGCTCGGTCGCCGTCGGGAAGTTCAGCACCGTCGGCCAGCGCGCGGCGAGCCCGGTCCCGCTGCGAGCCCCGTCTTCCAGACGCAGCCCCGGCACGGGCAGCCGGTCGAGCCGCCCGGCAATCTCGCGGTCGCCTTCCCCAACCTCGAGCGGCGGCAGGCGGGCGCGATCGTTGCCGAGCGGCACCCACCCACGATCGACCAGCAGCAGCCGCTGCGTCGCCTGGCGCCGAAAGGGCGTCAGTACGCGGTACCCCGGCCGGCCGTCGGCGGACGGCATGTTATCGAGCAGGATCTGTCGCGCGGACAGATAGCTGCCGCGCGCGCTGACGGACTGGTAGCGCGGCAGACCGTCGAGCCGCCGCGCGGTGATGTCGATCCGCGCCGCCTCGCCCCGCCCCCAGGCGTCGATCAGCGCCTGCTTGTCGCGCGCACGGCCGAGCTGCCAGTCCCCGAGCACGACGCAGATCGCGACTAGCAGCGCGGGGGCGAGCGCCGGGACGAAGTGCCACGCCCGATGTCCGCCGGCGGGCCGGGGACGTTCGCGATTTCCGGCTCGAACGCGTGCGGCCTGTGATGCCTGTGGACGGAAAATCGGGAATGTCCCCTTACATCCAGTACACGAATATGAACAGGCCCAACCAGACCACGTCGACGAAGTGCCAGTACCAGGCCACGCCTTCGAACGCGAAGTGGTTTGCCGGGGTGAAGTGGCCCTTCATCACGCGCAGCCAGATGACGAGCAGCATGATCGCGCCAATCGTCACGTGCAGCCCGTGAAACCCCGTCAGCATGTAGAACGTCGAGCCGTAGATGCCGGAGTTGAGCGTCAGGTTCAGCTCGCGCCAGGCATGGCCGTACTCCTGCGCCTGCAGCCCGACGAACAGGAATCCCAGCAGGAAGGTTGCGGCGAGAAACAGCTTGAGCGTGCTGCGCTTGTCGGCCCGCAGCGCGTGATGCGCGATCGTCACCGTGATGCCCGAAAGCAGCAGGATGGCGGTGTTGATCGCCGGCAGGCCGAACGCGGGGATCGTCTCGAAGTCGCCGCCCACGTTGGCGGGACCGTTGGTCGGCCAGGCGGTCTCGTAATCGCCCCAGGCGAAGCTGTGGGTGAGGAACTTCGTGCCCTCGCCGCCGAGCCACGGCACCGAGAGCTGGCGCGCGTAGAACAGCGCGCCGAAGAACGCCGCGAAGAACATGACCTCCGAGAAGATGAACCACATCATCCCCATGCGGAAGGAGCGGTCGACTCCCTCGTTGTAGCGGCCGTGCACGCTCTCGTCGATCACCGTGCCGAACCAGCCGATGAACATGTAGGTGACCAGAGCCAGCCCGGCCACGAACACCCAAGGCCAGATGGCCACGCCGTTCAGGAGCAGCGCGGCGCCCAGCATGGTGGTGAATAGCGCCACCGCCCCCACGGCCGGCCACTTGCTGCCATGCGGGATGTAGTACTTGTCCGCCTGCGGGACGGTTTCTGCGTGCGCCATGTCCAGCCCTTCTTAAGGCAACGTGTACATCGAATAGGCGAGCGTCATGCGATCGATCTGCGCCGGCAGCTGCGGATCGACGATGAAACGCACCACGAACTCGCGCTCCTGCTCGGCCTCGAAGCGCTGCGGCGTGAAGCAGAAGCACTCCGTCTTCTGCAGGTAGCGCGCAGCGTAGGCCGGTGCGACGCTCGGTATCGCCTGCCCCGTCGCGGCGTGAGCGGCGCGGCTGCGAATGCGGAACCGCGCCTCCTGCAGCCGGCCTGGCACGACCTCGATCGCGCCTGCGATCGGTTCGAGCTCCCAGTCGCCGCCGGCGGGCAGGGCCGAGACCAGCTCGAGCGTAACCTCGCGCGCAGCCGCAACCGTTTCGACCGCGGGCGCCGGCGTCGCATTGACGCGCAAGCCGGCGATCTCGCAGACCACGTCGTACAGCGGCACGAGCGCGAACCCGAACCCGAAGCTGCCCGCCGCCATCAGCAGCAGGCGCCTCGTGAGCGATGCATTGCGGCGCCGGGTTGGCTCATCCATCAGGGCCGCGCCTTCAGGACACCGGAGAGGATGAAGGCGACGTAGATCGCCAGCGCCGTAAGCGCGAGGAGCCAGGCGTTGCGGCGAATGCGCCGCCTCTTCGCGTCGTCTGGTGCATCGTCGCTCAAGAATGCATCTCGCCGCCGCGCACGGTCGGCGGTTCCTCGAAGGTGTGATACGGCGCCGGCGATGGCACCGTCCACTCGAGACCGTGGCTGCGAGCCCCGTCCCACACCACGGCCGAGGCCGGCGCGCCACCGCGGATGCAGCGCCAGACGATGTACACGAACAGCAGCTGCGACAGCCCGAAGCCGAAGGCGCCGATCGAGGAGACCATGTTCCAGTCGGCGAACTGCGTCGAATAGTCCGGGATGCGCCGCGGCATGCCTGCGAGCCCGAGGAAGTGCTGCGGGAAGAACAGCACATTGACGAAGATCGCCGACAGCCAGAAGTGCACCCTGGCGAGCTTCATGTCGTACATGTAGCCGGTCCACTTCGGCAGCCAGTAGTAGACCGCGGCCATGATCGCGAACACGGCGCCCGGCACCAGCACGTAGTGGAAGTGTGCGACGATGAAGTACGTGTCGTGGTACTGGAAATCGGCTGGCACGATCGCAACCATCAGTCCCGAGAAGCCGCCGAGCGTGAACAGGACCAGGAAGGCGAGCGCAAACAGCATCGGCGGCTCGAAGCTGATCGAGCCCTTCCACATCGTCGCCGTCCAGTTGAAGATCTTCACACCGGTCGGCACTGCGATCAGCATCGTCGCCAGCATGAAGAACATCTCGCCTGCGAGGGGCATGCCGACGGTGAACATGTGGTGCGCCCAGACGATGAACGACAGGAACGCGATCGAGGCGACCGCGTAGACCATCGAGTCGTAGCCGAAGAGCTTCTTGCGTGCAAAGGTCGGAATGATCTCGGAGACGATCCCGAACGCCGGCAGGATCATGATGTAAACCTCGGGGTGCCCGAAGAACCAGAAGATGTGCTGGTAGAGCACCGGGTCGCCGCCGCCAGCAGCCGAGAAGAACGTCGAGCCGAAGTAGTGATCGGTGAGCAGCATGGTCACCGCGCCGGCGAACACCGGCATCACCGCGATCAGCAGGTACGCCGTGATCAGCCAGGTCCAGGCGAACATCGGCATCGCCAGCAGCGTCATGCCGGGCGCGCGCATGTTCATGATGGTCACGATGATGTTGATCGAGCCCATGATCGAGGAGGCGCCTGCCAGATGGATGGCGAAGATCGCGAGCGGCAGCGCATCGCCGGTCTGCAGCACCAGCGGCGGATAGAGCGTCCAGCCCGCGGCGGGGCCGCCGCCCGGCATGAAGAGCGAGAGAATCAGCAGCGAGAACGCCGCCACCAGCAGCCAGAAGCTGAAGTTGTTCATGCGCGGCAGGGCCATGTCGGGCGCGCCGATCTGCAGCGGAATCATCCAGTTCCCGAGGCCCACGGTCGCCGGCATCACGGCGCCGAACACCATGATGAGCGCGTGCACCGTGGTCATGGTGTTGAAGAAGCCCGGGTCGACGAGCTGCATCCCGGGCATGAATAGCTCGGCGCGGATCAGGAGCGCCATCGCGCCGCCGATCAGGAACATGATCAGGCTGAACACCAGGTACATCGTCCCGATGTCCTTGTGGTTGGTGGTCGTGAGCCAGCGGCGCAGACCCTTCTCCGGGCCGTGGTGCGCTTCGTGGCCGGGGCCGTGGCCGGCGTGGGCCAGTGTCTCGGTGGTGGCGCTCATCGTGGGTACTCCGCGTTTCCGGCGACCATGTCGGCTGTCGCTTCGCCGCGTGTCGGCGTGCTTGCCGGTGCGCCGGCCGGGCCGGACGGCCGTCTGGCCTGCTTCTGCGCCGCGAGCCAGACGTCGAACTCCTCCCGCGGCTTGACCTCGACGACCACCGGCATGAACCCGTGGTCGCGCCCGCAGAGCTCCGCGCATTGACCGCGGTAGGTCCCGATCCGGTCGGCAGTGAACCAGAGCTCGTTGACGAAGCCCGGGATCGCGTCCTTTTTCATGCCGAAATCGGGCACCCACCACGCATGGATGACGTCGGCGGCCGTCACGAGCACGCGTACCTTGACGCCCTGCGGCACGACCAGCGGGTTATCGACCTCGAGCAGGTAGTGGTCGAGCGTGCGCGGATCGACGCCGGAACCCACCTGACGGGCCGCGTCGTGGTTGCGCGACAGCGTCGAGAAGAAGGACACGCCGTGCTCGACGTATTCGTACTGCCACTTCCACTGATAGCCAGTGACCTTGATCGTGAGCTCGGAGCCGCTGGTGTCCTCGATGGCGACCAGCGTGCGCGCCGCTGGAACGGCCATGAAGACCAGGATCAGCACCGGTATGACGGTCCAGACGACCTCGGCCGTCGTGCTGTGGTCGAACTTCGCCGGCACGGGATGCTTCGACTGCCGGAAGGTTGCGACCGAATAGATCATCACGGCGAACACCGCGGCTGCGATCGCAACGCACACCCAGAGGATGATCATGTGCAGGCCGTGGATATCGCGGGAGAGTGGGGTGACGCCCACGCGCAGGTTCAGGTCCCAGGCCGCCATTGCGGGTGCGCCCGCGAGGAGCAGGACGACGCCGGCGGCCAGGGCGCGCTTAGGACTCTTCATTGCTTGGCAGACTCCCGTAATGACCGGCCGCGACCACGAAACCGCGACCCCCGAACCCCGAAGGCGTAGCGCGTCGGCCAATCGCCCTTTGATCCGCCGCACCGCCGCAGGTAGCGCGGGCGCGGCCTCGACATGGGCCGCGCAGTTTACCCCGTGAGGGGCCGGGGCGGGGGGGTCGGGGGATTGCCCTCGCAGGGACCCGGGTTGCGGCTTCCCGGCCCGCGCGCCCTACCACCTCCGCACAGCCCCGAACCCCCGACCCGGTACGTCTGGGCAGTCGATCCCGGGCGTTCGCGAGCCCCCACGCCACGAGATCCGTGTCGGGCGGCGACATCCACGGGATCACCGCCAGCGGTGGAGATCCGAGCAGACGCGCGAGCGTGGCGACGGTGTCGCCCGCGCGCGCCGCCGCGGCGTCGATGCGAGTGGCAATCCACCCCGCGACCGGTGCCCGGCCCGCGGCGCGGATCGCCTCGAACGTGAGCCGGGCATGGTTGAGACACCCGAGGCGCACCCCGACGACCAGCAGCACCGGCAGCCCGAG
>JBQGDL010000087.1:0-14614 GCA_052039045.1 Steroidobacteraceae bacterium
AGGAACACGGTCTCGACGCGGTTAGAGAGATGCCTGCTCATCGTCGCCAGCTGGAACTCGAACTCGAAATCCGATACGGCGCGCAGGCCGCGCATGATGATGTTGAGACCGTGCTTCCCGGCGAACTCGACCGTGAGGCCGGTGTAGCCGGTGACCTCGACTTCCGGCATGTCGGCGAGCACTGCGCGCGCAAGCGCGACGCGCTGCTCGAGCGGGAACAGCGGCGCTTTGCCGGGGTTGGCGGCGATTGCGATCACGACCTTGTCGAAGATCCGGCTCGCCCGCCGCACCAGGTCGGTGTGGCCATTGGTGATCGGGTCGAACGTCCCCGGATACATCGCTCGGCTGCCCATGACTCGCCCGCCCTGTGGTTGCGTCAGGAATTCCCCGCCGTGGGCTGCCGCACCGCCGCACGCCGGGGCGCTGCCCGCGCGAGATGATAGCCCACCTCGCCGGCGCGCCTGCTCCGGTACAACGTCCAGCCCTCGGGCAACGACGGCGCGCCCTGGCTCGCAGGCGCCTCGAGATACGCGAGGCCATCCGGCCGCAGCCAGCCCCCGGCATCGATCAGCGTCAGGAGCCGTGGCAGCGCGTGCGCCTCGAACGGGGGATCGAGAAAGATCAGGTCGAAGGGGTCGCCGCCCGCGAGCAGCAGCTCCTGCGCGTCGGTGCAGCGCACGATCCCGGCGCGGCTGTCGAATCGCGCCAGCGACTCCAGCAGGTAGCGGCAGACGCGCACGTCGCGGTCGACGAACACGACCTCGCGCGCGCCGCGCGACAGGGCCTCGAATCCGAGCGCGCCGCTGCCCGCGTAAAGATCGAGCGCACGTGCGCCGACGATGTCTTCGCGCAGCCAGTTGAACAGCGTCTCCCGCACGCGGTCCGGCGTCGGCCTCAAGCCCGGCACGCCGGGCGGAAAGCGCAGCTTGCGGCCGCGCCATGCGCCGCCGATGATGCGCACCTCGTTGCGTGCAGCTGACGGCATCGTGCTCCGTACCACGCCCGCGGACGACGGACCGGACGGGCGCCGATACTTACCTCAAGACGCGGGTGTTCGCCAACCCGCCCCGCCGCCGGCGCGAACGATCCATGGCGCGGCAGCAGTTAAACTGGCGGCATGGAGAGGTCTGGCGACGAATCACGCGATGCACGCGAGGAGCCGGCGGGCGCCAAGCCGGGCGGGTTCGTGCGCCGGCTGCGCGCGCGGCTCAATCGCGGCAATTCCTGGCTCACCTACGACCTCGCGAACCTGCTGCCCGCAGGGCGAATCGACGATGCCGTGCTCGAAGAACTGGAAACCCGGCTGGTGAGCGCCGACGTCGGTCTCGAGACCAGCACGGCGATGCTGGAGGGTCTGCGGCGGCGGGTCGCGCGGCGCGAGCTCACCGACGTCGACGCGCTGCTCGGCGCATTGCGCGGTGCGATGCTCGAGATCCTCGAACCCGTCGGCCGCCCGCTCGCGATAGACCGCACCAGGCGCCCGTTCGTCATCCTCGTCGTCGGCGTCAACGGCTCGGGCAAGACGACCACCATCGGCAAGCTCGCGCGCCGCCTCAGGGATCAGGGCCTGTCCGTGATGCTCGCGGCGGGCGACACGTTCCGCGCTGCGGCGATCGAGCAGCTGCAGGTCTGGGGCGACCGCAACGCCGTGCCGGTGATCGCGCAGTCGGCGGGTGCGGATCCGGCCGCGGTGATCTTCGATGCGTTGCAGGCGGCGCGTTCCCGCGGTGTGGACGTACTGATCGCCGACACCGCCGGGCGGCTGCACACGCAGGGCAACCTGATGGAGGAGCTGCGCAAGGTGCGCCGGGTGCTCGGCCGGCTCGACCCGTCTGCGCCGCACGAGGTCCTGCTGGTGCTCGACGCGGGCCAGGGGCAGAACGCGCTCGCGCAGGCACGGCAGTTCCAGGAGTCGGTCGGCGTCACCGGGATCGTGCTCACCAAGCTCGACGGCACCGCCAAGGGCGGCATCGTGCTCGCGATCGCGGAGCGACTGGCCATCCCGATCCGCTTCATCGGCGTCGGCGAGGCGGCCGAAGACTTCGGTGTCTTCGATCCCGCCGCCTTCACCGACGCGGTGCTCGCGCCCGCGCCCGAGGCGCGTGCTTCCGCATGATCCGCTTCGATCACGTCTTCAAGCGTTACCCGAACGGGCGCGAGGCGCTCACCGACCTTACGCTCGATATCGGCCGCAGCGAGATGGTGTTCCTGACCGGACCGTCGGGGGCTGGCAAGTCGACGCTGCTCAAGCTGATCGCGCTGATCGAGCGGCCGACACGCGGCAACCTGATCGTCAACGGGCAGAACACCGCGGTGGTTCCACGTTCGAAGATCCCCGCCTTCCGCCGCCAGATCGGCGTCGTCTTCCAGGACCACAAGCTGCTGATGGACCGCCCGGTCTACGACAACGTCGGGCTGCCGCTGGTGATCGCCGGCGTCCCGGAAAAGGAGATCGGCAAGCGGGTGCGCGCGGCGCTCGACCAGGTGGGGCTGCTGGGCCGTGAGCACAACCGTCCGCTCGAGCTGTCGACGGGCGAGCAGCAGCGCGTCGGCATCGCCCGTGCGGTGATCAGCAAGCCGGCACTGCTGATCGCCGACGAGCCGACCGGCAACCTCGATCCAGAGCTCGCGATCGAGGTCATGAAGCTCTTCAAGCGCTTCAACGACGTCGGCGTGACTGTACTGGTCGCGACTCACGACGTGCACCTCATCGAGCGTTTCCGCGTGCGGCGCGTGATGATCGAGGGGGGCCGGGTCGCCGGCGGCGATCCGGCGCCCGCACTGCCGTCGATGCAGGCGAACTGACGTGCGGCAGTGGCTCGAGCGGCACGTGCAGACCATGATCGGCTCGCTGGGCCGGCTCTGGCAGCAGCCATTCGCGGCGCTGCTCACCATTCTCGTGATCGGCATCGCGCTCGCCCTGCCCGCCTGCCTGCACACGCTGGTGCAGAACGTACGCGCGGCGAGCGGCGGATGGGGTCACGCGCTCGACATCTCGGTGTACATGAAGCAAAGCACCGGCCTCGAGGAGACGCGCCAGCTCGCCGCGAAGCTCGAGCAGCGGCGCGACATCGAGGAGGTGCGCCTGATCGAGGCCGACGACGCGCTCGCCGAGTTCCGCGAGAGCTCGGGATTCGGAGCCGCGCTCGATGCACTCGAGAGCAATCCGCTGCCGCACGCGCTGGTCGTGCGCCCGGACGCCGCCTTCCACTCGCCCGAGCAGATCGCATCGCTCACGCAGACACTGCGCGGCATGCACGGCGTCGACATCGTGCAGCTCGACACGGAGTGGGTCACCCGGTTTCACGCCATGCTCGACGTCGTGCGCCGGATCGTCCTGCTCGCCGCGGGGTTGTTCGCGCTCGGCATTCTGGTGATCGTCGGTAACACGATCCGCCTCGATATCGAGAACCGCCGCGACGAGATCGAGGTCACCAAGCTGGTTGGCGGCAGCAACGCCTTCGTGCGCCGCCCGTTCCTCTACAACGGCGTGTGGTACGGGCTAGGCGGCGGGCTGATTGCCTGGCTCGTCGTGGCGGTCGCGGTGAACCTGCTCGCCGAGCCGGTGGCGCGGATCGCCGGCCTGTACGGCA
Source organism: Steroidobacteraceae bacterium (assembly GCA_052039045.1). GTDB lineage: Bacteria > Pseudomonadota > Gammaproteobacteria > Steroidobacterales > Steroidobacteraceae > DATJKD01. The sequence continues at coordinate 3,594 of JBQGDL010000087.1, forward strand.
GCCGGTTCGCGCTCGCGGGCTTGAGCGCGGCCGGCGCCGCGACGCTGATCGGCGGGGGCATTGCGCTTGGCTGGCTCGGATCGTTCATCGCGGCCACCCGGGAGCTCAGGGGGATCGAGCCCAAGTAACCGCCGGCGGTGGCGGCAGCAGTGTCGATGGATGCCTGATCCGCGGCGGACACGCTCAAACCTTTGATTTAAGGCCGCATTTCGAGCTTCCGAAGGAACTGCCGGCGAGAACTTTCCCGGCCCTTAGCACTCTAATGCCTCGACTGCTAAGATCACGAACCAACCGAGGAGGACTCCTGTCGCACATGACCGCCACCGCGCTCACCCGACGCAACCCCTTCGATGCCGTTCTCGCCGGTCCGGTCGGCAGCTTCGACGCCTATGTCGAGGCCGTCAGCCGTATCCCGGTGCTCTCTCGCGAGGACGAACAGACCCTGGCCCGACGGCTGCGCGACGAGGACGATCTCGACGCGGCGCGTCAACTCGTGCTGTCGCACCTGCGGTTCGTCGTGCACGTCGCGCGCGGCTACGGCGGCTACGGGCTGCCGATGGGCGACCTCGTCCAGGAAGGCAACGTCGGTCTGATGAAGGCCGTCAAGCGCTTCGACCCGGACGTTGGCGTGCGGCTGGTGTCCTTTGCCGTGCACTGGATCCGGGCCGAGATCCACGAGTACGTGCTGCGCAACTGGCGGCTGGTGAAGATCGCCACGACCAAGGCGCAGCGGAAGCTGTTCTTCAACCTGCGCAAGTACAAGCGCAACCTCGGCTGGCTGTCGCGCGAGGAGACGCAGAACGTGGCGCGCGACCTCGGCGTTTCCGAGAGCGAGGTCACCGAGATGGAGCGGCGGCTTTCCTCTCGCGACCTCTCGTACGACCCCGCGCCGGACCATGACGAGGAAGAGGAGAGCTATTCGCCGTCGGCGTATCTCCCGGCGCCGGACGCCGACCCCGCGATCGCGGTCGAGCGCGACGAGTGGGACGAGGACACGAGCGACCGCGTCACCGAGGCGATGCGACAGCTCGATCCGCGCAGCCGGGCCATCCTGAAGGCCCGCTGGATGAGCGAGTCGAAGGCCACGCTGCACGAGCTCGCACGCGAATACGGCGTGTCGGCCGAGCGTATCCGGCAGATCGAGGCGAATGCGATCGGCAAGCTGCGCAAGCTCGCTGCTCCCGCCGCGACCTGAGCGGCGGGGCGGCGCTCCCCTTTCTCAGCGTCCTCAAGGAGCTTGCGCGTGCCGGCCTCGTCCGCGCGCAGCAGGAAGGCCGGCATATCCGCTATTCCGCCGACTTCAAGGCCATGACCGCGCTGCTCGGTTACCTGAGCGAAAACTGCTGCCAGGGGCGTTCGTGTGAAGCCTCACCTGCGACAGCCGGGACGGGCACAGCCGCCTGACGGCGCCTGCAATGTCACAACGCAAATTCAATGTCCTGTTCCTGTGTACCGGCAACTCGGCTCGTTCCATTCTGGCGGAGGCCTGCATCAACAACCTGGCCATCAGCCAGGGCAGGTTCGTCGGCTACAGCGCCGGCAGCCACCCCAAAGGCAGCGTGCACCCGATGGCGCTCGATCTGCTGAAGCAAAGAAACATGTCTACCGAGGGTCTTCGGAGCAAGAGCTGGGACGAGTTTGCAGGCGGCGACGCGTGGCAGCGACCGACACGTTCGCGGGAATCAGGCCGACGGACGTAATTCCCTTCATCGCGGCGCAACTGCAGGGCGCGGTCGCCGCCACGACTCTGTTTCGCTGGTTGCGAGCCGAGCGGCCGGTTCAGGATGGCTTCGTCCCGCACGGTGACGCGAGGAATCCGTAGTGTCCGGGCCCTTCGGCCTGCCGGTACTCGAGTCAGCGATCCCGTTGTCGCAAGGCACACTCGATCTCGTGGCTCGCGGCATCGCTACGCTCTGGGCACGCATCAGTGAGGCGGACCCGCGAGCCGAAGAGCGGCCCCTGCTTCTGAGCTATGACGTCCATCCGACGCCCGATGGCCCGGTCCTGATCGAAATCAACACCAACGCCGGCGGGATCGCCACCGCCATACAAGCGGCCAGGCGCGTCAACGTCTGCTGCGCCGAATGGGAACAGGCGGTGCTCGAGGCGCGTCTGTTGGCGTTGCTGCATCGCGACCTGCTCGCTGACGAACCTTCCAGAACCAGAGTCGTGGCCATCGTGGACGACGAGCTGGCTTCGCAGGCGCTGCTTCCGGAAATGTTCGCCCTGGCGGAACTGCTGCGGCAGCGCGTTCCGACAGTGCTGGTCCTCGATGCGGCGGAGCTGGATTACCGCGAGGGCCGGCTGCGTCATCGAGGCACGGCCGTTGATAGTGTGTACTGGCGTAGCACGGATTTTCTTCTGGTCGAACCAAGGCATGCGGCAATAGGCCGCGCTGTCGCGGAGGGCTCCACGATTCTCGCGCCCTCCCCTCACGCGTATGCGGCGATCGCGGACAAGCGGCGGTTTCTAACGTGGTCGAGCCGGCCTGAGCTGGCCAGTGATCCGGAGCGTGGCGTTACGTTCCGGATCGCGGAAACACTGCCCATGACAGCGAAGTCGGTCGAGGAGTGGTATGCACAGCGAGGCGATTGGGTATTCAAGCCCGTGTCAGGCCACGGTAGCCGCGGCGTCTACGTGGGCAAGAGTGTCAGCCGCCAGAAACTCGCCGGGTTGCCGGCGGACGGCTATCTCGCCCAGCGATACGCACCGCACCCCGTGATCGATCGCGAAGGCCATCCATGGAAATACGACGTTCGCTTCTTTGCGGACCGCGGCTCCGTCATCGGCGCCGTCGCACGCGTCTTTCAGGGCCAGGTCGTCGGGATGCGCACCCCGGGCAGCGGATTCGCTCCGATGCAGATCGGCGACAATTGCTGCCTGGTCGGTGCGCTGGCCACCGGCGTGCGCAGCCCGATGCCGGGCGGCGTGTGAAGGGAGCGCGCGATCGTCAGCCCTGCTTGGCCTGCTGGACGCTTTCCTGCGTCACCGGGACGATCGTGATCTCGACGCGGCGGTTCTGGGCGCGCCCTTCGTCGGTGTCGTTGCTGGCGACGGGGTGCCCCTCGCCGGCGCCGACCGTGACGATGCGCGTGCGCGTTACGCCGTGGCTGCCGAGGTACGCGGCAACGCTGTCGGCGCGCCGCTGGGACAGACCCTGATTGTAGGTGTCGCTGCCCACGCTATCCGTGTGCCCGGCGACCTCGATCACCGTCTTGTCGTACTCCTGCAGCGTTCCGGCAACTTTGTCGAGCACCGGGAAGAACTGCGAGTTCAGGTCGGCGCTGTCGAACGCGAAGGTCACGCCGCCCGGCACGTCGAGCGTGATGTTGTCGCCCTGCCGGACGACGTCCACGCCGGTGCCGGCCATCTGCTGGCGCAGCTTCGCCTCCTGCCGATCCATGTAGTTGCCGACCGCCCCGCCCACCAGCGCGCCGGCGGCCGCGCCGATCATCGCCGATTTGAAAGGGTTGCTCCCCGCGGTCAGAAGCCCGACCACCGCGCCGGCGGCCGCACCGTATCCCGCTCCGCGGCGGGTCTTCGCCAGTTCGGGGTCGTGCGCGAACGAGTCCGTCGCCTCGCAGCCCGCGAGCACGACGGCAATGGCGGCCACGGCGGCGACAGTGATTCTGAAACGGCTCATGTGCTCATCCTCCCGTCTGAGAACGGAGCGCCAGGTGCTCCGCGGACACATCCACAGCGCATCATCTCCGGCGCGCGGTCCGCGGGCAAATCCACGGCCGCCATGGACCGGCTCAACGCGCCGCCGGGCTCCCGGTTGACGCCGCGGCCCGCACCGCCGCGGCAACGCGGCGGTGCGCTTCGAGATCGAGCGGATCGGGCAGCAGCGCCTCCGCACCGGCGAGCTCCGAGAGTTCGCGCGCGGCTGCCATCAGCATCGCGTCGGTGAAGCGGGTGGCCCGCGCCTCCAGCGCGCCCTTGAAGAGCCCCGGGAAGCCCGAGACGTTGTTGATGCTCTTGCCGTCGGCGGCAAAGGCTGCTCCCCGCTCGAGCGCCACGATCGGCTCGATCTCGGCGTCGGGGTTGGACAAGGCGAAGATGAGCTGGCCTCTGCGAATCCACTCGGGACGGATAAGACCGGGCACGCCCGTGGTCGCGATCACTACGTCCGACTCGCGCATCAACGACTCGAGATCGGCGCGCTCGCCGCCGATGGCCTCCAGCCGCACGAGCGAATCCTCGCGCAGATCGGCGCCGAGCAGGCGACGCACCCCGTACGCCCTGAGCAGTCGCGCAATGCCGAGACCCGCGGCGCCCATGCCGACCTGTCCGACCGTGCGGTCCTCGAGGCGCCCGCCGACGCGGCCCATCGCCGTGAGCAGCGCTGCGAGCGCGACGACCGCGGTGCCGTGCTGATCGTCGTGCAGCACGGGCCGATCGAGCCTGCGGGTGAGCTCCGCCTCGATCGCGAAGCAGGCCGGCGCCGCGATGTCTTCGAGCTGTATCGCGCCGAAGGACGGCGCGATCGCCACCACCGTCTCGATTACCCGGTCGGGATCCCGCGATTCGATCAGGATCGGCACAGCGGTGATCCCGGCCAGCGTGGCGAAGAGCGCCGCCTTGCCCTCCATCACCGGCAGCCCGGCGAGCGGCCCGATGTCGCCCAGCCCCAGCACCGCCGTGCCGTTGGTCACCACGGCAACGGTGTGCGGCAGGTTGGTGTAGACATTCGCGAGTGCCGGGTCGTCGCGGATCGCGAGACACACGCGCGCCACCCCCGGCGTATAGACGTCGCGCAGCACCTGCGTGGTCGCGATCGGAAGCGTCGCCTGCATGCGGATCTTGCCGCCGCGATGGCGGTTCAGGACGCGATCGGACTTGCCGACGAAGCGCGCGTTCGGCAGCGCATCGATCCGCGCAAAGATCTGCGGGTGCGCCACCTCGTCGATCTCGACCGTGATCTCCCACAGCGTGTGGCCCTGGCCGCGGCGCAGCGCCTGCAGGTGCTCGATGACCAGCTGCTCGTCGGCGATCACGGCGAGCACGCTCGCGAGCGAACCGGGTCGCTGCACGGTTTCGACAAGGAGGATCTCGGGAATCTTCATGTGCCTGACACCGACGCGTGGCGCCGCCGATCCGACATGCGACCGATCAGCGAGCTCATCGCAGAACTGTAATCAAAGTGCCACGCGGTGCGCATGGCGTCGTCCCCCTACACGGCGTGATCATCGTCGAGCAAACCGTCGGGGTCGTGGCCAAGCTGGACCTGTCCTACCGGTTCTGAGGCGGGTTGGCCCGTGGCCAGCGGCCGCCCGCCGGTCAAACCGCCGGCCGCCGCTTCGGTTCGACCAGCGTCGCCGGATCCGGACAGTTCAGCGGCCGGTATACCGGCCGAAAGGGCTAGAATCGCCCTCGTCGAAGGTCCCTGCACGCGGATTCCCAAGATCGCGTCCGCCGGCGGCGGTCCGCAGGAGGGCGGGCTTTTCCGCGCCTGTGATCCTTCGCCGAAACCTCAGAGGAGTGCACCATGGAAGAGAAAAAGTCGCCTTCCGGTACGCCGGCCTCCGCAAAGCCGGCCGCGCCGAAGGGCACGGAGGCCAGCTCCGCCGTGAAGGGCTCACCCGCCGGAGGTACACCCGCGGGCGAGAACAAGTATACGCAGTGGTACGAAGTGAAGTCCGGCGACACGCTGTGGAAGATCGCCAAGCAGCACTACGGCGACGGCAATCTCTACACCGAGATCTTCAAGGCGAATCAGGACGTGCTCACGGACCCGGACAAGATCAAGGTCGGTCAGAAGCTGCGGATCCCGTGACCGACCGGTCGACCGTGCCCTGAACAATCAATTGAAGTCACAGGAGCAAGAACATGAAAACCACCCACCCCTACGTACGTTTTGCAGCGCTCGCGCTTGCGGCACTCGCCGTTGCGGCCTGTGCAAACAAGATGGAGCCGGCCCAGAAGGCGATCGCCGACATCGAGGCGGCCATCGCGGCCGCCGGCGACGATGCGACCAAGTACATCCCGGACCAGGTACAGGCGGTCCAGGACAAGGTCGCGAACCTGAAGGCGAAGTTCGACAGCAAGGACTACAACGGGGTGCTTGCGGACGCGCCCGCCGTTCTGACCGAGGCGCAGGGTCTGTCGGCCGCCGCCGCGGCGAAGAAGACCGAGATGACGGACATGTACGCCGGCGAGTGGAGCACGCTGGCGGACAGCGTTCCGCAGGCGATCGCCGCCATCCAGAGCCGGGTGGACGTGCTCTCCAAGTCGAAGAAGCTGCCAGCCGGCATGGACACGGCGGCGCTGGAGAGCGTCAAGGCCGGGCTCGCCGAAGCCAATAGCCAGTGGACGCAGGCCACCCAGGCACAGGCTGCGGGCGATCTCGAGCAGGCCGTGACCCTCGCCCAGCAAGTGAAGACACGGACCGACGAGCTGCTCTCGACGCTCGGGATGAGCCCCGGCTGAACCCGGCGGACCGCGATTAGCCCATCGCGACGGGCCGCCGCGAGGCGGCCCGTCTGCTTTTGGCCGCCCGGCGTTACCGCCGGCTCCCGGGGCGCTAAGATGCCGCCCCCAACCCCGCAAGACTCGAGGACACTGCCGTGGTCGCCTCTCCCGCCCTGCCGGGCAAGCCCTCAGCCGGCCGGGGGCTGAATCCGCTGGACCTGTACGACGTGCGGGGCCTGCTCACCGAAGACGAGCTCCTGGTCCAGGACGCCGTCGCACGCTTCGTCGACGAGCGGGTCCTGCCTCTGATTCAGAAGCACTTCGAGGATCACAGCTTCCCACGCGAGCTCGTACCCGAGCTCGCCGCGCTCGGCCTGCTCGGCAGCTCGATCGAAGGCTATGGGTGCGCGGGCCTGAACTCGGTGAGCTACGGCCTGATCTGCCAGGAGCTCGAGCGCGGCGACTCCGGCATCCGCAGCTTCGTCTCCGTGCAGTCGAGCCTGTGCATGTATCCGATCCTGGCCTACGGCAGCGAGCAGCAACGGCAGAATTACCTGCCGGGGATGGCGAAGGGCGAGCTGATCGGCTGCTTCGGCCTCACCGAGCCGCACGGCGGCTCGGACCCGGCCAACATGAAGACGCATGCGAAACGCCGCGGCCGCGACTGGGTGTTGAACGGCGCGAAGATGTGGATCACGAATGCGCCGATCGCGGATCTGGCGGTAGTGTGGGCACGCACCGACGAGGGGATCCGCGGCTTCATCGTCGAGCGCGGCACCAAGGGCTTCGCCGCGCCCGAGATCGAACGGAAGTTCTCGCTGCGCGCCTCGGCGACCGGCGCGCTGTTCCTCGAGGACGTCGTGGTGCCCGAGGACAACGTGCTCCCCGGCAGCACGGTCGGGCTCAAGGCACCGCTGTCGTGCCTGACGCAGGCACGCTACGGCATCACTTGGGGCGTGATCGGCGCCGCGCAGGCGTGCCTGGCGCAGGTGCTCGACTACACCAAGACGCGGGTGCTGTTCGATCGGCCGCTCGCGGCGAACCAGGCGATCCAGATTCGCCTGGCGAAAATGGCGCGGGGCATCACTGCCGCACAGCTCATGTCGCTGCACCTCGGGCGGCTGAAGGACGCGGGGAGGATGACGCCCGCACAGGTCTCGCTAGCCAAGTGGAACAACTGCCGGATGGCGATCGACGTGGCGCGTGATGCGCGCGACATGCTCGGGGGCGCCGGCATCAGCGCCGAATACGTCCCGATCCGCCACGCGCTGAACCTCGAGAGCGTGATCACCTACGAGGGCACCGAGACGATCCACGAGCTGACGATCGGACGGGAGCTGACCGGGATCAATGCGTTCTGACCCTCGCCCCCGCGGCCACGGCCGTGTCGGCTTTCTTTACGCCCCACGGTGCTTTTGCCGCCCCAGTGAACGCCGAGCTCTACGTCTTTCCCGCAACGTTTTGATTTTACACGATAATTGACGGCTGGCACATTCATTGCTACTGAAGGATCGTCCCCCGAAAATGGTGGTTGGTCGGGTGGACAGCAGCCGATGGGAAGGGATAGAGACCGCAGGGGATGACCGGAAGCCAGAACGACCGCAAGCAGGAAGCCGAGTAACGAACGGGGACGCCAAGAAAAAGAAGCAGGACAACAAGAACAAAGCGCGTCCCGCGCTACAAGACACCCCGCGCAAGCGGGGTTTTTTTTGCCTGTATCCTTGAGTGGGTGTCGACCATCATCAGCAACCCGCACGCCTGGGGCATTATCGCGTTCACCCTGCTGGCGTTCTTCCTGTTCACGCGCGAGCACATCCCGATCCCGGTTACCAGCCTGTTCGTGGTGGCGGCGCTCGCGCTCGGGTTCTATCTCTTTCCGTACTCGGGCCCGCAGGGCTCGATCGGCGTCGGACAGGTCTTCTCGGCATTCGGACACGAGGCGCTGGTCGCGATCTGCAGCCTGATGATCCTCGGCCGGGCGCTGATGGTCACCGGCGCGCTCGAGCCGGTCGCACGGCTGCTGGCGCGGCTGTGGGCGTTCAACCGTGCGGTCGCCACGCTCGCGCTGCTCACGGTCGCGATGGGTCTGAGCATGGTCATCAACGACACGCCGGTGGTCGTGATCCTGATGCCGGTCGTGATCGGGCTCGCGCTGCGGGCGGGCGGCTCGGCGTCGAGGATGCTGATGCCGATGAACTTCGCGGTGATCATCGGCGGCATGGCGACCACCATCGGCACCTCCACCAACCTGCTGATCGTCTCGATCGCCAACGACCTGGGCGTGCGTCCGCTCGGCCTGTTCGAATTCACGCGGCTCGTGGTGGGGCCGGCGTTTCTCGCGCTGGTGTATCTCTGGCTGGTCGCTCCACGGCTGCTGCGCGAGCGCAACTCGGCGCTCGCCGAGCTTGCTCCCAGGCGGTTCGACGCCGTGCTGTACATCGGGCGCAAGAGCGCGGCGCACGGCCGGACGCTGCACAGCATCCGGCGGATGACGGGCAATCTGATGATCGTGCAGCGGGTGCTGCGCGCCGACATGACGCTGGCACCCACCGAGGATATGGAGATCATCGAGGGCGACCGGCTGGTCGTCAGCGACATCTCCGCGTATCTGAAGGACTACGAGCGCTCGCTCGGGGCCAAACTCTACGACGCGCGGCGGGTCGGTGACCTGCCGCCCGAGCACGCTCCGGATCGCGCGCCCGAGCAGCAGTTGGTCGAGGTGGTGGTGACGGAGGAGTCCCCGCTGCATCACCGCCGGCTGAAGGACGCCCGGTTCGCCGAGCGGTTCGGCGTGGTGATCCTGGCCATGTACCGGCCGGCGGACGAATCATCTCTGGAAGGCGAGATCCCGGACCGCGTGCTGCGCTCCGGCGACGTGCTGCTGGTGCAGGGCCCGCCGGCGCGGATCGCGGCGCTCAAGAAAGAGGCGGGCGTCCTGGTGCTCGACGGCACACTCGACCTGCCGCGGACGGCCAAGGCGCCTATTGCCGTGCTGATCATCGCGGCCGTGGTCGCGCTCGCCGCTTTCAAGATCCTGCCGATCGCCATCTCCACGCTGCTCGGCGTGCTGGCGCTGATCGTCACGGGCTGCCTGCGTTTCGAGGGCCTGGGCCGCGGGATCAGCGCGGAGGTCGTCCTCGTGGTCGTGGCGAGCATCGCGCTGGGCCGGGCACTGACGCTGACCGGCGCGGCCGACCTGCTCGGCGGCGCGTTCATGGCGGTGGCCGGCAGTCTTACGCCGCAGCTGGTGCTCGCCGCGGTGATGATCTTCCTAGGTCTGCTGACCAACTTCGTATCGAACAATGCAGCGGCGGCCGTCGGCACGCCGGTCGCGCTCGCGATCGCACAGCAGATCGGCGCGCCGCCCGAGCCCTTCATCCTCGCCGCGATCGTCGGCTGCAATCTGTCCTTCGCCACACCGATGGGGTATCAGACCAACATGCTGATCATGCAGCCGGGGGGCTATGTGTTTCGTGACTTCGTCCGGGTCGGCGGTCCGCTGGTGCTGCTGCTGATCGTCGCGTTCTCGTTCCAGCTCGCGCGGGCCTATCCGATCTGAGGGCCTGGATTCCTCGGCCGCAGGGGCTGCCAGAGTCGCTGCGAGGTGAACGCGCCCCAGGCCCAGCGGACCCAACGCACGAGCGCGAAGGAAAGCCACAGCGCCCAGGCGAGCATCGCCGCCTTGTAGAACCAGATCGAGACCGATACGACGACGGGCCGTGGCAGCTCACCGTCGACGCGGTCATGCAGCCACGTCAGCTGCCCCGCGTGGCTGCCCGGTCCCGAGACGTGCATGTTGGGCGAGCCGAGCAGCCCGTTCGGGATGGCCGCGAGCAGGCTGCCGAGCGCCACCAGGGTCAGGAACACCAGCACGACCTGCGTGCCATCGAAGACCCACGGCCGCACATCCGCGGTCCAGCGGCTGCGCCAGTCGAGCGCGAAGACCCAGGCGGCGAAGAGCAGCAGCACGCCCCAGGAGAACGTGCTCAGCCCGACTCCGACCAGCAGCCACTCGTGCGTGGCGAGCGGCGTGTGCCGCAGGCGCCCGAGCGCGAGCGCCAGCACGACGAATACCGCGAGCTCGGCCCAGTAGAGAATCGCCGGCCCGACGCCACCACCGGCCGCCGCCAGCAGCCAGCGGCTCGGCGGCAGCGCAAGCGTCGTCGTGACATTGCTCGCCGGTGCGCCGAGCACGACGGCACCCGGACGCGTGGCGAATGAGAAGCCCCGGTCAGCCTGCCAGTCGATCTGCAGCGAATGCGCGCCGGGTAACAGCGGCAGCTCGAGCCGTCCGTCCTGATCGCGAAGCATGAGCGGCTGTCCGTCGGCCGATACCTCCCTCAGCCGCGCCCCCTGCGGCAGCCGGATCTCGTGGCGTCCGCCCTGCGTGCTGCGGTAGTCGATCGAAAGCTGAGCGTCGGTCGAGCGCCGACCGGGGGTCAGCGTCTGGCGAATGCCCTCGAACGCAAAGGTCGGTCCGTCAACCGCCGCGGGTCGCGTCACGGTCACGGCCAGCCGCTCGCCGGGACGCGGCTCGAAATGGTGGACCCACAGGGCGCCCACGGCCTGCGGCGCGAAGACCTCCGGGGTGCCCTCGAAGCGCAGGTGCC
>JBQGDL010000088.1:0-11338 GCA_052039045.1 Steroidobacteraceae bacterium
CTTGTCCGGGAGCTGGCGGTTGGTGATATAGCGATGCGAGAGCGTGGCCGCAGCGACGATCGCGGGATCGGTGATCTCGACCTTGTGATGCACCGCGTAGCGCTCTTTCAGGCCGCGCAGGATCGCGATCGTGTCCTCGACGGAGGGCTCGTCCACCAGCACGGTTTGGAAACGCCGTTCCAGCGCCGCATCCTTCTCGATGTGCTTGCGGTATTCGTCGAGCGTCGTGGCGCCGACGCAGTGCAGCTCGCCGCGCGCAAGCGCGGGCTTCAGCATATTACCCGCATCCATCGCGCCCTCGGCCTTGCCCGCGCCGACCACGGTGTGCAGCTCGTCGATGAACAGAATCACGCGCCCTTCCTGCTTGGCGAGGTCGTTGAGCACGCCCTTGAGACGCTCCTCGAACTCACCGCGGAACTTGGCGCCTGCGATCAACGCGCCCATGTCGAGGGCGAGGATGCGCTTGTCGCGCAGCCCCTCGGGGATCTCGCCGTTGACGATGCGCTGCGCGAGGCCCTCGACGATCGCGGTCTTGCCGACGCCGGGCTCGCCGATCAGGACCGGGTTGTTCTTGGTGCGCCGTTGCAGCACCTGGATGGTGCGCCGGATCTCGTCGTCGCGGCCGATGACCGGGTCGAGCTTGCCCTGCTCGGCCCGTTCGGTGAGATCGATGGTGTATTTCTCGAGCGCCTGGCGGCTCTCCTCGGCGTTCGGATCGGTGACCTTCTCGCCGCCGCGCACCTCTTCGATCGCGCGCTCGAGCGCGCCCTTGACGACGCCCGAGTTGCGCAGGATGGTGCCGAGCGGACCCTTGTCCTCGAGCGCGGCGAGCACGAAGAGCTCGCTCGAGATGTACTGGTCGCCGCGCTTCTGCGCGAGCTTGTCGGTGAGGTTGAACAGGCGCGACAGGTCGTTCGAGACGTGCACCTCGCCGCCCGCGCCCTCGACGGTCGACAGCCGGTCGAGCGCCTGGCCGAGCTGGGAGCGCAGCGCGCTCAGGTTCGCGCCGGACTTGTCGAGCAATGGCCGCACGGATCCGCCCTGCTGGTCGAGCAGCGCCTGCATCAGGTGCACCGGCTCGATGAACTGGTGATCGCGTCCGAGCGCAAGCGACTGGGCATCGGCCAGGGCAATCTGGAACTTGCTGGTCAGTTTGTCCTGGCGCATCGCGCTCTCCCCCGGCAGGGCGGTTCCCCCGAGATGGGGACGCCCCGGCGGAGGTCAAGGTGCGGACGGACGCCGGCGGGCGTGTCAGTGCATCTGCTGGTGCGTGAAATAGACGACGGCTACGCCGCCCAGGATGAACGCCAGCTGCTCGAGACCCGCCCGGATTTCGACCCGCCGATGCAGCCCCGGAATCAGGTCGGCGACCGCGACATAGAGGAAACTCGCCGCCGCGAAGGCGAGTGCATAGGGCAGGGCCGGAAGCGCTGTCTGCAGCGAGACGTAGGCGATCACGCCGCCCGCCACCGAGGTCAGGCTCACGAGCAGGTTCATGCTGAGCGCCCGACGGCGCGAATAGCCGCCATTCAACAGCACGGCAATATCGCCCACCTCCTGCGGGATCTCGTGCGCGAACACGGCCAGCGCCGTGACGATGCCGAGCCGCGGGTCGGTCATGAACGCGGCGGCGATCAGCACGCCGTCGATCACGTTGTGGATAGCGTCGCCGGCGAGGATCAGCCGCGCCGAGGCTGCATCGCGGGTCGCTTCGCTCGGCGAATGCATCTCGCAGGGATCGTCGTGGCAGTGACGCCAGAGCACGAACTTCTCGAGCAGAAAGAACCCGAGGATCCCGGTGAGCAGTACCACCCCGACGCGGTGTGCGCCGCCGGCACCGCTGCCCTCCAGCGCGTGCGGGATGAGCCCGAGGAACGCTGCGCCGAGCAGCGTGCCGGTCGCAAACGCCACCAGACCCGGCAGCAGCCGCGCCCGGCGCGCCGGCGTGAGCAGCAGAAAGCTCGACGCCGCGAGCGCGGAGAGCACACCGCCGAGCGCGGTGAAGAGCACGATAAGGGGCAGCATGCGCGGTTGGTTCGTGTTCGGTGGCGCCCGACGGTGCAGCGTACCACGCGGTTCAGGCGAGCCACGCAAGCGTTGCCATGCGCCCTGTCGTCCCGTCGCGGCGATAGGAGAAGAACCGTGCGGGATCGCCGGCCGTGCACCAGCTGCCACCGTGAATCGACGCCACTCCGGCCTGCGCCAGCGTGATGCGCGCGAGCGCATACAGGTCCGCCTGGAAACGACCGCGCGCATTGCCGGCGAAGGCCGAGGCGTAGGACGGCGACCGGGCCACAAACGCCGCCCGAACCTCCTCGCCCACCTCGAAGGCCGGCTGCGAGATTGCCGGCCCGAGCCACGCGACGAGCCGCGACGGCGGCAGGCCAAGCGCCGCGAGCGTCGCCTCGAGCACACCAGCGGCCAGCCCCCGCCAGCCCGCATGCGCCACCGCGACGCAAGTCGCGTCGCGAGCGGCGAGCACCACCGGCAGGCAGTCCGCCGTCAGCACGGCGCAGACCTCGCCGGGCGCCGCGGCCACCGCCGCGTCGGCCGGCGACCCGGCCCGGTCGTCGCCGCGACGCGCGACCGCGGTGCCGTGCACCTGCGCGAGCCACAGCGGCTCGCCCGGCAAGGCGAGCGTCGCCCGCAGCCGCCGCCGGTTCTCGGCCACGTGATCGGCACGATCGCCGACATGCTCGGCGAGGTTGAGCGTCGCGAACGCACCCGCGCTCACGCCGCCGCCACGCAGCGTCGTGCAGGCGCGCACCCGCGCCGGAACCGGCCAGTCCGGCGTCAGAAACTCGAGCGGCGCGGCTTTCATTGTCCGGCGAGGTCGCGCGCCAGCACTTCGAGCAGCGCGCGCATGTCCGCCGGCAGTGCGGAGCTGAAGTCGAGCGGCCGCCCGCTCGTCGGATGGGCGAAGCGCAGGCGCACGGCGTGCAGCGCCTGACGTGGGAACGCCCGCAGCGCCTCCTTGAGCTCCTCCGACGCGCCCTTCGGCAAGGCCAGTCGCCCGCCGTACAGCCGATCGCCGACGAGCGGATAGCCGACATGCGCCATGTGCACCCGGATCTGGTGCGTGCGACCCGTTTCGAGCTCGACACGGATGTGGCTGTGGGCGCGGTAGCGGCGGATCACGCGGTAATACGTCACTGCCTCACGGCCGCCCTCGCGCACGGCCATCCGCAGACGGTCGACGGGGTGGCGACCGAGCGGAGCATCGACCGTCCCGCCTGCCGTGAGCACGCCGCGCACGATGGCCTCGTAGCCGCGATGGATCTCACGCGCCTCGAGCATGCGCACGAGTGCAACGTGCGCGGCGAGGCTGCGCGCAACGATGAGCAGACCGCTGGTGTCCTTGTCGAGCCGGTGCACGATCCCGGCGCGCGGCAGCCGCGCAAGCTCGGGGTCCAGTGCAAGCAGCGCGTTCTGCAGGGTGCGGTCCGGATTTCCGGCGCCCGGGTGGACGACGAGCCCGGCGGGCTTGTCGATCACCAGCAGGTCGCCGTCCTCGTAGCGGACCTCGAGCGGCATCGCCTGGGGCGCCGCGGCCGTCTCCGCCGCCACCCTCGCCCGCAGGACCACGGCCTCGCCGCCCAACACGCGGTCGCGGGGACGGCGCGGCGCACCGTCGACGCGGATCTCGCCGGACTCGATCCAGCCCTTCAGCCGGCTCCGCGAATAGTCGGGCAAGAGCGTAGCCAGGGCCTGATCCAGCCGCTGTCCGGCGCTGGCAAGAGGGATCTTCAGCGTGACTTCGACGGTCGAAGTGGCCATGGCAAAGGCATTCTATATACTTCGCCCCCTCCGCCCGCCCGGCCGCCCGTGCCGCCCCATGCCCCCCTCACCGGCCCGCATCACGCCACTCGTGTTCGCCATGATCGTCCTTGCCGGGACGGCGGCCGGCTGCCGCAGCCGCGGTGAGGTGGAGCGCGTGCGGGGGTTGCCGGACACGATCCACGCCCAGGCGCTCAAGGATCTGCGCAACAACAACTTCGAGAACGCCGTGGCGCGCCTCGAGGCGCTCGAAGCCCGCTACCCGTTCAGCGAAGAGGCCAAGCAGGGACAGCTCGACCTGCTCTACGCCTACTACCGGAATCGCGAGCCAGAGTCAGCCATCGATCAGGCGGACCAGTTCATCCGCGAGAACCCGACGCATCCGCGCGTCGACTATGCTTACTACATCAAGGGACTGGTGTATTTCGAAGGCGGCGCCAGCTTCCTGGAGCGGCTGTTCCGCATCGACATCTCGAAGCGCCCGCCGCAGGAGGCGCGCGAGTCGTTCCAGGCCTTCCAGACGCTGGTGCAGCGCTACCCGAAGAGCCCGTACGCGGCCGACGCGCACCAGCGAATGATCTACCTGCGCAACAAGCTTGCTGACTACGAGCTTGCCGTTGCGCGCTACTACATGAAGCGCGGTGCATACGTGGGCGCGGCCAACCGGGCACGCGGCGTGATCGAAACTTACGACGGCGCGCCGGTGACGCTGGATGCGCTGGCGATCATGGCCGAGGCGTATCGCAGACTCGGCATCGACGACATGGCGGCTACGATCGACCGCGTCCTGGCTCAGAACACCTCTCCGGACGAAGGAGCCAGGCCGGAAGGAAAGCCCTGGTGGCGTTTCGGCTTCTGATGGGTCTTGGCGCAGTCTCCACGTCGGACGCTTAACCTCCTGATCTGTAGGCGTAATCCGACTGTCGCGAAGTAGCGACAGGCGCTTGACCGGGCGCCTGTTGCACTGCACCTAGAATCGCGCCCCGCTCGATTCCTTGGAATCGCTTCGGGAACGGTCGTGCGTAAAGCCATCGGCGGGATATCGGGACTGCTCATCGTGGCAGGCTTCGCGTTGCTCACGATCGCGCTCTGGGGCTATGCGAACCGCCCGACCGCGGAACCCGCGTGGCCCGGCCTCATCCAGGGCTTCGCCTTCCAGCCGTATCAGAAGGACCAGGACGCCATTGCCCGCGACGAGCCTACCCTCGAACAGATCGACGAGGACCTCCAACTCCTCGAAGGCAAGGCGAACGCGGTGCGCACCTATAGCACGCTTGGCACGATCGGCGAGGTGCCGGCGCTCGCGAAGCGTCACGGCCTGCGCGTCACGCTCGGCGCCTGGCTCGACACCGATCTCAGCCGCAATGAGCGCGAGATCGAGCAGGCGATCCGGCTCGCCAGGGAGCACAGCAACGTCGTTCGCGTCCTGGTCGGCAACGAGGTGGTGCTGCGGGGCGACCTGACGCGGGCCGATCTGTACGCACATCTCGACCGCGTCCGCGCGGCGACCCGGCAGCCGGTGAGTACCGCTGAGCCCTGGCACGTCTGGATGCTCTTTCCGGAGCTCGCAAACCACGTCGACTACCTTTCCGTCCACATACTGCCTTACTGGGAAGGCGTCGAGGTCGAGGCGGCCGTCGAATACGTCGTCGACAAGATGAAGCTGCTCGAGAAGACGTTCCCGGGCAAGGAGATCTTGATCGGCGAGGTGGGCTGGCCGAGCGCGGGACGCACGCGCCAGTCGGCCGTCGCATCGACGTCGAACCAGGCGCTGTTCCTGCGCCGCTTTCTCCATCGCGCGCAGCAGGAAGGCTACGTCTATTACGTGATGGAAGCCTTCGACCAGCCGTGGAAGGAGCGCTCCGAGGGCAAGGTCGGGGCGTATTGGGGCGTGTACGACGCGGACCGCGAGCAGAAGTTCGCCTTCACCAAGCCGATCGTGCGCATCCCGCACTGGCAGGTGCTGGCCGCGGCATCCGTAATCACGGCGGCGGTGCTGCTGTGGCTGTTCTACTTTCACAGCCGCACGCTTCGCAACCGCGGTCGGAGCTTCCTCGCCATGGTGGTCTACGCCACCGCGACACTCGTAGTGTGGGTCCTGTACGACTTCTCGCAGCAGTACATGACGATCAGCGGGGTGTTGGTGGGCGCGCTGCTGCTCATCGGCATGGCGGGTGTCATTGCGGTGCTGCTTGCGGAGGCCCATGAATGGGCCGAGGCCCACTGGGTGACGATGCACCGTCGCATCCTGCGGCCACGCAGGGTGAGCGACGCCGACCTGCCGGCGGTGTCGATCCACGTCCCGGCGTACAACGAGCCACCGCAGCTGCTGATCCAGACGCTCGATGCTCTATCGCAGCTCGATTACCCGGACTTCGAAGTGCTGGTCATCGACAACAACACGACCGACCCCGAGGTGTGGCGGCCGGTGGAGGAACGCTGCCGACGGCTCGGCAAGCGGTTCCGCTTCTTTCATGTCGAGCGTCTCGCCGGATTCAAGGCCGGCGCGCTCAACTTCGCGCTCCGGCACACCGACCCACGGGCCGCGGTCGTCGCCGTGATCGACGCCGACTACGTCGTCGATCCACGCTGGCTCAAAGACCTGGTGCCCGCGTTCGCGTCCGAGCGGACCGGCGTCGTGCAGGCGCCGCAGGACTACCGCGACGCCGGCGAGAGCGCCTTCAAGGCGATGTGTCACGCCGAGTACCGCAGCTTCTTCCACATCGGCATGGTCACGCGCAACGAGCGCAATGCGATCATCCAGCACGGCACGATGACGCTGGTGCGGCGTTCGCTGCTGGAACGGATCGGCTGGGCGGAATGGTGCATCACCGAAGACGCCGAGCTGGGACTGCGGATCTTCGAGCAGGGCTTTGAGGCAACCTATATCCCGGCGAGCTACGGCCGCGGCGTGATGCCGGACAACTTCCTCGATTTCAAGAAGCAGCGCTCGCGCTGGGCCTTCGGCGCGATGCAGATCCTGCGCCGCCACTTCGGTCTGCTGGTCCGCGGGCGCGGCACGCACGTGACCGCCGGGCAGCGCTATCACTTCCTCGCGGGGTGGCTGCCGTGGCTGGCCGACGGCTTCAATCTGATCTTCAATTGCGCCGCGCTGGTGTGGTCGCTCGCGATGGTGGCGCTGCCGCACCACATCGAGCCGCCGCTCGCGATCTTCGCGGTGCTGCCTATGTCACTGTTCGCCTTCAGGCTGGTGAAGATGGTGCATCTGTACCGGACCCGCGTGGGTGCGAACCTGCGGCAGACGATCGCCGCCGGCATCGCCGGGCTCTCGCTGTCGCACACCATCGGCTCGGCGATGGTCGCAGGTCTGGTGCGGCGCGATCGGCCGTTCTTCCGCACGCCAAAGCGCGCCCGTCGCCACGCGCTCAGGCAGGCGCTGGCTGCGGCGCGCGAGGAAGCAACGCTGATGCTCGGTTTATGGCTCTCCGCCTGGGCGGTGAGCCGGATCCCCACCTTCGACGGCGACCTGCCGGGGCTCGTGTGGAGCCCGGATCTCTCGATCTGGGTCACGGTGCTGCTGATCCAGTCGATTCCCTACGCCGCCGCGGTGATCGTCTCGCTGGTGAGCGCGTTCGATCTGCCCGGGAGGTGGATCGGCGAGGCGCGATCGGTGGCTTCAGAACCGGAAGCTGAGCCCGACGAAAGCCTCACCCTGGAAAAACGTGCTGCCTGAGGTTCTCACCAGGCAGTTGAGATCGCCGCTGCCGACGCAGAAGATCGCGGTGTCGGAATCGAGCAGCGTTACGTAGCCGCGTACCCCGACGTTGGCCGCGACGCGCTCGTTGAACGGCATCCGCACGCCGCCGCCGAGGCTGGCCGAGAATTCGGTCTCGGAGTCGAAGCCGCCGTCCGGGTCGAGTCGCGTCGCACCGATAGTGAGCGACAGCCACGGCACGAACCAGTATTCATCCGTGAAGAGCAGCGTGCCGCCGAAATGCAGATACTCGGTCGCAACGTCGACGCTGCCGACGACCGGATCCGGACTGTCGATACCCGAGTCCTGGCGGCTGTACAGGATCTCGTAGAACGAATGCGAGTCGCGATAGAGCCCGAGATCGATCCCGAAGGTGCCGCCGTCGTCGAGATCCAGCGAGCCTTCGGCGGTCGATTCGGGATCCACCTCGTCGAATTCGCCGCCCGCGCGATAGCCCACCATCGGCGTGACATCGAATCGAATTCGATCGTCCGCCAGGGCGCTGAGCGACGGGACACAGGCGCAGACCAGTGCACCGGTCAGAACGCGCAAGTTCATGGGCATGCATGTCTCCCGCGTGGAGCGCCGCGCGGATCGCAGCGCCGCGGCATTGTACGTGACCGCTGCGAACGGGCGTGGGAACGAGCGCTTGGCCTGCTAGACTCGCCCACCATCCGTTCGATCCGGGAGAGCGATGAACGACCTGCAGCGACAGCTCGCGAGCCTGCACGAGGCCCTGCGGCGCGCGCGACAGCTCGATGCCGAGGAGCGCGCGGCGCTCGAAACCGTGCTGGGCGACATAAAGCGGGTGCTCGAGAGCCCGCGCGAGGAGACGGCCGGCCGCGAGCACGGCGACGCACTGGAGAGCGCCGCGGTGCGGCTCGAGGCCGGGCACCCCGGGCTGGCGGTCGCAATCCGCTCGTTGCTCGACGCGCTCGCCAAGGCCGGAATCTGACGGCGTTCTGGTAGAATCGGGCGCGTCCGAACCCCTCGAGCCACGCCGCGATGCAGGACCAGGAACACCCCTTCGACGATGCCTTCGGCAAGGCCGTCGATCTCGGCAATCAGATCGCCGAGACCGACGAGAAGGCAGACCTGTGGGACATCGCCGACGGGTTGCTCGCGGGCGCACTGCAGTATTGGCTCTATTCGCGTCAGCCCTGTGGCGATCCGCGCTGCGAGGAATGCCTGCCGATCAGCACCGCGGCCGGGCGCATCGCGGAGCTGCGCCGACTGATCGACCAGTTCGCCGAGGAAAGTCAGTACTTCCACTCGCCGACCGACTCGAATGTCGGTCGCGCTTGAGCCGCATGCCGCGCCGCGCGACGCCGCTACACTGAATCCGGCTTGACGCGTCACTAATTCGCGGCGCATCGCGGCGCATACCGGTTGCAGCATTACTCCGTGTACGCCACGGAGGAGGCTGTCATGCGAAGCCTTGCCGCCAAGCTGCTCGCGCAGCTCGTCGCACTGCTCACGATTCTGATTGCGAGCGACGTCCGGAGCGACCCCGCGGCGAACGGACCGGATTCCGTGCAATCACTGACCGTTCATTCCCAACAGCCGGAGGCGCCGCCCGATCCGGCGCCAGGCGACGAATCGTCGGCGATTGACACAGCCACGCCAGCCCCGCGGCGCGCCAACCGCCTCGTCTACACCTGCCGCGACGGTGCCACACCGGTCTTCAGCGACCGACCGTGCGGCGAGGACGAGCAGCGCCGCCGTCTGGAAGTGCCCTCGCCCGCGGCCGGCGACGCACCAGGCATCCGTCCGCCGGCGCCGCAAGCCGCGACCCGCCCGATCACCGCGCGCACGCCGCGGCGCGTGATTCCCGATCCGCCGGATCGCTGCGCCCGCCTCGAGGAACAGCTCGCCTCGATCGATGCACGCATGCGGCAGGGCTACTCGGCGCGCGAAGCGGCACGTCTGTGGCAGCGCTGGCGCGATGCAAAGGCGAGGCTGCGCGCGGCGGGCTGCTGAGACTCGTTGCACCGACCGGCTCCTCGCGGTGCAGGCTCCGGTCGCCGCGCTAGACTTGGCCGATTCGAGGGAGGCCGGGCCGCGATGCGCCATTTCACCGCCGTTGCCGCGATTGCGATCGCGCTTTCGACCGGCTGCCAGCGCGAGGCGGGCGACGCTGTCGCCACGGGTTCAGCGCACGATTCCGCACCCGCGGCCGCCGCTGCGCCGGAATTCGCTACCGCGACCGCGTCGCAGGTAGCGCGCTGGGACTGTGACGGTGGAACCGTGCTCACCACGAAGTACCTGCCGCGTGACCGCGCGATTGCGCTCGGTGCACACGAAGGCGAGAGGAAGCTCCCCCAGGTGGTGTCGGCCTCGGGCGAGAAGTACCAGGACGGCCCGATCACCTTCTGGCGCAAGGGCGACACAGCGATCTACGAACGCGCGCCAGCCCCGGCGATCGGCTGCCGGCTCGTGAGCGGCTGAGAAACTCAGCTCAGCGATCCTCGGGCAGCGGGATGCGCTCGGCGTCGCCCGGGACGGTTGCGAAGCGTTGCTCGCGCCAGTCCTCCTTTGCGCGCTCGATACGCTCGGGCGAGCTTGAGACGAAGTTCCACCAGATGTGACGCGGCCCGTCGAGCGGCGCACCGCCCGCGATCACGAGCCGCGAAGTCGCAAGGGCACGGACCACTGCCGGGCCCGCGACGGTCTCGACCAGCTCGCCCTCGACACAGCGGCGGCCCGCCACCTCGACTGCGCCGTCCACGACGTACACCGCGCGCTCGGCGGCGTCGTTCGGAAGATCGAGCGCCGAGCCTTCTGCGAGCTCCGCGGCCGCATAGACGGTCGGCGAGCTCACGGCGACCGGCGATCGCTCGCCCCAGCCGCTGCCTGCGATCAGCCGCAGTACGCAGCCGTTGCGGCGGATCTCGGGCAGCGTCGCCGCGGGATGATGCGTGAACGACGGCTCGGCCTGCTCCACCGCGCGCGGCAGCGCCACCCAGGTCTGAATGCCGTGCAGGCGCGCGCCGGCCGGGTCGGCGCGCAGGGCCGGAGGCGTGCGCTCCGAGTGCACGATGCCGCGCCCCGCCACCATCCAGTTCACGTCGCCGGGGCGGATGAGCTGCGCCGAACCGAGGCTGTCACGATGCATCAGCGCACCGTCGAACAGGTAGGTCACAGTCGCCAGCCCGATGTGTGGATGTGGCCGCACGTCGACCCCGCGGCCCGGCGCGAAGCCCGCCGGTCCCATGTGATCGAAGAAGATGAACGGGCCGACGGTGCGCCGCCCGCTCGCCGGCAGCAGACGCCGCACGCTGAATCCGCCGAGGTCGCGCGGCCGTCCTTCGATGACGCGTTCGACGGCGCTCATCGCCCGCCCGCAGTTTCGAGCCCGAGCACGGCCTTGCCCTGCTCGAAGACCACGTCCACCGGAATGTCGCGCGCGGCGAGGCGGTCGAGGTCGGCGCGCAGCGTAGTACCGATCGATCCCTGCTCGGCGTTGAGACGCCCGACCCCGGCGTAGTCGCCGTCACCCTGCAGCCGCAGGATCAGCGCCGAGAGCCCGTCCACCGCTGCGCGCATCTTCGTCATGTCGACACGGTAGCGGCCGGTCGCCGCATCGCGGTTGAAGGCGCCGTGTCCTGCGAAATAGTTGAACCGCACCATATTGGCCTGACCGTGTGCCGAAGCGGCGCCGAACCGGACCGAGCGGAAGATGCCCGCCAGGAAGGTGACGTAGTAGTCCTCGAGATTGCCCGTCAGCTCGCCGCGCTCGTGAAGCCTGGTGATCATGTACAGACCGAGCACGTCTGCCTTGCCCTCCTCGAGCGCTCCGGCGAGGTCCTTGAGCGCCTCGCGCACGGTGCCCCGGCCGTTGATCGT
>JBQGDL010000089.1:0-17452 GCA_052039045.1 Steroidobacteraceae bacterium
GGCTTTCCGATCGGCGGGGTCGCCGCGTTCGACCCGCAGTCCGGCGGGGTGATTTCGGCCGGCGGCGTGGGGTTCGACATCTCCTGCGGAGTGCGTACGCTCCTGACTGGTCTCAAGCGCGGGCAGCTCGAACCGCACAGCCACGCGCTGGCCAACGAGCTGGCACGCGCGATTCCCGCCGGGATGGGTCGCGGCGGTCGCCTGCATCTCAGCAACGCGGAACTCGAGGAGGTGCTGACCGAGGGCGCGCGCTGGGCCGTCGAGCGTGGCTACGGCAGGAAGGAAGATCTGCTCCGCATCGAGGAAGAAGGACGGGTCGCACATGCCAAACCCGACTGCGTGTCGGCGCGAGCCTACTCGCGGCAGCGCGATGAAGTCGGGACTCTCGGCTCGGGCAACCATTATCTGGAAGTCCAGGTGGTGACGACCATCCATCGGCCCGAGGCCGGCGTCGCCCTCGGACTCGAGGTGGGCGACGTCGTGGTCACGATCCACTGCGGGTCGCGCGGACTTGGACACCAGATCGGCACCGACTACCTGCGCGAGATGGTGCAGGCGGCGCCTTCGTTCGGAATCCGTCTGCCGGACCGCGAGCTTGCGTGCGCACCGATCGAATCCGACCTCGGCAAGCGGTACCTGGGGGCCATGCGCGCGGCAACGAACTGCGCCCTGGCCAATCGCCAGGTGCTGACCCACCTGGTGCGCCAGGCATTCGCCCGGTTCCTGCCCGACGCCGACCTCAGCGTCCTCTACGACGTCTCGCACAACATCTGCAAGGAGGAGGAGCACGCGATCGACGGGGGCGAGCGACGGCTTTTCGTGCACCGCAAGGGCGCAACGCGGGCATTCGGTCCCGGCCACCCGTCGATCCCGGAGCCGCTTCGCGCCATCGGTCAGCCGGTGCTCATCGGCGGTTCGATGGGCACGGCCTCCTTCGTATTGATCGGCGCGCAGACCGGCGAAGCGTGCGCCTTCAGCTCCGCCTGTCACGGGGCGGGCCGCAACATGTCGCGCACGCAGGCCGCCCGGCTCTGGAGCGGCCGGCAGGTCGTGCAGCAGCTCGCGGAGCGCGGCATTCTGGTGCGCAGCCCTTCGATGCGAGGGGTCGCCGAGGAGGCGCCCGAGGCCTACAAAAGCGTGGAACGCGTGGTCGACGCCGCCGAGGCGGCCGGCCTCGCACACAAGGTCGCGCGCCTCGAGCCGCTCGTGTGTATCAAGGGCTGAAGCCCGGGCGCGCCTTACCGTCCGATGTCTGAAGGTATCCCTCGGCGGTGTCCTGCGCATCGATCGCACGCGTGAGCGCCTGCACGCGATCCGAAACGCGGACAGGATAGCCGTCCTCGCCTGGCCGGAGCACACGCAGCGCCGCCGGGAGCTCCAGCAGCTTCGCGCGACACGAATCGCGGATCTCGGAGAGCGCCGGCATGGGCGCGGTGCGCCGGCCCTCGCGCATGATCTCGCGCAGCAGCGGCTCACCGTTCAGCGCCTCGTCCGCGAGGCCGATCGAGTCGCCGATCAGCTCGCCGCTCGCGTTGCGCTCGCGAAAGACCTGTTTGCGGCCTGGCCAAGTGGCCTTGCCCGGGGAGCGCTTGCGACGCGCCTGCCCGGCGTACTCCTGGAGCTTGTAGGCCATGTCGAGCGCCGGGGCATCCTCCGAGACGTCGAGATGAGTGCCGATGCCGAAGGCGTCAACCGGCGTATCGACCTCGAGCAGTGACTCGATCCGGTACTCATCGAGGCTGCCGCTCAGGATGATCTCGACGTCCCCGCACTGCCCCGCGTTCAGGATGCGCCGTACGGCCAGGGCCTGCGCTGCCAGATCGCCGCTGTCGATCCGCACGCCCCGCACACCGCCCGCTGCGCCAGATTGCATGAGCTCGCGTGCCAGCTCCACGACCCGCCGCGCGGCGCGCTCGGTGTCATAGGTATCGATCAGCAGCGCGGTCCGGCGGCCACGCGCCGCGACGAAATTTCGCAGCGCCTCCTCCTCCCGGTCGTGCGCTTCCACGAAGGAATGCGCCATCGTTCCCGACAGTGGGATCCCGAAGCGGCGGCCGGCCTCCACGGTTGCCGTGGCGTCGAAGCCTGCCAGAAAGGCGGCACGTGACGCATGGATCGCAGCCTCCGCGCCATGCGCGCGACGCATGCCGAAATCCACCAGCCGCCGGCCGCGCGCCGCGAGCACGCAGCGCGCCGCCTTGCTGGCGATCAACGTCTGGAAATGGGCGAGATTGAGCACCCGGCTCTCGGCGAGCTGTGCCTCGAGAATCGGCGCCGTCACCCGCAAGATCGGCTCGTTCGCGAAGAACGGGGTGCCCTCGGCCATCGCATGCAGCGAGCCTGTGAAGCGCACCGTGGTGAGATGCTCGAGAAACGCCGTGGGAAAAGTATCGAGTCCCGCGAGGAACTCGATATCGGATGAGGTGAAGCGAAACTCCTCGAGATACTCGACGATCTGCTCGAGCCCGGCGGCGAGCAGAAAGCGGCGCGTGCGCGGCAGCCGCCGCGCGAAGAGCTCGAAGACCGCGGTCTCGCGCATCCCGAGCGCGAAGTAGGCCTGCGCCATGGTGAGCTGATAGAAATCGGTCAGGAGCGCCGCATGCGACTGGCTCACGGGATCAGCTCCGAAGACGTCGCAAGGCGGGCACCCTGAGTCGTGATCTCGGCGAGTGCGCGCGCCCCGTCGCCGGGCTGCACGTCCACCGGGCGGGTCGCGTCCACGAGCACGACGACCTCGAGGCCCGCCTGCAGGGCATCGAGCGCCGTCGTGCGCACGCAGTAATCGGTCGTCAGACCGCCGATGAAGACCCGTCGGCACCCGAGTTCGTGCAGCCGCGCCGCGAGATCCGTACCGTCGAAGCCCGAATACGCTTCCTTGTCCGGCGATGTGGCCTTCGAGATCATGGGCGTACGCGGGGGCAGCACGAGCGCCCCCGGCAGCTCGGCCCCCGGACTACCCGCTACACAGTGCAGCGGCCACGGCCCGCCCCGCTCGCGAAACGAGCAGTGATCGGGCGGATGCCAGTCCCGCGTCGCGAATATCGGCAGCCCCTGCCGGCGGACCTGCTCGATATAGCGGTTCAGTACCGGGATCACCGCATCACCCTCGCGTACGGCCAGCGCGCCGCCCGGCAGAAAGTCCTGCTGGACGTCGACTACGAGCAACGCATCGCCCGGCCGGAAGCCCGCGATCGGCTGTTGCGCCGCCCGCGTTGCAGCGCCCGCCCGCGAGGCCTCCTCAGCGCGCGACAGAGTGCGCATTGTCGGGATTCCTCCACCGTTCGCGCAGGCGGTTACGCGCATGCTTACGGCTCGACCGCTCCTGCCGCTGCTCGATCCCCGGCCACCCATCGATGGCGGGTGACGGCTCGTCCTCCAGCAGCCGGATGGCGCACAGCGCACTGCGGTGCGCATCCTCGAGATACGAGCGCGTCCTGGCTATCCAGGGTTTCGGGTCCGGATACTGGGGATCACCCACGTGCCACAGGGACAGCTTCGCACGGGTCGACGCACGGTGGCTGGTGTAGAAGTTGACGACGGCCTCCGGGACCGGGTCGTCGCGCAGCGCACAGACGCGTCGCACGATCTCGGCACCGAGGCGGGGCCGCCCGAGGCGTCCGACCTCGAGCGACAGGAATGCAAGCTCCTCGACCGGGTCGAGCAGTCGCAGCGCGCGGCTGAATTCCAGGCTGTCGATGACGCGGAGCGGCGGACCCAGGTGGATGTGCTCGGCGCGCAGATCCCCATGGCCCTCCACGACCTGTGCCGCGCGCGTCGCCAAGAGGTCAGCTGCTCGCGCGATGAACTGGCGTTGAGCCTCTGACACCGCATTCGCGAGCGCGGCGCAGCCGCGCGTTGCCGGTCCACGAAGGGCTTGTCGATTCTCCAGCACCTCGCGCCGCAATCGCGCGACGTACTCCTCCGCTCCGGTCGGTGCCGGTTCCGAGCGTGCGAACAGGCCGGCGAGCCGGGAGCACAGGCGATCGAGCTCGGTGCGGCTCAGCGCACGATGCCGCAGCGTGTGATCGAGCATTCCCTCGGGCGACAGTCGCCGCATCTTGACGAGCCAGTCGACCACGCGTCCACCCGCGCCGATGACGAGCGAACCATTCCGCACCGTCAGCGGCACGACGCCGAGATACGCGTTCGGCGCAAATCGCCGGTTGAGCCGCAGCTCCTCCCGGCAACCGCGCTCCCGGGCCGCGAGGCGGCGGTAGTCCATCGCAGCCTGTCGCACGGGTTTCTTGAGCTTGTAGGCGTAACGCCCGGCGAGGAATACCCACGCAAAGTGAGTCTCGATAGCCTCGACGTAGCGTATCCGCTCCGGATACGTCGTAGCGGTGCGCAGGGCCGCGACTTTCTGATCCAGGTCGATCCGTGTGCGAGCCCGCACCCTCCGTGCCACTGTACGGCCCTGTTCCATGAGGCAATCCTAGGGCCGGAACGGCGTTGCGCGCTACGTAATCTCCGCACGGAAGGACCCTTGCCTCGCATGGGCACACCCGTCGTTCGCTTCGATAGATGGGCGGTGCGGCCGGCCTAGCCGGACCGGGTCTCCTCGGCAGCCTGCGGCAGTCTGCTCCTCACGTAGGCGGCGCACTTGGCGAGACCGGCCAGCCGGCGGTAATCCCGCTCCGGGATGTCGATGCCGAAGGTCTCGTGAATCAGCGCCGCAAAGCTGAAGACGTCCATCGAGTCGAAATCGAACTGGTCGCGGAAATCGACCTGCGGATCCACGCCGGACGGATCGACGTCCGGAGCGACCTCCGCGAGCAATGCCAGGATGCGGGACTCGAGCGACTCACCCGACGACGGCGGCGGCGGAGAGGTCACAGATCACCCGGTCGCATCAGGCCGTGGCGGATTCGCGCGAGAAACCGCGCGCCCTGGCGTCCATCCGTAACCCGATGGTCGGCCGCGAGCGTGAGATTCAGGACCGGCCGGACTTCGAGACGACCCTCCACGACCCACGGACGGTCGAGCACTGAACCGTATCCGACGATCGCAACCTGGGGCGGATAGATGATCGGGTACACCGTGTCGGCGCCCTCCTCGCCAAGACTGGTCACGGTCAGCGTCGCCGACGTGAGTTCGCTGCCACGCATATGGCCCGCGCGCACTCGCGCGACGAGATCCTGCAGTTCGCGCATCAGGATCGCCAGCGGCTTCTGATCGGCGTCCAGGATCGCCGGCGCGACCAGTCCACCGCTGCGCAGGGCGATCGCGACGCCGATATGCACGGCGGAAGCCGGCTCGAATCCGGACTCGCCGAAGTAGCCGTTGAAACCGGGTTGCTCCGCCGCGGCACGCGCCGCGGCCTTGATCAGCAGCACCGGCGCGAGCAGCCGCTCCGGCACCGGCCGCGACTCGTTGAACCGCTCGAGCCAGCCCGCTGCTGCGCCAAAGTCCATCGCGAGCTGCAGATAGTAATGGGGGATCTCGCGCTTGCTGCGAGCCATCGCGGCGGCGATGGCCTGGCGCATCGCACTCTGGGCTGCTCGCGGCGCGCCGGTCGCGGGAAGTACGGCGGCCGTCGCCGCATGCTCCACGTCGCGCAGCGTGATGACACCCTGCGGGCCCGTTCCCTGCAGCCCTGAGAGCTCGACCCCGAGCGCGGCGGCGCGGACCCGCGCGGCGGGCGAAGTGCGCGGCATGCGCCGTGCCGCGCGCTCGACGGCTCCGGTCACGGCGGCGACAGGCGTGGCTCCCCCGGCCGTTGGTGCGGCGCTCCCGGCTGCGGGCGCGGCCGTTGCGGGCGCAGCCCGCTCGGCAGGCGCAGCCGCGGGCTCACCCGCGAAGATCGCGAGCGGCGTGCCCACCGGCACGCGGGTACCCGGCTGCACCGTCAGGCGTTCCACGACTCCGTCCTCGAAGGATTCGATGTCGATGATGCCCTTCTCCGTTTCGACCAGCGCGACGATGTCGCCGCGGTGCACATGGCCGCCGGGCTCGATGCACCATTTGACCAGCGTCCCCGCCTCCATGTCGGCACCGAGCGACGGCATGAGAAATTCACGACCCATGGGACACCAGTGCCCGCGCGGCGGTCACGATCTTCGCCACGCTCGGCAGCGCGGCCTCCTCGAGATGCCTCGGATAGGGAATCGGCACCTCGGCGGTGCAGACCCGTGCGAGCGGCGCATCCAGCTCGAAGAAGCCCTGCTCGACGATCCGCATGCCGATCTCCGCGGAGATCCCGCCGCTTCGCCACCCTTCGTCGACGATCAGCCCGCGACGCGTACGCCGCAGCGACTCGAGGATACTGGCGTCGTCGAGCGGCCGCAGCGTGCGCAGATCGAGCACTTCGAGCTCGATGCCCTCTGCGGCCAGTTGCGTGGCCGCGTCGAGACACCGATAGAGACTGGCCCCGTAGGTCACCACGGTGATGTCGGCTCCGGCCCGCCGGGTCGCCGCCCGGTCGATGCTCACGTTGCCAGCAGCAACCGTGAGCTCGCCCTCCATGTTGAGCAAGCCGATGTGCTCGAAGATCAGAACCGGATCCGGCGCACGCAGCGCCGCGCCGAGCATGCCGCGGGCGTCATCGATCGTCGCGGGCGCCACGATACGCAGGCCGGGAATGTGGGCAAACCAGCCTTCCAGGCTGTGCGAATGCTGCGCCGCGAGCTGGCGCCCGGCTCCCGTCGCCATGCGGATCACGAGGGGCACCGGGCACTGGCCGCCCGACATGTGGCACAGGGTGGCGGCGTTGTTGAGGATCTGGTCGAGAGCGAGCAAGCTGAAGTTCACGGTCATGATCTCGACGACCGGACGGAGCCCTCCGAGCGCCGCGCCGATTCCGGCGCCGACGAACGCCGACTCGCACAGCGGCGTATCGCGGATCCGTTCCTCGCCGAACTCTGCGAGCAACGATTTCGTCACGGCGTAACAGCCGCCGTAGCGTCCGACGTCCTCGCCCATCAGAAAGACGCGCTCGTCGTTGCGCAGCGCTTCGCGCAGGGCTTCACGCAGGGCCTCGCGATAACTCATGCGCTGCGGCTGAGCTGCCGCGGCCATCAGCTCCGACCCTCGGCATAAACGAATCGCGCGAGGTCCTCAACCGGCTCCCAGGCCGAGGCCTCCGCAAAAGCTACCGCGGCGTCGACTTCCGCGTCTGCAGCGCCTTCGAGCCGCAGAAAGTCCTCTTCGGCTATCAGCCCGCGCGCCTTGCACAGCGTCGTGAACGTGATCAGGGGACCGCGCTTGCGCCACTCTTCCACTTCAACCTTGTCGCGGTACAGCTGTGCATCGAACATCGAGTGCGCGCGAAACCGGTAGGTCCGGCACTCCAGAAACTGCGGGCCGCCGCGGCCGCGGATTGCATCGACCGCACGCCTCGCTCCCGACTCCACTGCGAGCACATCCATGCCGTCGAGAGCATGCGCTTCCAGGCCGTATGCCGCCGCTCTGGCCCGAATGTCGGTCACGGCTTCCGAGCGCGCGAGCGCAGTGCCCATCGCATAGAGGTTGTTCTCGCAGACGAACAGGATGGGCAGGCGCCACAGGGCCGCGAGGTTGAGCGTCTCGTGGAATTCGCCCTCCGCCACGGCTCCCTCGCCAAAGAAGCAAACCGCGATGCCGTCACGCCGCCCGAGTTTCTCGGCAAGCGCGAGGCCGACAGCGATCGGCAGGCCTCCGCCCACGATGGCGTTGCCACCGTAGAAGCGCCGGCTGACGTCGAAGATGTGCATCGAGCCGCCGCGGCCGCCGCTCGATCCGGTGCGTTTGCCGTACATCTCGGCCATCAGTGCATTCATCGGCACGCCGCGCGCGAGCGCGTGGCCATGCTCGCGATAGGTTGCGACGATCGAATCCTTCGCCTCGAGGCATTCCATGACGCCCACGGCGACCGCTTCCTCGCCGTTGTAGAGATGCAGAAAACCGCGAATTTTCTGCTCCGTGTAGAGCTGGGCGCAGCGATCCTCGAACTGACGGATCCGCAGCATCTGACCGAGCAGGTGCAGCGCATGATCGCGCGTCGTCGGTGCGCCTTCGGCCGCCTGCATCACGCACCGCCCTCCAGCGTCGACAGATCGCCTTCCGGGAGCCCGAGCTCGCGCGCGCGCAGCACGCGCCGCATGATCTTGCCGCTGCGCGTTCTGGGCAGCGCCCCGACGAAGGCCAGCTCGCGCGGCGCGACCGCAGCGCCAAGCTGGCGGCGCGCATGCGCCAGGAGCGACTTGCGCAGCTCCGCATCTCCGGGCGATCCCGGCTTCAGCTCCACGAACGCCTTGACCACGAAGCCCGCGATCGGGTCGGGTATGCCGATCACGCCGGCCTGGGCGACGGCGGGATGTGACAGCAGCGCGCTCTCGACCTCGAACGGGCTGATCAGGTGCCCGGCCGACTTGATCACGTCGTCGCCACGGCCGACGAACCAGAAGTAGCCGTCCGCATCTCGCCTCGCGAGATCGCCCGAGAGATACCATTCGCCAACGAAACAGGCACGGTACTTCGCGTCTTCGTTCAGGTAGCCGCGGAACATCGAAGGCCAGCCTGCCTTCAATGCCAGCTCGCCGACCGCGCCCGGCTCGGTTACGACGTCAAGCGCGCCATCCACGCCGCGACGGACGATCGCCGCCTCGATACCCGGGAAGGGCAAGCCCATGGAGCCGGGCCGGATGTCGACGCTGGCGAAATTGGCGACCATGATCGCCCCGGTTTCGGTCTGCCACCAGTTGTCATGGAACGGCAGACCGAAGGCATCTGCGCCCCACACGACCGCCTCCGGGTTGAGCGGCTCACCGACGCTCGCGAGGAACCGCAGCCGCGGATACGGTTGCGCGCGTGCGAGCTCCACGCCCGCCTTCATCAGCATGCGGATCGCGGTTGGCGCGGTGTACCACACGCTGATTCGCTCGTCCGCGAGCAGTCGATACCAGCGTTCGGGGTCGAACTCCTCCTCGTCGACGATCGAGGTGACACCGCAGGTCAGCGGCGCTATGACGCCGTACGTCATGCCGGTCACCCATCCCGGATCGGCGGTACACCAGTAACGATCCTGCGGTTGCAGATCGAGCGCCAGCCGTGCGGTCGCATGATGGGCCACGACGGCGGAGTGCGCGTGCAGCACGCCCTTCGGCCGGCCGGTCGTGCCGCTGGTGAAATGCAGCAGTGCGATCTCCTCCTCAGCGGTCTCGACCGGGGAGAATTCGTCCGCAGCGCCCGCAAGCAGGTCGTTGAAATCGCGAGTGCCCGGAGGAAGGTCAGCGCCGGTCATACGCGCGATCAGGATGTGCCTGAGCCGGGGCAGCTGGCTGCGAATAGAGGCGAGCTTGCGCGCGTAGAGCCCGTCCGTCGTGATCAGAACCGCGGCTTCCCCGAGCTCCAGCCGGGTACGGATGGGTTCCGGCCCGAAGGCGGAAAAGAGCGGACAGAAAACCATCCCCGCCTTCAGCGTCCCGAGCGCCGCGATGTGCAACGCCGGGCCGCGTCCCAGCAGCGCAAACACGCGTTCGCCGCGCGCGAGGCCCAGACCAGCAAGCGCGTTCGCGCAGCGGTTGGCCGACCGCCGCAGCTGCTCATACGTGAGATCCGTCCGGCCGCCGCGGCGATCTATGAACCGCACGGCGAGATGCGGGCCCAGGCCGGCCGCGACCTGACGGTCGAGCGCCGCCTGGCCGATGTTCAGGCGACCGCCCGGAAGGCTGCCGAGCTCCGCCCGGACGCTCCTCCAGTCGAATTCCCGCCGCGCCGTGCGGTAATCGGGCATGTTCGATCCCGCGTGCGGCCCGCTGGCGGAGCGCTTGGCGATGGTCGGGAACCGCTCCGCCTGCATGCGTGGCTCGAACATCACAGGCGCGTGCGCGCCAGCAGCGTTCGCACCTCCGCGATCGGCCGGGTATTCAGCACGTCCTTCGCCGTAAGCCAGCCGCGACGCGCCTGGCGTACGCCGTGCGCCAGATAGCCCAACTCCGCACCCGAGTGGGCATCGCTCGCAATGCTCACGAGCACACCATGCTCGCGAGTGGCGCTGCACATCAGATCGTCCATGTCGAGGCGCATCGGCTGCGAATTGAGCTCCAGGTAACACGGGCGCGCGCGTGCGGCAGCGAGGATCCGCGCGAAATCGATTGCGTATGGAGCACGGTCGCCGATCAGGCGTCCGGTCGGGTGCGCGAGAATCGAAACGCACGGCCGTTCCAGCGCACGCAGCACGCGCACAGTCTGTTTGCGACGAGCTTCCGTGAAATGGCTGTGGATTGCAATCACGACGAGGTCCAGCCGGCGCAGGATGGAATCGGGCAGTGCGAGCCGCCCGTCCTCGAGGATGTCGACCTCGGCGCCCTTCAGCACGACGAAGCCCTTGAGCTTCGCATTCAGCGCGTCGATGGCGTCGATCTGGCGTGAGAGCCGGCCCGCATCGAGGCCGTGGACCACGCCGAGATAGCGCGAGTGATCGGTGATCGCCATGAAATCGAGCCCGCGCGCCCGTGCGGCCGCTGCCATGCGCGCCAGCGTGTCGCGGCCGTCGCTTGCGTCGGTGTGGGCATGCAGATCGCCCCGCAGATCCCCGAGTTCGACGAGCTTCGGCAGCGCGTTGCGCTCGGCTGCTTCGATCTCGCCGCGGCCCTCGCGCAGCTCAGGAGGAATCCAGGGCAGACCGAGTGCGGCGTACACGCCCTCCTCGGTCGCGCCCGCGATTCGCTCGCGACCGCGAAACAGCCCGTACTCGTTCAACTTGAGTCCCCGTTCCTGGGCGCGGCGGCGCAGCTGAACGTTGTGGTCCTTGCTGCCCGTAAAGTAGTGCAGCGCGGAGCCGACGCTCCCCTTCGATACCAGGCGCAGGTCAGCGTGCAGGCCGTTACGCAGAACGGCGGTGCAGCGGGTCGGTCCGGCCGCTATCAGCTGCCTGACGCCGGCATAGCGGCGCAACGCCGCCGGCAGATCGGTGCCGCGCCGTCCGCTCACGACGAGATCGAGGTCTCCGACCGAATCACGTCCGCGTCGATAGCTGCCGGCAATCTCGACCTGGGTAACACCCTCGCTCGACTTCAGATACTCGCGCAGCGGCTCGGCGTACTGTCTCGCCGTCGACCAGGCCCAGCGCGTGGGGGTGAGCGCGCGCGTCGCGAGCGCCTCGCGCAACCGGTCCTCCAGACCGGGTCCGAAGCCGCGCACCCGCGCCAGGCGCCCGGCGCTCAGCTCCCTCCGCAGATCATCGACGCTGCCGATGCCGAGCTTGGCGTTGAGCGCGCGAACTCTGATGGGACCGAGCCCGGGCAACTGCAGCAGCTCGCGGAGACCCGCCGGAACGCGGCGGCGAAGCTGCTCCAGCACCGGCAGCTTCCCGGTACGCAGCAGCTCGTCGATCTTGCCGGCGAGATCCGCGCCGATGCCCGGAAGCTCATCGAGTTCGCCCGCATCGCGAAGCTCTTCGAGGGGCCGTGGCAGGCTCCGCACGACCTGTGCGGCGCGCTGATAGGCACGGATTCGGAACGGATTCTCGCCGCGGATGGCCAGCAGCTCGGCCATCTCGTCGAATGCTGCCGCGACGTCCTCACCGCGCAGGCCGGTACCGGCCGCGGCGACACGCCTGCGGCCAGCGCGGACCTTCTGCACAGTCGCGACCACCGTTCCCACCACCTCGTTCCGGCGCGCACGCCCTGACCGGTGACTCTAGACCCGGCGACGACCGTGCTTGGATAAGTAAAACCCGCAGCGGTTTACGGAGAGCCTCGAATCGCCCTTGCGGCTGCGCGGGCGTAGCGTTTCCATGGACTTGGAGAGAGGAGATCGCCATGGCAATCGTACGTTGGGAACCGTTTAGACCCTTCGAGGGCAGCTTCGGCCGGATGCCGGGCCTGCTGGGGCGCTGGCCGCACTTCCTGGGCCCGAACCTGGAGAGGGAGACTGAGTGGTCGCCGTCCGTCGACATCAGCGAGACG
The DNA here is from genome assembly GCA_052039045.1 of Steroidobacteraceae bacterium. Taxonomy (GTDB): domain Bacteria; phylum Pseudomonadota; class Gammaproteobacteria; order Steroidobacterales; family Steroidobacteraceae; genus DATJKD01. The sequence goes on from JBQGDL010000089.1 coordinate 11,886, forward strand.
GACAAGGAGTATCTGTTCCGCGCCGAGCTGCCCGCCGTCAACAAGGCGGACGTGCACATCACCGTCGATGGCGGGATGCTCACGATCAGCGGTGAGCGCAAGCAGAAACTGGAGGACAAGAAGGAAAAGGTCCATCGTGTCGAGACCTTCTATGGAAGCTTCTACCGCAGCTTCTCGCTGCCGGAGAACGTCGACACGGCGGCGATTCGAGCTGAGTCGCAGGATGGCATCATCACGGTGCACGTCCCGAAGACCAAGGTCGAAGAGAAGAAACCAACCGAGATCAAGATCCAGTAACGGGTCTGTGAGCCTCGCGGACTCGGGGCGGCAGCAGAATCTTCCGCTGTCGCCCCTTTTTTCAAGGAGGAGACGCTCATGCGTGTAGAGCAACTCATGACGAAACAGGTGACGTCGTGCGGTCCGACCGACACACTGCAACGGGCTGCGCAATTGATGTGGGACAACGACTGCGGTTGCCTGCCGGTCTGTGCGGGCAACGGAAGTACTCAGGTGACTGGCGTGATCACCGACCGCGATATCTGCATGTCGGCGCTGTTCCAGGGGAAACCGCTGCGCGAGATGCAGGTGTGCGATGCGATGGCCAGGCAGTTGCTGACCTGTCGACCGGGCGACTCGCTCGCCGCAGCAGAAAAGATCATGCGGGAGGCGAAAATCCGCCGACTCCCCGTCATCGATGAACGTGGCCGGCTGCTCGGAGTGATCGCGCTCGCGGATCTCGCGCGAGAGGCGGCGCGCGAGCTCGGCTCCGCCAGTCAGGAGGTTACCGAAACGGAGGTCGGCGACACGCTGGCTGCGATCTGCCAGCCGCGTGGTCAACAGCTCGCGGCGTAGCGCGCCACCGATGACGCAGTTGAACGGACCGTCGCGCGGCGCTCCACAGCACGTCGCGTTGACCGTCGAGGGGCTGACGCTTCACGGGTTGGTGCGCGTCCCGCCGGATGCAGGCGGTGTGGTCCTGTTCGCGCACGGCAGCGGAAGCGGCCGACTGAGCCCGCGCAACAACTACGTTGCAGAGCATCTTGGCGCGGCTGGATTCGCGACGCTGCTGTTCGACCTGCTCACGGAGGAAGAGGAGAAGGTCGATGCCGTCACAGCCGAGCTTCGCTTCGACATCCCGCTGCTGACGAATCGGCTGATCGCCGCGACGCGCTGGGTGGAAGAGCAGCCGCAGCTCAGAGACCTGGCGCTCGGCTATTTCGGAGCCAGCACCGGCGCCGCAGCGGCGCTGGCCGCGGCGAGCCGCGTGCCCACCGTCGCGGCGGTCGTCTCGCGTGGCGGCCGGCCGGACCTCGCGGGCGCCGCGCTGCCTCACGTGCGCGCGGCGACCCTCCTCATCGTCGGTGGCAATGACCCGCAGGTATTGAAGCTCAACCGGAGCGCCTTACAGCAGCTGACCTGCCGCGCGGACCTCCAGATCGTGGCCGGGGCGAGTCACCTGTTCGTCGAGCCCGGCACATTGGAGCGGGTCGCCTCGCTCGCCGCCGACTGGTTCACAAGCAACTGCGCCACGTCGCGTCGTTCTTCCCGCCGTTGACCTTGTCCATTCGAGTTACAGGCGTACAGGGCATCGTCGATCACATCTGAGGGGAGGAGCGTCGGTATGCAGTCATGATCGAAATCGACGGTTCGATGGGCGAAGGCGGCGGCCAGATCGTTCGCACCTGCCTTGCGCTGGCGGTGTGCACCGGAACGGCGATCGCGCTGCACAACATCCGCGCGCGCCGGCGCAATCCAGGGCTGCGCCCCCAACATCTTGCAGCCCTGCGTGCCGCTGCGGCGATTTGCTCGGCACAGGTTACGGGCGACAGCACGGCCTCGCAGGCCCTCACATTTCGCCCAGGACCCATCCGCCCGGGGCATTACGAGGTCGACGTCGGCACTGCGGGCAGCACGATGCTGGTGCTCCAGACCATCCTGCCGCCCCTCTCGCTTTGCGACCGTCCATCGGAGTTTGTCCTCCGCGGCGGTACACACAACCCTCGCGCCCCGACATTCGAATTCGTGCGTGACGCCTACCTGGGCCTTCTTCGGCACCTCGGCTTCCAGGCGCGGGTCACGCTGGAGCGTCATGGCTTCTTTCCCAAAGGTGGTGGCATCGCGCGTGCATCAATCGAACCGCGCCGCCCGGCCGGCGCGCTCGAGCTGATGGAGCGCGGTCCGATAGGCAGATGCCAGGCACGAGTGCTGATCGCCCAGTTGCCGGATCACATCGCCCAACGCGAGATCAGCGTTCTGCGTCAGCAGCTGCGCCTACCACCCGATTCATGTCTCGTCGAACGCGTCGATGCGCGAGGGGCGGGTAACGCCGTGTATGTGCGCATCGATTGCGCGCACCTCACTACCGTGTTCGATGGCTTCGGCACGCGGGGCGTCACGGCAGAGAGTGTGGCGAGCGCCGTCGCCCACGACGTTCAGCAGTATCTCGATGCGAACGTCGCCGTCGATCGCTATCTCGCAGATCAGATCCTGCTGCCTCTGGCGCTCGCGTCCGGCGGACGATTCAGCACGATGCCCCTTTCCAGCCACGCGCAGACCAACATTGCGGTGATACAGAGACTTCTGCCATTGGACTCTGAGACTTGCGAGCTTGCGCCAGGGCGATGGAGCGTGACACTGCGGCCGCATGCCCGCGCGAGCCGGGACAGTGGGCCATGTCTACGTAAATGAGCGAATTCCGCTGCCTTCCTGAAGGGGGGAACATTCGCATATACACTCTTTGGGAGCACACGCGGTGCAAATGCCATTGCAGATCACCTTCCGGCACATGCAGCCCTCGCCGGCGCTCGAGCAGCGTATTCGCGATCTGGCTGCGCGGCTCGACAAGTTCAGTGCGAGCATCATGCACTGCCACGTCATCGTCGACGCGCCGCCCAGGCATCAGCATCAGGGGGGCCTCTTCGAAGTAAGGATTGACCTGACCGTCCCCGACAAGGAGATCGCGATTCGGCGCAGCCATCCGTTCCACCACTCTCACGAGGATGCCTACGTCGCACTGCGCGATGCCTTCCGCGCCGCCCGCCGCCGGCTCGAGGACTACGAACGGGAGCGGCAGGGTCCGGCAAAGGCGCACGTGGGCCCGCCGCACGGCCGGATCTGTGAGTTGCACCCGGAGGAGAACTTCGGACGCATCGAGACCGACGACGGGCGCCTGATCTACTTTCATCGCAACAGCGTGCGGGACGGCTCCTTCGAGCAACTCTCGGTCGGCACCAGAGTGCGTTTCGACGAAGAGCCGGGCGACCGGGGGCCGCAGGCCAGCACCGTCCACGTTCTTGCCTGAAGCGCCTCAACGGCTGCGCCACCATTCGACGAATTCGAGTCTGTCGATGGCCCCGTCGTGATCCACATCGATGGCGTCGAATCGGGCCCGCCGCTGCGCCGGCGGCACTTCGGAACCGAGGTTCTCAAGAAGCTGCGAGAATTCAATGAAATCGATGCGCTGATCGCCGTCGACGTCACATTCGTCGAACTGCTCGTCGAGGTCGGCAAGGTCGTCGCCGCTCAGGGAACGCCGTGCGGATGGCGGTGGATCGTGTTTGCTACCCGTCATGAGTCTCCTCCTCGGCTGTTCCGAGCGGTGAGATCACCGTTGCGCTACATGCACCGATTCACGCTGCATCCTGGCTGACGCGCGATTTGGGCTCGCCATTTTGCACCGCCAGCAATTCCTGGTGAAGCGCCGCCAGTTCCGCCTCTGCGAGCGTCTCGGTTGCAAGCAGCTGCCGCGCGCCTCTTTCGAGCACGGGACGCGCACGGACCAGCGCCTGGGTCGCGGTCTCGAAGGCGCTCTGAACCGTCTCGCGCACCGCACAGTCGATCTCCCGCGCCGTGGCTTCGCTGTAGCGGCGCTCGGGAAGCGGTGCGGAGATGCCCGGCAGAAACGCGTGCTGCTCCTCTTCGTATGCCACGAGGCCGAGCTGCCCGTGCATCCCGTAGCGGGCCACGACTGCCCGCGCGACGGCCGTCGCCTTCGCCAGATCGTCCGCCGCACCGGTCGAGGGCCTGCCGAAGATGAGCATCTCGGCCGCACGCCCGCCGAGCAGCACCGCCAGCTTGTTGCGGATCTCGTCCTCGACCATCAGGAATCGATCCTCGATGGGCCGCTGGATCGTGTAACCCAGCGCGCTGATGCCGCGGGGAATGATCGACACCTTGTGCACCGGATCCGTGCCGGGCAGCGCCATTGCGACCAGGGCGTGTCCCATCTCGTGATACGCGACAGTCTCGCGCTCCCGCGGGTTCAGCACACGGTTCTTCTTCTCCAGGCCTGCCACGATGCGCTCGATCGCGGCGGTCAGATCCTCCATCCCGACCGCCTCGGCGCCGCGACGCGTGGCGAGGAGCGCTGCCTCGTTGATGACGTTCGCCAGGTCGGCCCCCGCAAAGCCGGGGGTCATGCTCGCGACCTTCTCGAGGTCCGCGTCCGTCCCCAGCCTCACTTTGCGCGCATGGACGCGCAGGACGGCCACCCGGCCCTTGAGGTCGGGCCGATCCACCAGCACCTGCCGGTCGAACCGCCCGGCCCGCAGCAGCGCGGGGTCGAGGATCTCGGGCCGGTTGGTCGCCGCGAGGATCATCACGCCGACGGACGGATCGAAACCATCCATCTCGGCAAGCAGCTGATTCAGCGTCTGTTCCTTCTCGTCGAGCCCACCCACGCCGTACGCGCCCCGGGCGCGTCCCAGCGCATCCAGCTCGTCGATGAAGATGATCGCTGGCGCGTTCTTGCGAGCCTGTTCGAACAGGTCGCGGACGCGGGCCGCGCCGACGCCGACGAACATCTCGACGAACTCCGCGCCGTTGGTCGACAGGAAGGCCACATTGGCCTCGCCGGCGAGCGCACGCGCCAGCAGCGTCTTGCCGGTGCCGGGCGGCCCGACGAGGATGACGCCCTTGGGGATGTGCGCTCCCAGCCGGCTGTAGCGCTGCGGCTCCTTCAGGAACTCGACCACCTCCTGCAGTTCCTCCTTGGCCTCATCGACGCCGGCAACGTCGGCGAACGTCACTCCCGTCCGGCGTTCGAGCATGATCTTGGCGCGGCTCTTGCCGATCGAGGTCAGGCCGCCTATGCCCTGCTTGTCGGCCATGCCGCGCAGGATGAAATACCAGAGCGCGACTACGACGACCGCGGGCGCCACCCACGAGAGCAACTGCAGCCACAGGCCGCTCTCGTTCTTCCGGGAGAAAGGAACCCCGAAGCGGGTCAGACGCTCGGCAAGATCCGGCTCGACACGGTTCGCCGACAGCTTGCGCCTGCCCTGCGCGTCGGGCTTCTTGAGCTCACCGACCAGTTCCCGGTCCGAGATCACGAGGCGCTCGATGCGTCCTTCCGCGAGGGCCTGCTCGAGCTCGCTGTAGGGCACGACCTCGGTCACCTGCGTCTGCCGCCACGTCGACTGCAACCAGACCAACCCCACGATCGCGAAGATCGCGTAAAGAAGATGCCACAGCTTTTGCTTCGGCAGCATGCATCACCGATCTTCGCAGCGCCGCCGGGCGGCTTCATGCGTATTTCTCGCCATCCGTAGCGGGCAACTACGTATCCC
>JBQGDL010000090.1:0-3574 GCA_052039045.1 Steroidobacteraceae bacterium
CCGGTTGCAGGACTACCTTTCGATCGACGCCCGCATCAGCCGTCGGTTCGCGCTCGAGCACGGCGAGCTCGACGCCTGGTTCGAGGTCACGAACCTGACGAACCGCAGCAATCCGTGCTGCGTGGATTATCAGGTGCTCGAGGGTCCGCCGCCGGTGTTGCTGCGCGACGACGATCACTGGCTGCCGCTGCTGCCCTCGCTCGGCGTCCTCTGGCGCTACTAGGACCTTTCCGCCACCCCGGAGCGCGGGCTACGATCGGCGCGTGCCGCTTCGCTGGCTGTTCCCGATCGCGCTCCTCGCCGGCTGTGCCGCCGCTCCGGCGGATCCGCAGGCACGTGCCGCGGCCGATCGGATCACGCCCGCGCCGGTGATCGCCGCCGAACGCGCCTTCGCCGCCGACGGGGCACGGCGCGGCTGGGCGGCGGCGTTCCGTGCCTGGGCGGCGCCCGAAGCGATCATGCTGAGCCCGGACCCGGTCAACGCGCACGAAAACCTCGCGACGATCCCGGGCGACGGCGAGACGACGCTCGAGTGGCGTCCCGCGTACGCAGGAATCGCCCGCTCGGGCGAGCTCGGCTTCACGACCGGACCTTTCCAGATCCGCGGCCGCGACGGCGTCGTCGGCCATTACTTCACCGTATGGCGGCTGCAGCCCGATGGCCGTTGGCGGTGGATCTTCGACGCCGGTACCGACGTGGTCGATACCGATCCGATCGGCGCCGATGCGGAGGTGCCCATGCTGCCGGTCGCCGAGCGCGGCGCCGGTACGGCGCAGCAGGCCATCGATCAGGTGACCGCGCTCGAAGCCGCAAAGGCGGACCCCGTCGCGCTCGCCGAGCTGCTCGCGGGCGACGCGCGGGTGCACCGGGCGTTCGTTCCGCGCGCGATCGGCCGGGCTGCGGCCGCGGCGCTCTTCGCGGCCGACGGCGCGTTGCGGTTCAGGGGCCTGCGACGCGAGGCGTCGACGGCGGGCGACGTCGTGTTCTCGATGGGCGAGGCTCGCGACCGCCACGAGGGGGCCGAGCGGCTGCGGTACTACGCGCGAATCTGGCAGTTGCGACCGGAGGGCTGGCGCATCGTCTTCGACGAGATCGTCCCGCGACGCGGCTGACCGGCGACGCCGGATCCGGGCTCCAGTCGCCAGTCCGGGGAGCGTCTCCGGCCGGTCAACCGAGCCGCAGGATCTCTTTCTGGTCGATCGAACGCTCGCGATGCATCAGGATCCATTCGGAGTGCTCTTCGAGCGCCGCGTCGCCCAGAATTCGCAGCACACGTCGCTTCTCGTCGTCGTTGTCCGCCGCGTCGATGCGGCGCCGCGCGTTGTGGAAGATCCGGTGCATGAAGTCGTACTGCTTGATCAGCTCGGCCTCGGCCGTGCTCTTCGCATACGACTGCCGCACGCCCACCAGCAGCAGAATGCAGCCGACCAGGTACACCAGCGGTGAACGCACGGACTCCGGGACGCCGGCGCCGGTGAAGAACAACACCAGCAACGTAGCAGCGCTCAACCAGAGCCCGATCCCACCGACCTTCTGGGTGACGGCCTGCCGCCGCACCCGCTTGGCGGTCGTGCGGCCGAAATAACCAAGCTGGCCCGAATTTCCGACGCCGATCCATTCGCGCACGGCGAATTCGAGTCCCGCGCGGTCGCGATTGGGCGCAATGTCGCATTCCGTTCCCGCGACCCGCATGACGTTTCGGATCCAGCCGAGCTCGGGATCCTGCATCTGCAGAAAGTTGTCATGGGTGAATTTCGACACCATGCCGCTCGTCACGCCGGCCGCGGCCCAGTAGAACTGTACGCGCAGGCCTTCCGCAAGCGTGCGGTAGTCCAGGTACTTGCGTTGCCACGCGCCGCGCCCGGCAACGTAGTTGATCAGCGACGCAATGGCGATCGCACCGAGCAGCAGGAAAAGGAAACTCCGGTCCGAGCGGAAATCCGTATAGGAAACATACCCGAAGGCGGTCACGAATACGCAGACGTGTGTTGCGAGCAGCGTGCGCAGCACCTTCTTCTGGAAATGGATTGCGAGCCAGTCGGCTGCGCAGAACAACTCGTCGATGTCCTGCAGACCCGGCGGCATGCTCGCGGCCTGCTCCGGCGTGAGCAGCGGATACTTGCCCTGCGCGATGTCTTGTTGGTGCAGCCGGACGTCGCGGCTGAACTCGTTGGCGCGATCGAATACCAGTCGATGCCGCGCCGGCAGCTCGGCGACACGCGAGTCGCGGTCGTCGGAGGTGTACCAGCTGACGTCGAAGGGTGCGAGTCCGGGGGCCGGCGCCCCGTCCGGCCGGTCGCGTGAGCACACGATGTGATAGACGAGATCGCTCTCGTCGTCGGCCAGGACCAGCCGGCCCGCCGCTCCGCGTGGCGTGAAGCCGGGCATCACGTCGTCGTGATGGAAGCGGACGACCTGGCTGGTGCCGCCCAGCTGATCGGACTCCTTGCCGTCCCACAGCGCCAGGAGCACGTGACAGTGGGCGCACATGAAGACGCCGACCTGCGCATACTGTCGCGCGCGATTCGGCCCATTGTCGGAGATCGACTCGACCGTATTGCCGGGCGTGAGCGGCAGCTCGAAGACGTCCACCGCCGCCGCGCACAACCGCTCGAAGCGCGCCTTCGCCTCCGCTGTCGCAAAGTCCTGGAGGTAGAGCTCCTTCGGCATCGGCAGCGTCACGGTAAGCGGCATGCCGAGGGCGAGCGCCTCTTCCGCCACCAGCTGATCGGCTCCCTCGGCGACGGCGGACATCACGCCGACCGCACGATCAGCGTAGCGCTGGCGCAGCTCCTGAAGAAACGCCCGTACACGCTCCTGGATGAGCGGAACTTCTGCGGGCACGAGGTCACGGTGTCCCGTGACGGCGACCACGAGCGGCACGGCACTGCCGCTGGATCCCGGAACGGTCACGGGTTGCCGACGCCCGGGTTCACCAGCGCGAGCCGGATGCGCCGGTTGTGACGTCCCTTGTTCTCCACCTTGGTGATCCGGACCGGGCCGGACTGCGCCGTGTTCGACAGGTGGGTACCGCCGCAGGCCTGACGGTCGAGGCTTTCGATGTCGATGATGCGGATGCGGCCGTCGTCGGTCGGCGGCGGCGCCACCGCCGCGCTGCGGATGAGCCCCGGCGTCGAGCTCGCCTCGGCCGCGGTCACGTAACTCGCCCGTACGGGCAGTGCGGCCCGAATCAAGGCGTTGAGCTCCGGCTCGAGCTTGCGCAGCGAATCGTTGTCCACCTCGGGCAAGTCGAAATCCATGCGCCCGGTGCCGTCGGCTGCGATCTGTGCGCCGGTGACGAGCGCGCCCTGGAACTGCCGGTAGACGAGCGCGTTCAGGATGTGCGTGTTGGTGTGCAGCTGCGCGACCCGCAGGCGATGCGCGGCATCGATCACGACGTGCACCGCGCCGGTCACGTCGGCGTCCGGGTCGAGCAGATGCCAGTAGCGACCGTCCTCGAGAGCGACGCCAACCACGCCGACGGCATGCGAGCCGAAGCGCAGTATCGCCCGGTCGGAGACCTGCCCGCCGCCGCCGGGGTGGAGCAGCGACCGGGCGAGCACGACCGCCCCAG
>JBQGDL010000091.1:0-13093 GCA_052039045.1 Steroidobacteraceae bacterium
CGGGCGTCACATCCACGCCGAGCGGATCGGACGGCGTTATCGGGAGGTGCTTGCCCGGCTGACGGCGCGGCTTGCGTAGCGCAATGCGCCCGTGAGACTAGACGCGCAGCGGCAGCTTCCTGACCGGCGTCCCGGTGAGCGCGTGAACGGCATTCGCGACCGCCGGCGCGATCGGCGGCAGCGGCGGCTCGCCGACGCCGCCCATCGTCGCGCCGGATTCGATGATGATCGTGTCGATCTTCGCGGGCGTATCCTGCATGCGCAGGATCGCGTAGCGATCGAAGTTGCGGGCGGCCGCCGCGCCGCCTGCGATGGTCATCGCCTCACCGAGCACGGTCGACAGCCCCTGTACGACGCCGCCCTCGACCTGTGCGCGCACGCCGTCGGGTGTCACGATCGAGCCGCAGTCGAGCGCGCAGACGACGCGGTGCACACGCGGCCGACCCTCGACGAGCGAGACCTCGGCGACCTCGGCGCACAGCGACCCGTAGCTCGCGACGAAGGCCATGCCCCGTGCGCGTCCCGCGGGCAGCGAGTTGCCCCAGCCGGCCGCCCGCGCGGCGGTGTCGACGACGTTGAGCGCACGCGGGTCGTGGGCGAGCAGCGCGCGACGCAGCTGCCAGGGGTCCTGCCCGGCCGCGCGCGCGACCTCGTCCAGAAAGCATTCCATGAAGAAACCGTTCTGCGTGGCGCCCACCGAGCGCCACGGCGCCATCGGCACGGGCTGATCGACGCGCACCCACTCGACATGAAACGCGTCGGCCTTGTAGAGCGAATCGCGCAGCGTCTGCACCGAGGAGTTGTCGACCTGACCTGCGGGAAGGCCATCGGCAGAGAAGGTCGACGTGAGCGAAGGGCCGGCGGTGCGCACGTGCAGGCCTCTCACGCGGCGGTCGCCGTCGAGCGCCGCTTTCATCCGCGCGACCTGCGCCGGGCGGTACCAGCCCTGGCCGAGCTCGTCTTCGCGCCGCCACAGGAACTTGACCGGACGCCTGACCGCGCGCGCGACGATCACCGCGGCGGCGATACCGTCGGAGCCCAGCCGGCGGCCGAACCCATCGCCGAGGTAGGTCGTGTGCAGCCGCACCTTCTCGGGCGCGACACCGGCGGCCGCCGCGGCGGCGTTGCGGTTGCGGTCCTGCGTCTGCACCGGCGCCCAGATGTGCACGATGCCGTCGGCGTCGACCTCGACGCTGCAATTCCACGGCTCCATCGGCGCGTGTGCGAGGTAGGGTGCCTCGTAGTCGGCGCTCACGACCGATTTGGCGACGGTGAACACCGCTTCGAGATCGCCGTCCTCGCGCGCCTTGATTGCGCGGCCATCCTCGCTCAAGCCCGCGTGCATCTGCCGCGAAATGGTCGCCGAGTCGAGCGTATCGTGCGGTGTCGGCTTGAAGCGGATCGCAAGCGCCTCGGCGCCACGCATCGCGGCCCAGGTGTGTGAAGCGACGACCGCCGCGCCGCCCGGGATGGCAACGACCTCCAGCACGCCCGGCACGGCGAGCGCGGAGTTGCGCTCGAAGGAGTCGAGCGCGGCACCGAACACCGGCGACAGCCGCGCGCAGGCATAGACCGTTCCGGGCCGGACGAGGTCGGAGGCGAACACGGGCTCGCCCCGGACCTTGGGCGGCAGATCCACGCGCTGTACCGGGCGACCCGTGTAGCGCAGCTGCGCCTTGTCACGCAGCTTCGGCTCCGAGGGCGGCGTCATCCCGCCGGCGGCTGCCGCGAGCTCGCCGATGCCGATCCGACGCCGGGAGGCCTGGTGCGTGATCTCGCCGTTCGCGAGCGCGAGCTCCGCCGCGGGCGCGTCCCACCGCGCCGCGGCCGCCGCGAGCAGCATCTCGCGGGCCTGCGCCGCCGCCTTGCGCAGCGGCGCATACCAGTACCGCACGCCCCAGGATCCGCCCGAACCCATCTGCCCGCTGCGCCGGAACGGTTCCGCAGGCTCCGCGGTGACGACCCGCACACGCGCGAGGTCGACGCCGAGCTCGTCCGCGACGATCACCGCGTGGCCGGTGTGCGTGCCCTGGCCCATCTCGGTCGTTGGCGAGTGCAGCGTGACCGTGCCGTCGGCGGCGATTTCGAGATAAGCGGTGACGAACTTCGCGGCACCCCCGGCCCCGGGAGCAGCGGCCGGCACATCGGCCGCCCACGCGACCGGCAGCGGGAGCTGCACGGCGATCGCGAAGCCGCCGGCCGACAGCACGAACTCGCGGCGTGTGAGTGCGCTCATGCCGGCGCCTTCGCGGCGAGCTCCGCCGCGCGCCTGACTGCCGCCTCGATCCGCGGATACGTGCCGCAACGACACAGGTTGCCGTTCATGCCGGCGCGGATCTGCTCCGGTGTCGGCTGCGGCGTCTGCGCGAGCAGCGCCGCGGCCTGCATGATCTGGCCGCACTGGCAGTAGCCGCACTGCGGCACCTGCAGCTCGAGCCACGCGCGCTGCACGGGATGTTCCCCACCCAGGCCTTCGATCGTCGTGATCGTGCCGCCGGCCGCGGCGCTGACGGGCACGACGCAGGCACGCACCGCCGTGCCGTTCATGTGCACCGTACAGGCACCGCAGACCGCGATTCCGCAGCCGTATTTCGTTCCCCTGAGCTCGAGGAAGTCCCGCAGTGCCCAGAGCAGCGGCATGTCGGGCTCGACATCGAGCTCGCGTCGTTCGCCGTTGACCGTCAGCGTGTGTTTCATCGGCAGGCCGCTCCCTGGCGGAGTTCCTGGATTCTAGATCGCCACCCGGCGCGACTGAAGCATCCTGCTGTACGATCGCGCCTGATGGATCCGAACACCCTCGAAGCGTCCATTGCCGACGCATTGGTCGGCATCGACACACTCTGGGGTGGCGATGTGATGAGCCCGTCGGGAACGGGGCGGTTCATCGCCGACTGCTGGTTCTCGGATGAGCCGCTGCCCGAGGCGTACACGCACGCCACGGCCGCGACGCTGCGCGCCAACGGCGGCGTGGGCGCCAGGGCGCCGGACACGGCGTCGATCGATGCCTATCTGGCGGTGGTCGACGTCCGCGGGGCGATCGATCGCGTGCTCGCCGGGGCGCGCGCCGAGGGCAGCATGCGCGGCGCGTACGTCGAGGGGCTGGGCCTGTGCTGCGAGGTGATGTGGGATCTCGCGATGGAGCTCGTGGATCGCGGACCGCAGGTGCCCTACGAGCGCTGCGTCACCACGATCACCGGCCGCGCGCCGGAGCCGTCGCGTCCCGCGGACAAGCGCAGGCGGGTGGCCGAGCTGCTGGCTGCGGCAGGACACCGATCGAACGGAGGCGATTCCCTCCTCGCGGCTGCGGACGCGTGGCGCGCCGAGCGACTCGTGCCGCGCAACTCCATCGCCACACTGGGTGAGTCCTTCATCGCGCACTACGACGCGCTCGCGGCGCAGCATCTGGTTCCGTACCTGCCCGCCGAGCTGGCGCGCGTTCCGCGTGCCAACGTGCGCTTCCTCGCGATCGAGAACGTCTGGTTCTCGGGCTCGATGAACTATCTCGGGCATGCGCGCACGCGGGACGGGAAGCCCGAATTCGAAGCGACCTATGAGTTGAACGCCGCGCTCGAGATATCGCTGCCGGAGTTCCAGCAGCTCGTGAGCCACGAGGTAGTTCCTGGGCACGTCACGACCTTCGCGTACCTGCAGGACCTGTTCGTGCGGGGGTTGATCGGGTTCGAAGCGTCGGTGCTGACGATGAACACGCGCTCGTCGGTGCTCTTCGAGGGGATCGCGAACAACGCCATCCTGATCGCGTACGGCGTCCTCGAACCGGCCGCGCTGCCGGATCGCGATCTCGAAACCGGCGTGCTGCTCGCATTGCTGCAGGACGACGCCAAGAACCAGGCGTCCTTCCTGACCTGGGCCGAGGGACTGGCGCCCCCGGACGTCGCAGCGACGCTGCGGCGCGAATTCCTCGTCTCCGAGGAGCGCGCGGAAAAGCTCTCGGGCCCCTGGGCCCGGCATCCGCTACTCGGCCGGATGTATCTGCCGGCCTATCGCGCCGGCACCGAGCTCGTGGCGCAGCTGCGACGTCAGTACCCACCGCAGCTGGTTCTGCCGGCGCTGTACGGAACGGAAGGGCTGGTCGACGCCTCGACTCTGCCACCGCTGCTGGATCGGCTGCGCCGTCGTTCGAGCTGATCACCCTCACCACCCGCCACCGCCGCCTCCGCCGCCGCCCCCGCCCGACGATCCGCCGCCGCCCCCTCCGGAGCTCGAGCCGGGCGCCGTGGCGGCCGAGGAGATGGCACTGCTGAACGACGAGCCGAGGCTCGAGGTGAATCCGCCGATGTCGCGCGAGCTCCAGCCGTCGCCGCTGTACCACCCCGGTTGCGCCGCGGCCTGTGTCGCGAAAACGCTCGCGAAGCGCTCGGCCCAGCGCTGCTCGACCTCGAGCGCGAGCGCGGCCGGCAGGTGGCGCTCGTAGAGCGCGGGCGTCAGTGGCGGCGCATCGACGAGCTGCAACTCGTCGCCCTCGGCCACGTCGAGAAACAGCCGGTAGCCCGCGATGTGGTCCATCACCGCGCGCCCGGCGATCGTGGGCGCCTTGAGCAGCTTGCCGAACAGGCCGTTCGCGACCAGCGCGACGAGGGCGGCACCGATCACCGCCCATCCGCCGGGCGTGAGGAACCACCACTGCGGAGCGAACCCGCCGAGGGTCACGCACAACAGCAGAATCGCCACGGCGAGCACCAGCGTCAGTGCCAGGCCGCCGGCGTGCCAGCCGCCGTTTATACGGAAGAACGACGGCGTGTGGCTCTTCCTGAGGAACCCACGGTGCTTGTCCTTCGCTCCGCCGATGAGGACGTGATTCGTGTCGTCGAGCTCGACGCTCGGCCCGGAAGCAAACAGCTTTTTGTGCAGCGTCCATTCATCCTGCGAGAACGCTTCCGCGGCCTTCGGTTCCGTGCGATGCAGCGTGTAGCGGCTCTTGCGGCCGAAGAGCCCCTGCTTCGCCTGCTCGATCCGCAGTCCTCCCTTCACCGCCAGACTCAGGATCGCGGCGGCGAAGCATCGGTCGTCGTAGCCCATCCGGGTGAGATACCGCATCGAAGCGGGCGACTGGCCTGCGGGCGGCTCGTAATGCGGCACGACGATCCGCCCGGGAGGATCGCGCCCGACCGCGTGCCACGCACGCAGGTAATAGAAGAGCAGCAGGCCGAGTCCGCCGACCGCGAGCAGCGCGGGCCAGGCGTCGCGCAGCAGATAGCCGGCGCGGCGCGCGGCGTCCGGCGGACTCACGTGGCCCTTCGGCCAGCTCGCGACGATCGTGAGCCCTTCGTGGGGACCGAGGCCGCGCGTCGTGCGGTAGCTCGCTGCCCCCGCATCGAGGCCCGCCGTCCAGTCGCGGCCCTGCGTACCCTGCGGACCGGTGTAGGCCTCGACGGCGATCGATTGCGCGGGCACGTCGCCGGGAAGGAACACGCGCGCCGTGACCTCGTCGATCGGCAGCTCCCAGCCGTCACCGGTGACGTTCCAGTACAGCTCGTCGTGATCCGCGAAGAACCCGAGCTGCCGGTCGGTGCGGTAGCGGATCGTGTAGCTGTGCTCGCCCGGGTCGAGCAGCACGTCGGCGTCGCCGATCCAGATGCGCACGCCATTGGCGCGCTTCTCGGTGCGGAACGGCTCGGCCCGCCCGTCGCGCGTCACGCCCTGCACGTCGAAGCCCGTCACCACGCGCGCACCGCGACGGTCGGTGTAGCGGGTGGGGAAGTCGCGGAAGATGCCGCGACGGATCCGATCGCCCTCCGCGCGCACGCGCAGCGTCTCCGTCACCTCGAGCGTGCTGTCCGCACGCACGCGGATGTCGCTCTCCCAGGCAAGGATGCGCTCGTCGGCGCACGTGACGACGACCGGCAGGGCGATCAGTGCCGCGGCGAGCATCGCCCGGCCGAAGCAGGTGGCGCGCATCAGGCAGCCGCCGCGCCGGGCTGGAACTCGAAGTACTCGGCGGAGACGAACCCGAACAGCCGCGCCGGAATCAGGTCCGGGAAGGTCGCGACGCGCGTGTTGAGGTTGTTGACGGCCCCGTTGTAGTAGCGGCGCGCGAGCTGGATCTGGTCCTCGACGTCGCTCAGGTTCTTCATGAGCGTCACGAAGCTCGCGCTCGCCTTGAGGTCGGGATAGGCCTCGGCCAGACCGATCAGGCGCTGCAGCGAGAGTCCGAGCTCGCCTTCGACGGCGCTCAGTACCGCAGGCGAGGTCTCGCGCATGCTGCGCTCGCGCAGCGCCGCCACGGTCTCGAAGACCGCGCGCTCGTAGCCGGCGTGCTGCTTGACGACCTCGACCAGCTTCGGGATCAGGTCGTGACGGCGGGCGAGCTGCACGCCGACGTCGCTCCAGGATTGGGCGACGCGCGCACGGTCGCGGACCAGCAGGTTGTAGGCGACGATGCCCCAGATCAGGAGCGCACCCGCCGCGAGAACCACGATCGCAGCGCCGACGAGGTCCATCAGGCGAGCCGCGCCACCCGCTGCTTGAGGCGCGGATGATCGTGCAGCGCTACGAGGTCGTTGTCGTTCATGGTGCAGCGTGCATTGGCAAGTCCGGGATCGGGAGTGCGACCGCGGCGCGCTAACGGTGTCTGTGCCGGGCGAGCTCCGCGTCGCGGTAGTGGGGGTCCGTCCAGCAGCGCGGCAGCTCCTCGCCCGAGAGAAAGCACAGGGCGGTCTTGTCGAAGAACGCCGGGTCCTGCGCTTCCTCGCCGTAATGCAGCTGGCCGCGCACGGCGGAGCGCGCGCTCTCGCACAGGTCGGCGAGGTCGAGCACTTCGACGATGTGGCCGGACGTCTTTTCCTTCAGGAGCATCGGCCGCCTCCTTCGCTCGTGTCGGCAGAGACCCGGAAGTGTGGCGCCGACGTCCCGCCGATGCCAGGCCGGTGGTGGTGGGCGATCGGGGGACGGACTATCGGGAAGCGGGGCTGATCCTGGCACGGCCCGCCTGGGCGCGTCCCTCGCGCGGTCCGACCCCGCGCACGCGGCGCACGCCGCGCCAAAGCGTCAGCCGGCTCAGGCCGACGTGGGCTGCAACCTCGCCCACGGAGAGCTCCGTCGAGTCGAGCAGCACCAGGGCGCGCTCGAGCCGCTGCCGCCGCAGATACGCGACGGGCGTCAGTCGATGCACCTGCTTGAAGACACGCAGGAAGTGGTACGGCGACAGGCGCGCGGCCGAGGCGAGCTGAGTCAGGGTCAGCTCACGCCCGAGGTCGGCGAGCATGTGGTCGACTGCCCAGCCGATCCGCCGCGCAAGTTCGCGGCGCGTGCGAGGGCGCACCTGGTCGAGCTGCTCGGCGATGCATTGGCGCGCCTGCCACGCGGCGACCGACCGCACCACGCACTGCCGCCGGCGCTCGTCGAGCCACGCGTGATCGTGCTCGCGGGCGAGATCGCTCCGGGTAACCGAATTTTGCAGGCTGCGAAACATGCGCTGCGCCGCTCCGGGCTAGCCTGTGCCTCACCTTTCGCTGTCACACTGCCGCGCCGGGAAGTGCGCATCAAGAGGAGAACGCTCATGCGCGTCGCATCGCTGGTGCCGTTCGTCGCAACGCCGTTTGCCGTCGCGGTGCAGTCCCCTCCTGCTACTCGCGGCGCTGAGTGGAGACGGCGCGAGACTGCGGTGCCGGTGCGGGGGCGTCCCGACCGATGTCGCGCGGCGCGACGCCGCGCAGTCGCCGCACGCCGCGCCACAGCGCGAGACGGCTCATGCCCACCTCGGCGGCCACCTCGTTTACCGGCAGCGCCTTCGTCGTGAGCAGTGCAAGCGCGCGCTCGAGACGCGCGCGACGCAGATACGCCATCGGCGTCAGGCCGTGCGCCTGCTGAAAGACGTGCGCGAAGTGGTACATGGACAACCGTGCTGCCGCCGCGAGGTCGCCGAGCGTGAGCTCGCGGTTCATGTTGGCGAGCAGGTAGTCCACCGCCCAGCCGATGCGCCGCTCGAGCTCGTGCCGGGTCGCGGGCCGCGCCTGGCTCAGCCGCTCCGCGGGACGCGGCCGCGCGCGCTCCTCGGCGAGCAGCCGCGTAACCAGAAAGAGGTACTGCTCCTCGAACCAGGCCTCGTCGCGCTCGCCGGCCGCCGCGTAGTGGCGGATGTAGCGCAGCACCGGTGAGACACGCTGGTCGTGTATGCGCAGGTTTTCGGAGAACTCGACCGGTGCCGTGACGGGCTCCGCACCCTCATCGAGCGCCCGGCCGAGTGACTGGGGCGCCGCGTGCGCAACCTCGCCGGCCAACCCCGGGCGCAGAAAGAGCGCAAAGGCGAACGCGCGCCGCGGCGACTCGATCACGCTCGAGTATTCGCGGCCCTCGTTGAGCACCAGCCAGGTGTTGTCGGTGACGGAGATCCGCCGTCCGTCGACGAAGAACCGCTCCGTGCCGCCGGTAACCATCTTGAAAGAGAGGGTCTGGCGCAGCCGCGCGTACTCCGCGCGGTGTGTCCAGCCGCAGACGATCCAGTTGCCTTTTCCCCACTGCGAGTAAAAGGCCTCCCGGAACGCCTTGTTGTAGCGTGTTTCGGGCGCCGGCGGCAGGTCGGGCAACTCCGTGAGGATCATCGCGCGCATCAGCAGTGACGGCGTCATTCTCACTCGCAGCATGGCGGAAACAACACAGCTCTTATTCGCGCATTGCTAATTGTTGTCGTATCCCTGCCACAACACGCTGATTCGCAATTCGTGAAGTACAGCGCGCCTTGGACGGGCCTAACGTCGGGCCAGCGCGGCTGCGAAGTGGCTGCTGCCAGCCGTCCAGGACGACAGGAGGGAGATGCAACATGTTTACCACAGAAGCAATCGGACGCATGCGCTTGCGGCTGCTGGGCCCGGCCCTCGCGGCGGCCGCCGTCTGCCTCGCCCCAGGCGCGCAGGCGGTAGAGGAGACCCCGGTCGAGGAGATCGTCATCACGGGTTCGCGGATCGCCGCGCCGAATCTGACGAGCACCAGCCCGGTGCAGGTCGTGTCGGATACCGAGATCAAGCATCTCGGCAAGAGCGACATGGTGGACATACTGAATACGCTGCCGCAGGTGTTCCAGAATTCGGCCAGCGACTTCTCGAACACTTCCAACGCGTTGTCGACACCGGGCGGGCTGACCACGGTCAACCTGCGTGGTCTCGGCGTCCAGCGCACGCTGGTGCTGGTCGACGGGCGGCGGCTCGGCACGGCGGACGCCAACACCGCCAACCCGAATCCTGCCCCCAATCTCGACCAGATCCCCGTGCAGCTGATCGAGCGGGTCGACGTCGTCACGGGCGGCGCCTCGGCCGTGTACGGCTCCGATGCCGTCGCGGGCGTCGTCAACTTCATCATGCGCAAGAACTTCGAAGGTGTGCAGGTCGACGCGCAATACGGCTTCAACCAGCACGAAAACGACAACGGCTTCATGCAGGGGCTGGCCGACGATGCGGGACTGAGCGTAGCCGACGGCAGTGCGACCGACGGCGAGAATTTCAGCGTGTCGATCGTCGGCGGGACGAACATCGCCGACGACCGAGGCAATTTCACGGCCTATCTGACCTATCGCCAGGCGGACCCGATCAACGGCGCCGATCGCGACTTCGCCGGCTGCCAGTTGTTCACGGCGTTACCCGATTCGAGCGTGTGCGGCGGGAGCAGCAACTCGAACTTCTTCCGCCCGGTGACCAGTCCGACGCCGTATACGGTGGTGGGCGATCAGTTCCTGCCCTGGCCGCAGGATGGATCATCGCCGCCGGCGTCGTTCAACGCCAACGCCTTCGTCAACATGTCGCGCGACGACACGCGCTACATGGCCGGCTTCCTCGCCCACGTGACGTTGAACGACTATGCCGAGCCGTACGCCGAGTTCGGCTTCATGAACGACCAGACGGACGTCGTGATCGCTCCGTCGGGCCTGTTCCGCGGCTCGAATCCCCTGACTGCGGATACGCAATACCTGGTCAACTGCAGCAACCCGCTGCTCTCCGAGCAGCAGCGGGCGATCCTCTGCACCCCGGAGCAGATCGCAGCCGATCTGGCCAACCCGGGCTCGACCAGCGCCAGCGTCGAGATCGGCCGGCGCAACATCGAGGGTGGCGGTCGGCTCAACCAGTTCGAGCACACGAACTATCGTGGTGTGCTGGGTTTGCGCGGCGATCTCGGTTCGGACTGGAGCTACGATCTATACGGCCAGTACTACTACTCGACGCTCTACAACTCGAACACGAACTATCTCAACTTCCAGAGCATCGCGAACGCGCTGCAGGTCACCGGCACGCGCGACAACCCGGTTTGCATCAGCGGCGGCGCGTGCGTGCCGTACAACATCTTCGCCGAAGGCGGCGTGACGGAAGCGCAGCTTGCTTACCTGTACACCCCGGGGACCGCCTACGGCACGGTGACGCAGCAGATCGTGCACGCCGATGTGACCGGCGACCTGGCCGCTTACGGGCTCACCGTACCGTTCGCAACGGACGGGATCAGCGTCAACTTCGGCGTCGAGCGACGGACCGAGGATCTGACTTTCGATCCGGATGCGGCGGAGCTGTCGGGCCTGCTGGCCGGCTTCTCGGGCGCGTCGGTTGCGATCGACAACGGCTACTCGGTGGAGGAGGCGTTCGCGGAGATTCGCGTGCCGCTGATCCAGGAGCGCACCGGGATCTACGATCTCGTGTTCGACGCGGGTTATCGCTACGCGGACTACTCGACCGCCGGCGGGGCGGACACCTGGAAGGCCGAGCTGCAATACGCGCCGATCCCGGATCTGCGTTTCCGTGCCTCGTTCCAGCACGCGATCCGCGCGCCCAACATCATCGAGCTGTTCAGCCCGCTGAACTACGGGCAGCAGAGCTTCCTCGGCGTCGACCCCTGCGCGCCGCTGAACGGCGAGGCCGCGACCGCGACGCTCGAGGAGTGCATCCGCACGGGCGTGACGCCCGAGCAGTACGGCGACGGGCTCGCGACCAACACGATTCCGCAATGCGTGTCGAATCAGTGCGGCCAGGTGATCGGCGGCAATACGGAGCTCGATCCGGAGCAGGCCGACACCTACTCGCTGGGACTGACGATCACCCCCAGCGCGCTGCCCAGCCTGACGGCGAGCCTCGACTACTACCGTATCGAGCTCACCGACGCAGTCGGTACGATGCCGGGCGCGTACCTGTTCAACCAGTGTCTGGCAACCGGCGACCCGCTGTTCTGCAGCCAGATCCGGCGCACCTCGCTTGGAGCGCTCACCGGCTCGAGTGTGGCAAGCGGCGGATATATCCTGCAGACCGCCATCAATACCGGCGAAGCCCAGATCTCGGGTATAGATCTGCAGACGGCCTACACGTTCGATCTCGGCGACAGCGGCCACTCGCTGCTCGCGACGCTGACAGGAGCGTTTCTGGAGGAAGCGATCGCCACACCGGCCCCCGGGGCGGGATCGTACGACTGCGCCGGCCTGTTCGGAACGATCTGCCAGACGGTCAACCCGCGCTGGCGTCACAACCTGCGGCTGACCTGGTCGTCGCCGTGGGACCTGGACGTGTCGCTGCAGTGGCGTTACATCGGCAGCACCAAGCTCGACCAGAACGACTCCGATCCGGACCTGCACTTCGCGTTCTGGGGCGAGTTCGACGGGTTCAACGACGAGCTGCCGGAGATGAACTACCTCGACCTGTCGGCGCTCTATCAGCTCACCGATGCGCTGCAGCTGCGCGCCGGTATCACCAACCTGCTCGACAAGGATCCGCCGATCGTGGCGACCGAGATCTCCGGCACGGGCTCGGCCAACACATACCCGACCTACGACACGCTCGGCCGGCAGATCTTCCTCGGGGCGACCGCCCGGTTCTGAGGGAGGTGCGCGCCGCGGCGGCGGCCCGCGCCAGGACGGAAAGCGCGACCGGCTCAGGGACGAGCCGGTCGCCGGATCGGGCTACTGTCCCGTCGGTGGCAGCAACCCCAGCTGCTGCATGATCGACAGCTGATCGAACGCCGACCACTCTTCGGTGATCCTGCCGTCGACGATTCTCCAGATCGTGATGCCACGACCGGTCAGTGCCTTGCCGGTCGCGGGCAGCCCGTTGCCCGTGCCGGTGTTCGTGCCGCGAGCCGACCAGAGCACGGTCACGAGGTCGCCTTCGGCGATCAACTCATCCGCGGTCATCACCAGGTCCGGAAACGCCGACTTCCAGCCACGCGCGGCCGCCTGGTCCTCCGCGAGCCCGACGTCTCGAGTCTGGCCGTGATTGACGAAATCGGGCGCATAGAGCTCGTTTGCAAGCTCGTAGTTCCCGCCGCTCAGGATCTCGGTCACCACGCGGTTCGCGACCCGCTTGTTGCGCGTCTCGGGTCCGGCGGTGCATCCGCCCGCAACGAGCGCGATTGCGAGCACGAGCACGCGGTGCCTTCTGCCGATCGGCATTATTCTTCCCCCCACGGGTACTGCGGCGACGCAGTCTACGCTCGGGAGCCGGACGCCGCGCGATGAAACGGATACTCGGGTTGCTCGGGGCGTTCTTCGGCGGATGGCTCGGCTGGTGGCTCGGCGCCCGGCTCGGGTTCGCCGTCGGCGTCCTGGCGAGCGTCTTTGCCGCCGGGGCGGGTATGTACGCCGCGTACCGCTGGTTCGACGAGCACCTGGGCTAGCCGCGTCGCACTCAGTGCGCGAAGAGGCGCGACGGGTCGCGGAAGGCCTTGAACTCGAGCGCGTTGCCCGACGGGTCGTAGAGGAAGAACGTCGCCTGCTCGCCGACCTGGCCGGCGAAACGCACGCCGGGCTCGATGACGAACGGCTGGTTGCGCGCGCGCAGCCGCGCGGCGAGCGCATGCCAGTCCTCCCAGGCGAGCACCACGCCGAAGTGCGGTACCGGCACGTCGTGACCGTCGACGGGATTGGTCGTGCGCACGTGCGGGCCTGCGCTTGCATCGAGGTGCGCGACGAGCTGATGGCCGAAGAAGTCGAAATCCACCCACCGCTCGCTGCTGCGTCCCTCGGGACAACCGAAGAGCTCGCCGTAGAACGCGCGCGCCGCGGCCAGGTCGTGGACGGGGACGGCGAGGTGAAAGGGCGGCAGTGTCATGACGCTAGTCTGACCCATCCGTCGTCACGCGGGCAGCGGTTCGCGGGCATCGGTAGACTGCATCC
>JBQGDL010000092.1:0-7467 GCA_052039045.1 Steroidobacteraceae bacterium
GGCGAGCGCGGCCGCCGCGCGCGCGATCTGCGGCACCGTCGGCACCACGGCCTCGAGCAGCACCGGGCTGTGCGGGCTCGGCACGTCGGGCATGGCGAGCCGTTCGATCGGCGCATCGAGATCGTAGAACGCCTCACGTGCAAGCACCGCCGCGATCTCCGCGCCGAAGCCCGCGGTGAGTGTGTCCTCGTGCACGATCAGGCAGCGCCGCGTCCGACGCACCGAGTCGAGCACCGCGTCCCTGTCCCAGGGAACCAGCGTGCGCAGATCCAGCAGGTGCGCATCGACCCCCGATTGCGTCACGGCCTGCTGACAGCGCTCGACCATCGCGCCCCAGGTGACGATCGTGAGGCGCGCGCCCTCGCGCAGCACGCGCGCCTTGCCGAACGGCACGACAAAATCGTCGCCGGGATACGGGCGCCGCGCCCACGCGCCGTCCAGCATCGCCCGGTGCTCGAAGAAAATCGTCGGGTCGTTGCCGCGCAGCGCGGATCGCAGCAATCCAACCGCGTCCTCGGCGTTGGACGGCATCGCCAGCCGCCAGCCCACCGCATGGGCGAACTGCACCTCGTTGCACTGGCTGTGCCAGGGATCGCCGCACTTGAAGAAACCGCCCGGCATGCGGACCACCATCGGCGCGGCACACCGGTTCGCCGTGCGCCAGCGCATCGAGCCGCAGTCGTTGAGCTGCTCGGTGGCCGGCTCGGCGTACTTGCGGAACTGGATCTCCGGCACCGGCATCAGCCCGGCGAGCGCCATGCCGACGGCGCGGCCGATGATCCCCTCCTCGGAAAGGCTCGTATCGAACACGCGATCGACGCCGTACTTGTCCTGCAGGCCCAGTGTCGCAGCATGCACTCCGCCCTTGCGACCGACGTCCTCGCCGAACACGAGCATCCGAGGATTGACCGCCAGCTCGTGATCCAGCGTGCGACGGATCGCGGTCAGCATGTTGATGCGCGGCCCGGTGGGTCGCGGCTCCGTCGTCGACGGCGGGAATGCCACGCCTTCCGCCAGCTGCCCGCCCTGCAGCTGCAGATCGAGCGCATCGTCCGCATCGCGCTCGCTGAATACGTGGCGTCGAACGCGATCGGGGTTCGTGAACGGCCGGGCATCGACCGCTGCGAACGCCGACTCGACGTCGTGTCGCGCCTGCTGCTCGATCGAACGCCATTCGGCGTCGCTGATCCGGCCGGGCACGAGCGCGCGACGCAAACGGGTCAGGGGATCGCGCGCGATCTCGGCAGCGAGCTCCTCCGGCGTCTTGTAGGCCTGCGTGTCCTGCCCGGAGTGGCCCGAGAGGCGCGGGACGGTCAGCCGCAGCAGCGCCGGGCCCGCACCGCCACGGACATTCGCGACGGCCTCCGCGATCAGATCCGCCGCCGCGACCGGGTCCGACCCGTCGCCGTCCAGCACCCGCAGGTTGGCGAACGCCGCCAGGTTGGCGGCGATGTTGGCGCCGGGCGTCTGCAGCTCGGAGCGCACCGAGATGCCGTAGCCGTTGTCCTCGATGAAGAACAGCAGCGGCAGGCGTTGCGTGGTCGCGATGTTGAGCGCCGCCCAGAAGCCGCTCGTGGCGGTAGATGCCTCGCCTCCGTGCGCCACGGCGATCGAGCCGTCGGTGACAGCGTCGCCGAGCACGCGAGATCGGTAGCGTAGCGCCTGCGCCCAGCCGACGGCGGGACTGAACTGGGTGCCGACGCCTCCGCACGCCGGCAGCACGCACGGGCCGTCCAGCCGCGGGAAGTTGAACACGACGCCGATGTCGCGCCCCTCGCTCATGCCGCCGACGCGCATCATCGTCGAAGCGAGCGCTTCGTCGAGGGCGAGCCCCAGTCCCAGCAGCAGCGGGCGCGAGCGGTAATAGACAGCGATGCCGTCGCGCGCGCCGTCGAGGTGCTGCGCGAGCAGGGCCTGCGTCACGTCATGACCGCGCGCGGTGAACTGGTAGAGCACCTTGCGCTCGGGCACGAGGCGCGTTTCCTCGAGCTCGTCGAGCGCACGCGAGCGCTGCACGACCTCGAGCACGCGAGGCCAGTCGGCCCGGCCTGCCGCGGGGTCGGTGCGAGGGATCGGGATCGCGCCCAAGGCTCAGGCCACCGCTCTGCCAGAATGGCCGAATGCTATGCCAGGATCCGGGTGCATTCTGACTAAAATATGGTGCGAATGTTCGCTCTTTTAGGTATCTTCACTATCGAATTGTCCACTCTTGGCGTTTATTGATATGGAGCTCGATCGAACCGACATCCGCCTCCTGAACGAGCTGCAGCAGGACGGCCGCCGCACGGTCGTCGAACTGGCCGACACGGTCGGCCTGACCCACACGCCCTGCGCGCGCCGCATCCGTCAACTCGAGCAGGCCGGCGTCATTCAGGGGTACACCGCCGTGGTCGACCCGGCGCGGTTGGGCCTTACCGTGCAGGCCTTCGTTCAGGTCCGGCTCGAGCGCCACACCGACGAGAACATCGAGCAGTTCCATCGGGCCCTCGACTCGCTGGCCGAGGTGGTCGGGTGCTTTGCCACCACCGGCGCGCACGACTTCATGCTGCAGGTCGTCGCCGCCGACCTGGAATCCTTCGGCGCGCTGGTGCTGAAGAAGCTGCTCAAGATTCCGGGAGTGCGAGACGTTCAGTCGAGCCTGGTCCTCGACACGCTCAAGCGCTCGGCACGGATTCCGTTGTCGCATCTGCTGCCACAGGCCAAACTCGACGCGCCCTGAACCGCGCGAGGACCATCGATGACGACCGAGTCGCACCCCCACGTTCAGTTCGACCGAGCCATCCGCCGCGTCGATGCCATGGCACTCGTCGTGGGCACCATGATCGGCTCGGGCATCTTCATCGTCTCGGCGGACATCCTGCGTCAGGTCGCCTCACCCGGCCTGCTGGTCCTGGTGTGGGCCCTTGCCGGGCTGATGTCGGTCGCGGGTGCGCTGACCTACGGCGAGCTCGCGGGCATGTACCCGCGCGCCGGCGGGCAGTACGTCTATCTGCGCGAAGGGATCGCGCCGCTCTTTGGCTACCTGTACGGCTGGACGCTCTTCGCCGTCATCCAGACGGGCACCATCGCCGCAGTCGCAGTCGCGTTCGCGCGCTTTACGGCGGTGTTCGTTCCGAGCCTCTCTGCCGAGACGTTCCTCGGCGTGACGGTACCGCTGCCAAGCGGCGCGATCGAGGTCGGCCTCTCGGCTCAACGCCTGCTCGCCATCGCCAGCATCGTGATCCTCACCTGGATCAACCTTCGCGGGGTACGCACGGCGGCGCTGATCCAGACATCGCTCACGGCGATCAAGGCCGCGGCACTCGCTGCGCTGATCGTGCTCGGACTGACCATCGGGCGCGGCGCCGAGGCAATCGCGGCCAATTTTGGCTCCGCGTTCTGGCCAGCCGAAGGCCTCACGCCTGCCGTCTGGCCGCTCGTCGGCGCCGCGATGGTCGGCGCGCTCTTTTCGATGGACGCCTGGAACAACGTAGGCTTCGCCGGCAGCGAGCTGAAGGATCCAAAGCGCGACCTGCCGTTCGCCATGGGCGCGGGCGTGTTGACGGTGGTGGCGCTCTACCTGCTCGCCAACCTGGCGTATCTCACCGTGCTGCCCTGGCAGGCGATTGCCGCGGCGCCCCAGGATCGGGTCGGCACGGCGGTGCTGCAGGCGGTTCTCGGCGACACGGGCCTGTACGCCATGGCCGCAGCAATCATGATTTCGACCTTCGGCTGCAACAATGGCCTGATCTTGTCGGGCGCCCGGGTCTACTACGCCATGGCGCGCGATGGACTGTTCTTCCGCCGGGCCGGGGAGTTGCACCCGACCCATCGCACCCCGGCCTTCGGTCTCAAGGTGCAGGCGGTCTGGGCCTGTGTGCTCTGCCTCTCGGGAACCTACAGCCAGCTTCTGGATTATGTGATCTTCGCGGCCGTGCTGTTCTTTCTGCTGACGGTGATCGGGCTCTTCGCGCTGCGGGTGCGACGGCCCGATGTCGAGCGGCCCGTCAAGGCGCCGCTCTACCCCTGGCTGCCTGCGCTCTATGCAACCCTGACGCTGGCCTTCTGCATCAACCTGCTGATCCAGAAGCCCCAGTATTCCTGGCCCGGGCTGATCATCGTCGCGCTCGGTGTGCCGATCTATTTCGCATGGCGGCGACTGGCGCGCACTCCTGCGCCGGCCGGCGAGCCGGCGGTTTGACCGCAGCCCAGCGCCGGGGGAGACTGCCTTTTCCGACGTAGTTGACGGAGGCAGACCGTCCGGTCGACATGGACACTTTCGACGAGACGACGCGCAAACGGCTCGATGCGATCGTCGCCCGCCATGCCGGGCGCCCGGGGCCGCTGCTTGAGATCCTGCACGACGTGCAGCACGAGTTCGGTCATGTCCCGGCAGCTGCCGTGCCACAGATCGCGCAGGCGCTCAACCTGTCCCGCGCGGAAGTGCACGGGGTAGTGAGCTTCTACCACCACTTCCGCACCGCGCCGGCCGGGCGTCACCGGCTGCAGATCTGCCGTGCGGAAAGCTGCCAGTCGATGCAGGGCGAGGCACTCGCTGCGCACGCCGAGCGGCGGCTTGGCGTGCCGTTCGGCGAAACCACCGCCGACGGTTCCTGCACTCTCGAGGCGGTCTACTGCCTGGGCAACTGCGCGTGCTCTCCGGCGATCCTGCTCGACGACGAGCCGCACGGGCGAATGACACCGCAGCGTCTCGACGAGCTGCTGGCGACCTGCACGGCCGTCGGCGGGAGCCCGCAACGATGAGCGTGCGCGTCTACGTACCGCGCGATTCCGGAGCCCTCTCGCTGGGCGCCGAGACGGTGGCCCGCGCGATCGCCTCCGAGGCGCACCGGCGCGGCCTCGACCTCGAGCTGGTCCGTAACGGCTCGCGGGGGCTGTACTGGCTCGAGCCGCTGGTCGAGGTCCAGGCCGGCGACGTGCGGCTGGGCTACGGGCCGGTCAGCGCCGCGGACGTGCCGTCGCTGTTCGACGCCGGGTTCCTGCAGGGCGGCGCACACGCACTGGCGCAGGGCCGCGTCGAAGAGATTCCCTGGCTTGCTCGACAGCAGCGGCTCACCTGTGCACGCGTCGGCGTGATCGATCCGGTGAGCATCGCCGACTACCGGGCCCACGGCGGCTTCGCGGGCCTGACGCGCGCGCTCGCGATGCGGCCGGAAGACATCGTGCGCGAGGTGACCGACTCCGGGCTGCGCGGCCGCGGCGGTGCGGCCTTCCCCACCGTTACCAAGTGGCGCACGGTGCTCGAGCAGACCGCCCCGCAGAAATACATCGCCTGCAACGCCGACGAAGGCGACTCCGGCACGTTCGCCGACCGGATGCTCATGGAAGGCGATCCGCTGTCGCTGATCGAGGGCATGACGATCGCGGCACTCGCTGTGGGCGCCACGCGCGGCTCCATCTATCTGCGCGTGGAATATCCGCACGCGCATCGCACGCTCGCCGAGGCGATCGATGCCGCGCGGGCCGCGGGCTTCCTGGGACCGAATGTGGCCGGCAGCGGGAAGACGTTCGACCTCGAGGTGAGGTTGGGCGCCGGGGCGTACATCTGCGGCGAGGAGACCTCGATGCTCGAGAGCCTCGAGGGTCGTCGCGGCGAGGTCCGCGTGCGCCCGCCTCTGCCGGCGATCAAGGGCCTGTTCGGTATGCCGACGGTCGTCAACAACGTCGTCTCGCTTGCGACGGTGCCGGTGATCCTGGCGCGCGGCGCGGCGTTCTATCGCGACTTCGGCGTCGGACAGTCGCGCGGCACCCTGCCGGTGCAGCTCGCCGGGAACATCCGGCGCGGCGGCCTCGTCGAGCTCGCCTTCGGGCTCACTGTGCGCGAACTGCTCACCGACTTCGGCGGCGGCAGCGCCACCGGGCGGCCGCTGCGGGCGGTGCAGGTGGGCGGACCGCTCGGCGCCTACCTGCCGGCTTCGCAGTTCGACACTGCGCTCGATTACGAGGCGCTGGCCGGGATCGGCGCGCTGCTCGGCCACGGCGGCGTGGTGGCGTTCGACGACACCGTGGACATGGCGCGCATGGCGCGGTTTGCGATGCAGTTCTGCGCGCACGAGTCCTGCGGCAAATGCACGCCCTGCCGGATAGGTTCGATTCGCGGCGCGGAGCTCATCGACCGGATCGTGCGCGGCGAGGAGCGCGCGCGAAACCTGAGCACGCTCGAGGAGCTGTGCGAGACGATGCAGCACGGCTCGCTGTGCGGCCTCGGCGGCATGACGCCGTTCCCGGTGCGCAGCGCCATGCAGCATTTCCGGGAGGATTTCACCCGTTAATTGGCTCGGAGCCATTTTCCGAAATAAATGGCTCCGAGCCATTTTCGGGGCGGGCAGCGGAGTAAGACATGTACGCGATCGATCATGAAGATCTCGGCACCCCGGCGAGCCAGGCCAGCGGCTCGGTCAACGTACGGATCGACGGTGTAGCGATCGCCGTGCCGGCCGGAACCTCGGTGCTGCGCGCCGCGGCGCTCGCCGGCATCCGCGTTCCGAAGCTCTGCGCGACCGACACACTGAAGGCTTTCGGATCCTGCCGTCTGTGCCTGGTGGAAGTCGACGGCCGGAAGGGTTACCCGGCCTCGTGCACGACGCAGGTTGCCGAGGGCATGAGCGTGCGCACGCAGACCGACAAGCTCGCCCAGCTGCGCCGCGGCGTGATGGAGCTGTACGTCTCCGACCATCCTCTCGACTGCGAGGGCTGCCCGGCGGACACGCATTGCGAGTTGCAGGACATGGCGGCGGTGGTCGGCGTGCGCGACACACCGTATGCGTTTGGCGGCGCCAGGCACCGCGGCATCGAGCACGACCTGAGCAACCCCTACTTCGCCTTCGACCCGAACCTGTGCATCGTCTGCTCGCGCTGCGTGCGCGCCTGCGACGAGACGCAGGGGACCCTCGCGCTCACCGTCGATGGCCGCGGCTTCGCCTCACGCATTGTCGCGAGCCAGGACGAGCCGTTCCTCGCCTCGGAGTGCGTATCGTGCGGCGCCTGCGTCGAGGCCTGTCCGACGGCGGCGCTGTCGGAGAAGTCGCTCGCCGCGCTCGGCCAACCGGAGCGCACGGTGACTACCACCTGCGGTTATTGCGGCGTCGGCTGCTCTCTCAACGCGGAGGTGAGG
This sequence comes from Steroidobacteraceae bacterium, assembly GCA_052039045.1. Taxonomy (GTDB): domain Bacteria; phylum Pseudomonadota; class Gammaproteobacteria; order Steroidobacterales; family Steroidobacteraceae; genus DATJKD01. The sequence continues at coordinate 7,115 of JBQGDL010000092.1, forward strand.
GGCGACGAAGTGGTGCGGATGGTGCCGAACCGTCGTGGCGGCGCCAACGCCGGACACGCCTGCGTCAAAGGGCGCTTCGCCTACGGCTACACCACGCACGCCGACCGCGTCACGACGCCGATGGTGCGGCAGCGAATCACCGATCCGTGGGTTCCGGTGAGCTGGGACGTAGCGATCGGGCATGCGGCGCGCGAGTTCAAGCGTCTGCAGCAGAAGTACGGCCGCGACTGCATCGGCGGGATCACTTCGTCGCGATGCACGAACGAAGAGACGTTCCTGGTGCAGAAACTCGTGCGTGCCGGATTCGGCAACAACAACGTCGACACCTGTGCACGGGTCTGCCATTCGCCGAC
>JBQGDL010000093.1:0-4853 GCA_052039045.1 Steroidobacteraceae bacterium
CCGTGCGCGCGACCAGCTCCGCCAGGACGTCGGGCGGCTGGCGGTCGCCGGCGCATCCCGACTCCTCGAGCGCGAGGTCGATCCGAAGGCGCACGCGGATCTGATCGAGCGGTTGGCGCGCGAGATCGAGACCCGCGGGGCCTGAGCAGGCCGCACCGAGCCCATCATGGTCGAACGAGCAACCGTCGCACGACCGTACGCCCGGGCCGCCTTCGCGCATGCGAAGGAGACCGGCCGGCTTGCACAGTGGTCGGCGTGGATGGCACGCGCGAGCCAGGCGGTGGCGAGCGACGAGTTTCAGAAGCTGCAGCACAGCCCCGGGGTGCGCAGTGGAGAGCTCACGGAGCTGGTCGCGGGGGTCGCGGGTGATGCGCTCGACGATCACGGCCGCGCGCTGCTCTCGTTGCTCGCCGAGAACGGCCGGGTGGACTATCTGCCGGAGATCGCCGTGCAGTTCGAGGAGCTCGTCGCCGAGGACCAGAACGTCACGGACGTCGAGATCGTCTCGGCGGTGCCGCTCGATCCCGGTCAGACGGCGAGGCTGACGAGCGCGTTGCGCAGCCGGCTCGGGCGCGAGGTGCGCCTGCACTGTCGGACTGACGCCGGCCTGATCGGCGGCGCGGTGGTACGCGCAGGCAGCCTGCTGATCGACGGCTCGCTCAGGGGCAAGCTCGTGCGGCTCGAGACCGAATTGACGGGTTGAGAAGACACTTGAGGCTCACGGCCGCGCAGGCGGCGCCGTGGCCAGCAGAGGAAAGTCGACATGTCCATCAAGGCTTCCGAGATCAGCGACCTGATCAAGGCACGCATCCAGAACTTCGCCGCCGTCACCGAGGCGCGCAGCGTCGGCTCCGTCGTGACCGTGACCGACGGCATCTGCCGCATCCACGGCCTGCAGGACGTCATGCAGGGCGAGATGCTCGAGTTCCCGAAGAACACCTTCGGGCTCGCGCTCAACCTCGAGCGCGATTCCGTCGGCGCGGTGATCCTGGGCGACTACGAGCACATCGTCGAGGGCGACACCGTGAAGTGCACGGGACGCATCCTCGCGGTGCCGGTCGGCCCAGCGCTGATCGGTCGCGTCGTGAATGCGCTCGGTCAGCCGATCGACGGCAAGGGTCCGGTCGAGGCGAAGGAAACCGACGTGATCGAAAAGGTTGCGCCGGGCGTGATCTGGCGCAAGTCGGTGGGCCAGCCTGTTCAGACCGGACTCAAGGCGATCGACTCGATGGTGCCGATCGGTCGCGGCCAGCGCGAGCTCATCATCGGCGACCGCCAGACCGGCAAGACCGCGGTCGCGGTCGACACGATCATCAACCAGAAGGGCAAGGAGCTCACCTGCATCTACGTGGCGGTCGGACAGAAGGCCTCCACGATCGCGACCGTCGTGCGCAAGCTCGAGGAGCACGGCGCGATGGCGTACACGATCGTCGTCGCCGCATCGGCCTCGGAGTCCGCGGCGATGCAGTACGTCGCGCCGTACTCCGGTTGCACGATGGGCGAGTACTTCCGCGACCGGGGCCAGGATGCGCTCGTGATCTACGACGACCTGACCAAGCAGGCGTGGGCGTACCGTCAGGTGTCGCTGCTGCTGCGCCGTCCGCCGGGCCGCGAAGCCTATCCCGGCGACGTGTTCTACCTGCATTCGCGTCTCCTCGAGCGCGCCGCACGCGTCAACGAGGGGTACGTGGAGCGTTTCACGAAGGGTGCGGTCAAGGGCAGGACCGGCTCGCTGACGGCGCTGCCGATCATCGAGACGCAGGCCGGCGACGTCTCCGCGTTCGTGCCGACGAATGTGATCTCGATCACCGACGGCCAGATCTTCCTCGAGACCGACCTGTTCAACGCCGGCATCCGTCCGGCGATCAACGCCGGCATCTCGGTGTCGCGCGTCGGCGGTGCGGCGCAGACCAAGGTGATCAAGAAGCTCGGCGGCGGCGTGCGACTCGCGCTTGCGCAGTACCGCGAGCTCGCAGCTTTCGCGCAGTTCGCCTCCGACCTCGACGATGCGACGCGCCGGCAGCTCGATCGCGGCAAGCTGGTCACCGAGCTGATGAAGCAGCCGCAGTATTCGCCGCTCTCCGTGGCCGAGCAGGCGGTGACGTTGTTCGCGGTCAATCGGGGCTATTTCGACGACGTCGAAGTGAAGCGCGCGCTCGCCTTCGAGGCGGCGCTGCGCGCCTACGTGAAGTCCAAGTACCGCGAGCTGTTCGATCGTATCGAGAGCAGCAAGGACCTGAGCGGCGACGACGAGAAGGCGCTCGCTGCGGCGATCGAGGACTTCAAGAAGAACGGCGCCTACTGAACCTGGTCGACGGCAATGGCTGGCACGAAGGAAATCCGCCTCAAGATCAAGAGCGTGCAGAACACGCGCAAGATCACCAAGGCGATGGAAATGGTCGCGGCGTCGAAGATGCGCAAGGCGCAGGAGCGTATGCGCGCCGGCCGGCCGTACACCCAGCGCATCCTCGCGATCGCGATGCACGCGGCGCAGGCGAACGCGGAATACCGCCATCCGCTGCTGACACGCCGCGACACCGTCAGGCGGGTCGGCGCGGTGGTGGTCACGACCGACAAGGGTCTCTGCGGCGGCCTGAACACCAACGTGCTGCGCCTGGTGCTCAATGCACACAAGGCCTGGACCGCGAAGGGCGTCGAGGTCGAATACTCCACGATCGGCAACAAGGGGTTCGGCTTCGTGAGCCGCATGGGAGGCAAGGTCGTCTCGCAGGTGGTGAACTACGGCGACCGCCCATCGCTCGAGCGGCTGATCGGGCCGGTGAAGATGCTGATCGACGGCTACCTCGAGGGGCGGCTCGACGAGGTGCACGTATTCGTCACCCGCTTCGTCAACACGATGAGGCAGGAGCCGGTGCAGCTGCCGCTGATACCGATTCCGCAGAACTTGCAGCCGGCCTCGGGCGCGGCGACCGGCACGTCGAGGGCGACGACCGGCAACTGGGACTACCTCTACGAGCCCGATGCGAAGACCGTGCTCGACGAGCTGCTGGTGCGCTACATCGAGACCGTGGTCTATCAGGCTGCCGCCGAGAACATCGCCTCCGAGCAGTCGGCGCGGATGGTCGCGATGAAGGCGGCCTCCGACAATGCGCAGAACATCATCGACGAGCTGCAGCTCATCTACAACAAGAACCGCCAGGCCGCGATCACGAAGGAGCTCTCCGAGATCGTGGGCGGCGCGGCAGCGGTGTGAGCTTCGGCGGACGGACTGAACAATGAACCGGACTTCAGGACAGGATATGGCACAGGCTCAAGGCACCATCGTTCAATGCATCGGCGCGGTCATCGACATTGAGTTCCCGCGCGAATCGCTGCCCCGCGTGTACGACGCGCTCATCCTCGAGGAGAGCGACAACCCGCTGGCCGAGAAGGGGCTGACGTTCGAGGTCGAGCAGCAGCTCGGTGACGGCGTGGTGCGCACCATCGCGCTCGGTTCCTCGGACGGGCTGCGCCGCGGCATGAAAGTGCGCAACACCGGCGACGGCATCAAAGTCCCGGTCGGTCCGGCGGTGCTCGGCCGCGTGATGGACGTGCTGGGCCGTCCGATCGATGAGCGCGGCCCGGTCGAGGCTGAGGAGCGGCGCGTCATCCACCAGCCCGCGCCCAAGTTCGACGAGCTGTCGCCCTCGGTCGAGTTGCTCGAGACCGGCATCAAGGTCATCGACCTGATCTGCCCGTTCGCCAAGGGCGGCAAGATCGGCCTGTTCGGTGGCGCCGGCGTCGGCAAGACCGTGAACATGCTCGAGCTCATCAACAACATCGCCAAGCAACATAGCGGCCTCTCGGTGTTCGCGGGCGTCGGCGAGCGCACGCGCGAGGGCAACGACTTCTACCACGAGATGTCGGAGGCCAGGGTCATCGTCCAGGAGGACCTTGGGCAATCGAAGGTCGCGATGGTGTTCGGCCAGATGAACGAGCCGCCGGGCAACCGCCTGCGCGTCGCGCTGACCGGTCTGACGATGGCCGAGGCGTTCCGGGACGAGGGCCGCGACATCCTGTTCTTCGTCGACAACATCTACCGTTACACGCTCGCCGGGGTCGAAGTCTCCGCGCTGCTCGGGCGCATGCCCTCGGCCGTAGGCTACCAGCCGACGCTCGCCGAGGAGATGGGAACGCTGCAGGAACGGATCGTATCCACCAAGGTGGGGACGATCACCTCGGTGCAGGCGATCTACGTGCCGGCGGACGACCTCACCGACCCGTCGCCCGCGACGACCTTCGCACACCTCGACGCGACGCTCGTGCTGTCGCGCGACATCGCCGCGCTCGGTATCTACCCGGCGGTCGACCCGCTCGACTCGACCTCGCGCCAGGTGGATCCGAACACCATCGGCGAGGAGCACTACAACACGACCCGCGCGGTGCAGGCCGTGCTGCAGCGCTACAAGGAGCTGCGCGACATCATCGCGATCCTCGGCATGGACGAGCTCTCGCCCGAGGACAAGCTGACGGTGGCGCGCGCGCGCAAGATCCAGCGCTTCCTGTCGCAGCCGTTCCACGTCGCCGAGGTGTTCACCGGCACGCCAGGCAAGTTCGTGCCGCTCAAGGAGACGATCCGCGGCTTCAAGGCGATCGTAAACGGCGAGTACGACCACCTGCCCGAGCAGGCGTTCTACATGATCGGCACGATCGACGAAGCGGTCGAGAAGGCGAAGACGCTGCAGTAACGCGGCAACGGGACGCACCATGCCAGCCACGATGCACATCGACGTCGTCAGCGCAGAGGAGTCGATCTACTCCGGCGAGGCGGAATTCGTCGTGCTTCCCGGCATCATGGGCGAGCTCGGCATCTACCCGCGCCACACGCCGCTGATCACGCAGATCAAGGCGGG
>JBQGDL010000094.1:0-42223 GCA_052039045.1 Steroidobacteraceae bacterium
AGATTTCGTGCAACGATCGTTCCTGCGATCGATACCGGTGGTCTGGCACGACGACGAGCAGCGATCGCGCACCGGCGTGCCCGTGCATCACGCCGTATCCGGGAGCGGGTTCCGAAGGGGACAAGAGGCGGTGCTGAATTGCCTGTTGTTGTCGCGATGTTCTGCGTTGCTGAAGACGCCGTCGATACTGTCCGGTTGGGCGAAGCTGTTCAATCCGGCGCTGCCCGTGACGCTGTTGGCGGACCCCTACCAACGCTACCAATGGTTCCCGGACCGCGCCCTGGTGCGCGAGACAGTCGCAGTCTGACTCCCCCTGGAGACAGGTCTCGAAGCGCCGACTGAGCGTCTCACGGCGTGACGCGCCGGGCATAGTTTGACACGGTCCCGACCTGGCCTATGCTTGCGTGCGACCAGGAAGTCAGGGGCCGGGATGTCGATCCTGTCGGAGCTGCGACGTCGCAACGTGTTTCGCGTCGCGGCACTCTATCTCGTGGCAGGCTGGGTACTGCTGCAGGTGGCCGAGTTGCTGTTCGGTGCGCTCGATGTGCCGGCCTGGAGCCTCAGGCTGCTGCTGGGCCTGCTCCTGCTCGGTCTGCCCCTCGCACTGATCTTCGCCTGGGCGTACGAGCTCACGCCGGAAGGCCTCAAGCGCGAGCATGAAGTCGACCGGCACGCCTCGGTCACGCGCGAGACGGGGCACAAGCTCAATGTGCTGATTGCGGGTCTGCTGGTGGTAGCGATCGGTCTCCTCGCCTGGGGTCAGCTCGGCATACGCAAGGATCGCCCCGCAGCACGCGGCGAGGCGGCAAGCGCTGCGTCCGCACAGGCTCCTGCCGAGACCCCAGCCACCCGCGCCTCGGCCCCGTCGATCGCGGTGCTGCCGTTCGTCAACATGAGCGACGATCGCAGCAACGAGTACTTTTCCGACGGGCTCACAGAGGAGCTGCTCAACCTGCTCGCGCGAATCCCCGAGCTCAAGGTGATCGCGCGCACCTCCTCGTTCGCCTACAAGGGCAAGGAGGCGAAGATCTCCGACATCGCCCGCGAGCTGCAGGTGGCCAATGTGCTCGAGGGCAGCGTGCGCAAGTCCGGCGACCGCGTGCGGATCACCGCGCAGCTGATCCGCACCTCGGACAGCACGCATCTCTGGTCGCAGTCCTACGACCGGACCGTGCAGGACATCTTCGCGGTACAGGACGAGATCGCGGGCGAGGTTGTCGACTCGCTCAAGGTGAAGCTGCTCGGCGCAGACCACAAGCCTGTGCAGGCGGGTGGCACGAGCGATGCACGCGCTTACGAGGCCTATCTGCGCGGCAAGTACGAAGTAAACAAGGGCGAGTCGCACGAGTTCCTGCGGGCGGCGCTCTCGGCGTTCGACGAGGCGCTTGCCCTCGACCCTGCCTTCGCACAGGCGCACGCTGCACGGTCGTCGGTGCTGCAGGCGCTCAGCCGCAACGCCTACCTGCCGTACGCCGAGGGATTTGTGCAGGCCCGCGAGGCAGCGGAACGCGCCATCGAGCTCGCACCGGACGCGTCCGACGGGTACGTGGCGCTGGGCCGCAACGTGCTTAACGCGGACGGGGACTGGCAGCGATCGGAGGTCTCGCTGCGCAAGGCATTGCAGCTCAATCCGAGCAATGCCGCTGCGTATACGACACTCGCCAATCTGCTGTCGGGGGTTGGCCGCGTGGAGGAGGCGCTTGCGGCGGCGCGCCAGGCGGTGTCGCTCGATCCGCTGGCGCTACAGGGGATGCACACACTCGCTTCCGTCAACTACGACGCGCGGCGTTACGACGAGGCAAGGGCGATCGCACACCAGATCGCGACGCTCGATCCGCAGCGTCCCAGGGTGCACTACCTGATGGGACTGATCGACCTCACCGTGGGCGAAGCGAAGGCGGCGTGCACTGCTTGCGAGAAGGAGCGCGTCGAATGGCAGCGTCAGACCTGCCTGGCAATCGCCTACGATAAGCTGGGCCGTGCCCCGGAGGCGGCGGCACAGCGGGCGGAACTGAGGAGAACCGGCGATGCTTCGGCGTACCAGTTCGCCCAGATATCCGCGCAACGCGGTGAGCCCGACGAGGCCATCCGGTGGCTCGAGGTGGCTCGCCGCGTCCGGGACCCCGGCGCCTTCAGGGCCGCCGTCGATCCGCTACTCGATCCGCTGCGCGAGGACCCGCGCTTCAAGAGCTACCTCCGGGAGCTGAATCTGCCCGGCGGCTGACAATCGCAGCCCGGAACCGCCGCAGCGGCAGCTGGTTCGACCTGACCCGAATCAGGCAGCGTCGGCGGACTGCGTGTACCTGATCAGCGGCGCGAGCCAGCGCTCGGCGTCGGCCAGGCTCAGCCGCTTGCGCCGCGCGTAGTCCGCCACCTGGTCCCGATCGATCGCCCCGACCGTGAAATAGCTCGCCTCGGGGTGCGAGAAGTACCAGCCGCTCACCGACGCGGCCGGGTGCATCGCGTAGCTCTCCGTCAGCACGATTCCGGCGTTTCGCTCCGGATCGAGCAGGCGCCAGAGCGCCGCCTTCTCGGTGTGATCCGGGCAGGCAGGGTAGCCGGGCGCCGGGCGGATGCCGCGATAGTGCTCGCGAATCAGTTCGTCGTTCGTGCTGTGCTCCTCCGGGGCGTAACCCCAGAACTCGCGCCGCACGCGCTCGTGCATTGCCTCGGCGAGCGCCTCGGCGAGCCGGTCCGCGAGCGCCTTGACCATGATCGAGTCGTAGTCGTCGTGCTTCGCCTCGAACTCGCGCACCTTGTCCTCTATACCTAAGCCCGCGGTCACGGCAAACCCCCCGATCCAGTCGGCCACACCGGAATCGCGCGGCGCGATGAAATCCGAGAGCGCAAAGTGCGGCTGGCCGTTCGGCTTGGGCTTCTGCTGACGCAGATGATGCAGCCGCAGCACCACCTCGCGGCGTGATTCGTCGGCGTAGATCTCGATGTCCTCATCGTGCGAATTGGCCGGGAAGAAGCCGATCACGGCCCGGGCGCGCAGCCAGCGTTCGGCGATGATCTGGCGCAGCACGCGCCGCGCATCGGCATACAGGTTGCTGGCGGCCTCGCCCACCACCGGGTCGGTGAGCACGTCGGGGAAACGACCGGTGAGCTCCCAGGCGTTGAAGAACGGCATCCAGTCGATGTAGCGCAGCAATCCGTCGAGCGGCACGTCGGAGAACGCACGCACGCCGAGCAGGCGCGGCACCGGCGGGCGATATGCCGACCAGTCGCCACGGAAGCGGTTGGCGCGCGCCTGCTCGAGCGTGAACGCGGGCGCCTTGACCTTGCGCCCCCGGTGCTGCTCGCGTCGCTCGGCGTGCTCACGCTTCAAACGGGCCGTGAGCGCGGCGCGTGTTTCGGGCGTGGCGAGGGACTGGCACACGCCCACCGCCCGCGACGCGTCCTTGACGTAGGCGACCGCACCCTCGTATTCGGGGTCGATCTTGACCGCGGTGTGCGCGGGCGAAGTAGTCGCCCCGCCGATCAGCAGCGGCACCTCGAACGCAAGCCGCTTCATCTCGCGCGCGACGTGCACCATCTCGTCGAGTGAGGGCGTGATGAGACCCGAAAGGCCGACCATGTCGGCCCGCTCGCGTCGCGCGGTTTCGAGGATGCGCTCCGTGGGCACCATCACGCCGAGGTCGATCACCTCGAAATTGTTGCACTGAAGCACGACGCCGACGATGTTCTTGCCGATGTCGTGCACATCGCCCTTCACGGTCGCGAGCACGATCTTGCCGTTGGAGCGCGAGGTCTCGCCAGGCTCGCGCTCGAGGAAGGGCACCAGCCACGCGACCGCCTTCTTCATCACGCGCGCCGACTTCACGACCTGCGGCAGGAACATCTTGCCGGCGCCGAACAGGTCGCCGACAACGTTCATGCCGTCCATCAGCGGCCCCTCGATCACCGCCAGCGGTCCTTCGAGCTCGAGGCGCGCGTCTTCGGTGTCCTCGAGGATGAACTCATCGATCCCCTTGACGAGCGCGTGCTCGAGTCGCTTCTCGACCGGCCAGCTCCGCCAGGCGTTGTCCTCGGCGCGCTTCGCGGAGGCCTCGCCGCGGTAGCGCGCCGCGATCTCGAGCAGCCGCTCGGTGGCATCCGGCCGGCGCGCCAGGATCACGTCCTCGACGCGTTCGCGCAGCTCCGCGTCAATGTCCTCGTAGATCGCGAGCTGGCCGGCGTTGACGATACCCAGGCTCATCCCGGCCTTGATCGCGTGGTACAGGAACACCGAGTGCATCGCCTCGCGCACCGGGTCGGTGCCGCGGAACGAGAACGAGACGTTGGAGAGACCCCCGCTCACCTGCACGTGCGGGCAGGCGGCGCGGATCTGCGCGGCCGCCTCTATGAAGTCGAGCGCATAGCGGTCGTGCTGCTCGATGCCGGTCGCCACCGCGAAGATATTCGGGTCGAAGATGATGTCCTCGGGCGGAAATCCGACCCTCTCCACCAGAAGCCGGTAGCTGCGCTTGCAGATCGCCACCTTGCGCTCGACGCTGTCCGCCTGGCCGGATTCGTCGAAGGCCATTACGACCACCGCGGCGCCGTAGGCGCGCACGAGCCGCGCGTGTGCAAGGAACGGTCCCTCGCCCTCCTTGAGGCTGATCGAGTTGACGACGCCCTTGCCCTGCAGGCACTTCAGTCCCGCCTCGATCACCGACCACTTCGAGGAGTCGATCATCACCGGCACGCGCGCGACATCGGGCTCCGCGGCGAGCAGATTGAGAAAGCGCACCATGGCGCCCTCGGAGTCGAGCATGCCCTCGTCCATGTTGATGTCGATCATCTGTGCGCCGCTGGCGACCTGCTGCCGCGCCACCTCGATCGCGCCCGCGTAGTCGTCGGCTTCGATCAGGCGGCGGAACTTCGCCGAGCCCGTGACGTTCGTGCGCTCGCCGACGTTGCAGAACAGGCTGTCCGGACCGATGTTGAGCGGTTCCAGGCCGGCAAGCCGGGTGCGGGTTTCGGGCACCGGCACCCGGCGCGGTGCGAGCCCCTCGACCGCAGCGGCCAGGTGCGCCACGTGCTCCGGCGTGGTTCCGCAGCAGCCGCCGACGATGTTGACGAAACCGCTCGCCGCGTAGTCGCGCAGCAGCGCCGCGGTATCGCAGGCCGCCTCGTCGTATTCGCCGAAGGCGTTGGGCAGCCCGGCATTCGGGTAGGCGCAGACGTACGCGTCGGCGATCCGCGCCAGCTCCTCGACGTATGGCCGCAGCTGCCGCGCTCCGAGCGCACAGTTGAGGCCGACGACGAGGGGCCGCGCCTGGCGGATCGAATTCCAGAATGCCTCGACCGTCTGCCCGGAGAGCGTGCGGCCGGAGGCGTCGGTAATCGTGCCCGAGACGAGAATCGGCAGTTCGAGGGCTAGCTCGTCGAGCACCTGGCGCACGGCGTACAGCGCAGCCTTGGCATTCAGCGTGTCGAACACCGTCTCGACCAGCATCATGTCGACGCCGCCCTCGACCAGCCCGCGAGCGGCCTGCGCGTAGGTCGCCGCCAGCTCGTCGAAGCTCGTATTGCGGAAGCCGGGGTCGTTGACCCTGGGCGAAAGCGAGGCCGTGCGGCTGGTCGGACCGATCGCGCCGGCGACGAATCGCGTGCGCCCCGTGCGGGCCGCCGTCTCGTCGGCGGCGCGGCGCGCGATCTGCGCCGAGACCAGATTGAGCTCGTGCACCAGCGCTTCGGTCCCGTAGTCCGACTGCGAAGGGGCGGTAGCGTTGAACGTGTTGGTCTCGATGACGTCCGCGCCGGCTTCGAGGTACTCGCGGTGGATCCTGGCGATCAGGTCCGGTCGAGTGAGCGACAGCAGGTCGTTGTTGCCCTTGAGATCGCGCGGCGAGGCGCGAAAGCGCTCGCCGCGGTATTGCGCCTCGTCGAGCCGGAACGACTGGATCATGGTGCCCATCGCTCCGTCGAGCAGCACGATCCGCTCCTCGAGCAGCCGACGGAACTCGCCGATGCGCTCCTGCCGCATGTCAGTTCGCCGTGGCCCACTGCCGGGGCCGCACGCCGAGCGCGTGGCAGATGGCGTAGGTGAGCTCGGCACGGTTCAGCGTGTAGAAGTGGAACTCGTCGACCCCGTGTTCCTGCAGGCGCTGCACCTGATCGATCGCGACGCTGGCGGCGATCAGCCGGCGCGTATCGGCGTCGTCGTCGAGCCCGTCGAAGCGTTCGACGAGCCACGCCGGAACGCTCGCCCCGCAGCGCTCAGCGAAGCGGAGCAGCTGCGGGAAGCGCGTGATCGGCAGGATGCCCGGCACGATCTGCGCGGACATGCCGCTCGCCGCACACTTGTCACGGAAACGCAGGAAGCCGTCGGCGTCGAAGAAGAACGGCGTGATCGCGCGCGTTGCGCCGGCGTCGATCTTGGCGCGCAGATTGTCGAAGTCGAACGCCGGATCGGGCGCCTCAGGATGCACCTCCGGATAGGCCGCGACCGTGATGTCGAATTCGCCCACCGAGCGCAGCCCGGCAACCAGGTCCACGGCGTAGCCGAATCCGCCCGCGTGCGGACGATAGGGGCCGCCGCCCGCGGGAAGATCGCCGCGCAGCGCGACGATGTGTCGCACGCCGGCGTCCAGGTAGTCGCGCGCGATCTTCAGGATCTCCTCGCGCGTAGCGCCGACGCACGTCAGGTGCGGCGCCGGCGTCAGGCTCGTCTCGCGCAGGATGCGCATCACGACGTTGTGGGTGCGCTCCCGCGTCGACCCGTCGGCGCCATAGGTCACCGAGACGAAGCGCGGCGCGAGGGGCGCCAGCCGCTGCAGCGAGGCCCAGAGCGTGCGCTCCATCTCCGCGTCGCCGGGAGGAAAGAACTCGAAGGACACGCTCACCGGACGGTGCAGCACGGCGGCATCCGGCAGCGGGTTCTTGCGCGGCTGGCGGGTAGCAGGCATACGTGGGCTCATCGTCAGGCGGCGTGCCGCCGCTCGGCCGGCGCCGCGATCGCGATCAGCAGCCGTGCGCTGTCCAGATCGAGCGGCCGCAGCCGGGCGCAGTCGAGGCCCGCACGAGCCAATCGATCCCGGGAGGCGACCAGCGGGTTGCCGCCCGCGGCGCGCTCTTCGAGTCGTTCGTAGTCCTCGATATCGACCAGCCGGCCTGCGCCACTCAACACCCGCGCCGCCTCGCGCAACGCGGTGAGCTCGGGATCGTCCACGCGATCCAGGATCACGACGTCGAAGCGGTGGGCGGCAAACGGCAGCGCACGCGGATCGCCGAAACGCAGCTCCGAGCGGCCGGCATCGACGCCCCGCAGGCGGCCGCGCGTCCGCGCCAGCGCGTCCGCAGAGCCAGAGAGCACCACCGCGCGGTCTGCCCGGTCACGAAGCGCGGTCACAATCGCCTCCGGCGCATCGCCCAGGTACAGCAGCGAATCGATCGGCGTGTCGCCAAGCTCCGCGCGAAGCACGGCGGCGAGATCCGCATCGTCGCGCCCGGCCCGTTCCGGCGCCGTCGCCTCTGCGGCAGATCCCGCCGCTCGCCTCGCCCGCAGCGCGGCCGCCCGCTCGCGGTCGAGCGCCAGCATCACGTCGTTCGTGTCGAGCGAATCGAGCAGCGTGTGCGCGAAGTGCGCCGCCTCGCCCGAATCGGCGAGCCGGTAATGAATCCAGTGTTGCTCGCGCTCGCGGATCAGCAGCTTCGCGTCGCAGAGCAGCTTGAGGTGCCTGGAGACCCGCGGCTGACTCTGTCCCAGCGTGCGCGCGAGCTCGGAGACGGTCAGCTCTCCGGCCGCGAGGAGGGAGAGGATCCGCAGGCGCGTGATTTCCGCGGCGGCCCGCAGATGCTGCAACCGCGCGTCCAGGCTAGTCTGCATGTATTCAATATATAAGCAAGTCCTTATCGGTGCAACCGAACGTCCAGAAAGGGGAGACTGACCCCCAGCGACGTCCCTGACGGCGGAGCCTTCGGCCGCCCCCGGAGGACGCCCCGCGGCGCTATGGTCGTTCGTCGCGCTGCCGGCCGAGTGAGCGCAGCAGACCGATGGCACCGGACGGGCCGTCGAGCTGCAGATGGTTGTAGTAGTAGTCGGAGTTGACTTCGAGGATCACCGGCCCGTGCTCCTCGATTGCGATGTCCCAGCCCAGGGTGCGCGGAAACGGCACGAAGCCGTGCGCACGCACCGCGGCGCTCTGCACTTGTGCCCAGTGCGGTATCTCGAAGCCCTCGATCCGGACGCCGCTCTGCGGGTGGATGGCATGCTCCGAGACGCGATAGCGCGAAATCGCCGTGCGGCAACGACCCGTGCCGGGGTCGACGGCGGCGACGAGGCCGCCACCGGTCGTGTTGTCGATCTCCGCCTCGCCGGTGCCGATGCGAAGCACGGCTCCGAGCACCTGCGGGATTCCGTCTTCGCCGCAGAGCGTCACGAGCCGCACCGTGTTTACGGACTGGCGATGCAGCGCCGCGAGCGCCGTGTGCTGCACGATCCGCTCCTGCACGACCCAACCCTGGTCGGATGCGTCAAGCGTCGCGGCGAGCTCCCCCAGCGACTGCCGGGCATCGCTGGCGCGGGTCACGATCCCACGCGCCGCATCGAAGGCGACGATGACCATCACGCCGCGTCCGTGCGAGGCGTCGAGAGGCTTGATGGCCGCGCCGCCCGGCAGACGTGCCAGCAGCAGCGCGAGCTCTCCTTCGCAGCTCAGGCGCTGGCCGTTGCGCAGGATGCCGCGGCTGCGGTGATACAAGCCGTGACACACCGGCACGCGCACGCCCAGCGTTTCCAGATAGAGCGCCGAGACCCATTTGTTGAAGGGCACGACCTCGGGCTGCTGCGGATTGAGGCGGTAGCGCAACCGGCTGAATTCACGCCGGCGCAGCGGTCCGGCGGGTGCCGACGGTGGCTGATCGTACAGCCGCAGCGTGTAGTAATCGTCCGGCGAGAAGCCGCGCGCGCGGAGCCACATCATCTCGAGGGCCTGCCGAGCACGGCTCTTGCCGCTGCGCGCACGTGTCGCGTCGCCGGCCTGCGCAAGCGCCGTGCGCAGTTGCTGCAGATCGCGTCTGAATCTGCCAGCCATGTTCAGTGCGTCGATCCGACGCGTGGCGGCTGGATCGCCCCGGTCAGGAACAACGCCTCGACGTCGACGGCGTCGAACTGCCAGAGGCGATTGCAGAACTCGCAGCGCACCTCGACCTGGCCGCGCTCGGCGACCAGCTCCGCGATCTCCGCCTGACCGAGCGCCTTCAGCATGGCCGCGACGCGCTCGCGCGAGCAGCGGCAGCGAAAGAAAACCGGCGCCGATTCGAACATCCGTACATCGTCCTCGGCGAACAGACGCCGCAACAAGTCGCGGTCGGCGAGCGCCGCCAGCTCCCGGTCGGTGACGGTGGCGGCGACGAGCTGCACACGGCGCCATGCGTCCTCGACCTCGGCCTCGGGCAGCGCCCCGCGGCCGGACTCGCTCGCCGCACGCGGGCGCGAGGTGACCGGCAATCGCTGCAGCAGCAGGCCGCTCGCGCCATCGCCATCGGCACGCAGCCACAGCCGCGTCGGCAGCTGCTCCGAGCTCTCGAAGTACTCGCGCAGGCAGTCGCTCATGCGCTCGCCGGCGAGCGGCACGATCCCCTGGTAGCGGTTCGCCGCGTCGTCGTTGTCGAGGGTTACGGTCAGCGTGCCGCCGCCGGAGAGCACGCGAAGATCGCGCGTGTCCGGTGGATCGCGGAACCGCGCCACGGCGCGCACCGCGAGCCCGTCGCTGCACTCGACGAGCATGAGGTGCATGGGGCCTTCGCCGCGCAGCTGCAGGCTCAGCCGGCCCTGGAATTTCACGGTTGCCGACAGCAGGACCGCTGCGGCCACCGCCTCGCCCAGGCTGTCGCGCACGCGTGCCGGGTAATCGTGGTGCTCCATCATGGCGCGCCAGGCGGGACCCAGGTGCACGAGCTGACCACGGAAGGGATAGCGCTCGAAGACGAAGCGCCGCAGGCTGTCCGCGTTGTCGAGCTGACCGCTCACGCGACGCGCACCGGGATGCCGAGCGCGCGGATGCGAGCGCTCCACTCCACGGGCCCGGTGACGTGGACCGACTCGCCGCGCGCATCGACGGCCACGGTCACCGGCATGTCCTGCACCACGAACTCATAGATCGCCTCCAGGCCCAGATCGGCGAAAGCCACGACACGGGCGGCGCGGATCGCTTTCGAGACGAGGTAAGCCGCCCCGCCGACCGCCATGAGATACGCCGCGCCGTGCCGGCGGATCGCCTCGATCGCTGCCGGGCCGCGTTCGGCCTTGCCGACCATCGCCAGCAGCCCGGTGCGCTCGAGCATCAGTTCCGTGAACTTGTCCATGCGCGTCGCGGTGGTCGGGCCCGCCGGGCCGACGACCTCGTCGCGTACCGGATCGACCGGACCCACGTAGTAGATGACGCGGCCGTGGAAGTCGACGCCGTCGGGCAGACCGGCACCGGAGGCGATCAGATCGGCGATGCGCTTGTGGGCGACATCCCGCCCGGTGAGCATGCGGCCGCTCAGCAGCAGCGTCTCGCCGGGCTTCCAGCGCGCGACCTCCTGGCGACTGAGCGTGTCGAGATCGACGCGGCGCGCCGCCGCACCGGCGCTCCAGGTGACCCGGGGCCAGGCATCGAGCGGCGGCGGGTCGAGCGCGACGGGGCCCGTCCCGTCGAGGGTGAAGTGCGCGTGCCGCGTGGCGGCGCAGTTCGGGATCATCGCGACAGGCTTGGAGGCGGCGTGGGTCGGGAACGAGCGGATCTTCACGTCGAGCACGGTGGTCAGTCCGCCGAGCCCCTGGGCGCCGATGCCGAGCGCGTTGACTTTCTCGAGCAACTCGATGCGCAGTTCCTCGAGCTTGTCGCGCGGACCGCGCTCGAGCAGCTCGTGCATGTCGATCGGCTCCATCAGCGCCTCCTTGGCAAGCAGCATGGCCTTCTCGGCCGTGCCGCCGACGCCGATTCCCAGCATCCCGGGCGGGCACCAGCCCGCGCCCATCGTCGGCACCGTCTCGAGCACCCAGTCCGTGAGCGAGTCGCTCGGATTCAGCATCACGAACTTCGACTTGTTCTCCGACCCCCCGCCCTTGGCGGCGACCGTCACATCGACCGTGTCACCGGGGACCAGCTCGACGTGCAGCACCGCCGGCGTGTTGTCGCGAGTATTGCGACGCGCGAACAGCGGGTCGTCAACGACCGAGGCGCGCAACCGGTTGTCGGGAAATTCATACGCCCGCCGCACGCCTTCGTCGACGAGCGAGGCCAGGCTCGAGCGCGTGTCGAAGCGCACGCTCATCCCGACCTTGAGAAACACGTTGACGATGCCCGTGTCCTGGCAGATCGGGCGGCGGCCCTCGGCGCACATACGCGAGTTGGTCAGGATCTGCGCGATCGCGTCCTTCGCGGCCGGCGACTGCTCACGTTCCCAGGCGCGCCCGAGGTGCTCGATGTAGTCGCGCGGGTGGTAATAGGAGATGTACTGCAGCGCGTCGGCGACGCTTTGCACGAAGTCGTCTTCACGGATCGTCGTCATGGCTCGAGTCTAGAGGCTGGGGTCCGCAGCCTCCAGACCCGTCTGCCGACTCCTTTGACCGACCGTCGGCCCGTAACCGTCAGCCCGCCAGCTTGCGTCTCAGCAGCTCGTTCAGCTGCGCTGGATTCGCCTTGCCCTGCGTGGCCTTCATCACCTGGCCCACGAAAAAGCCGAACAGCTTGTCCTTGCCGGCGCGGTACTCGGCGAGCTGCGCGGGGTTGGCCGCCATGACGGCATCGATGGTCCGCTCGATCGCTCCCGTGTCGGTGATCTGCCTCAGGCCCCGCGCATCGATGACCTCGTCGGCGCTGCGGCCCTCGGACCACATCGCCTCGAAGACCTCCTTGGCGAGCTTGCCGGAAATGGTGCCGTCGCCGATCCGGGCCAGCAGCCCGGCGAGCGCTGCCGCCGGCACGCGGCTCGCATCGACCTCGAGGTTGTTGCGATTGAGCGCGCCGGCGAGCTCGCCCATGACCCAGTTGGCGGCGAGCTTCGGCTGGCCGCCGAGCTTCTCCACGACCGTCTCGAAGTAGGCGGCGAGCTCGCGGCTCGCGGTGAGCACCCCGGCGTCGTACGCGGACAGCCCGAAGTCCCTCGTAAAGCGCGCGGCCTTCTCGTCCGGCAGCTCGGGCAGCGAGCTTCGTACCTGCTCGATCAGCGCGTCGTCGATCGCGAGCGGCAGCAGGTCCGGATCCGGGAAGTACCGATAGTCGTTGGCTTCCTCCTTGGAACGCATGGCACGCGTCTCGTTGCGGTCCGGGTCGTACAGACGCGTCTCCTGCACGACGGCACCGCCGCCCTCGAGCACGCCGATCTGGCGGGCGACCTCGTAGTTGATGGCGCGCTCGACGAAGCGGAAGGAATTCAGGTTCTTGATCTCGGCGCGCGTGCCGAACGCCGTCTGGCCCTTCGGCCGCACCGACACGTTGGCATCACAGCGGAACGAGCCCTCCTGCATGTTGCCATCGCAGATGCCGAGATAGCGCACCAGCGTGTGCACCTTCTTCATGTATCCGACCGCTTCCTTCGCCGAGCGCATATCGGGCTCGGAGACGATCTCGAGCAGCGGGGTCCCGGCGCGGTTGAGGTCGATGCCGGTCAGCCCGTGGAAGCCCTCGTGCAGCGACTTGCCCGCATCCTCCTCGAGATGGGCGCGCGTGATGCCTATCGACTTGCGGGTCCCGTCCTCGAGCAGGATCTCGAGCGACCCGCGCTCCACCACCGGCAGCTCGTACTGGCTGATCTGATAGCCCTTCGGGAGGTCCGGATAGAAGTAGTTCTTGCGCGCGAAGACCGAGCGGCGCCGCACCGTGGCATGCGTCGCGAGGCCGAAGCGAACCGCCATGCGCACCGCTTCGCCATTCAGCACCGGCAGCACGCCCGGGTAGCCCAGGTCTACGAGGTTCGCCTGCGTGTTGGGCGCCGCGCCGTAAGCGGTCGGGGACGCCGAGAAGATCTTGCTCCGCGTGGCGAGCTGCGCGTGGATCTCGAGCCCGATGACCGTTTCCCATTCCATGGCGAGCGCTATTCGTAGCCCGGCGGCATCCGGCGGTGCCAGTCGGTCAGCGACTGGTAGCGGTGCGCGATGCCGAGCAGACGCGCTTCGCTGAAGTGCGGGCCGATGAGCTGCACCCCGGCGGGCAGCTCGTGCTCGCCTTCGCTGACGAAGCCGCAGGGGATCGACACCGCCGGCAGCCCGGCGAGGTTCGCGCCGATCGTGTAGATGTCGTTCAGATACATCGTGATCGGGTCGCTGGTCTTGGCGCCGATCGCGAAAGCGGCGGTGGGGGTGGTGGGACCGATCACGACGTCCACCTCGTCGAAGGCGCGTGCGAAGTCCGCGGCGATCAGCTGCCGCACCTTCTGCGCCTTGAGGTAATAGGCGTCGTAGTACCCGGCCGACAGCACGTAGGTGCCGGTCATGATGCGCCGCTTGACCTCGTCGCCGAATCCCTCGCCGCGCGACCGCTCGTACATGTCGAGCAGGTCGCGCGGATTCTCGCAGCGATAGCCGAAGCGCGCGCCGTCGAAGCGCGACAGGTTCGAGGAGGCCTCCGCCGGCGCGACGACATAGTAGGTCGGCACCGACAGCGGCAGGTGCGGCAGGCTCACCTCGCGCACCGACGCCCCCTCTTCCTCCAGCGCGGTGATCGCGGCGCGCACCAGCCGCGCCACACGCTCGTCCAGACCCTGGTCGAAGAACTCGCGCAGCACTCCGATGCGCAGGCCTGTCAGCGGCGCGGCGAGCGCCGCGCGGTAGTCCGGCACCGGCGTATCGACGCAGGTCGAATCTCGCGGATCGAAACCGGCCATGGCGCCGAGCAGCAGCGCCGCGTCCTCGGCCGAGCGCGCCAACACGCCCGCCTGATCGAGACTCGAGGCGAAGGCGATCATCCCGTAGCGCGACACGCGGCCGTAGGTGGGCTTCAAGCCCGTGAGATTGGAGAGCGCCGCCGGCTGGCGGATCGAGCCACCGGTGTCCGTGCCGCTCGCGACCGGGGCGAGCCCGGCGCTGACCGCCGCGGCCGACCCGCCCGAGGAGCCTCCCGGCACGCGCGCCGGGTCCCACGGGTTACGAACCGGGCCGAACCAGCTCGTCTCGTTCGATGAGCCCATCGCGAATTCATCCATGTTGGTCTTGCCGAGCAACGCCGTGCCGGCCGTCCGCCAGCGCTCGACGACGGTCGCGTCGTAGGGCGCGACGAAATTGCCGAGAATCCGCGACCCGCAGCTGGTGAGGATGCCGTCGGTGCAGAAGATGTCCTTGTGCGCGACCGGCACGCCGGTGAGCGGGCCGCCCTCGCCGTGCGCCAGGCGCGCGTCGGCGGCGCGCGCATCGCCGAGCGCGCGCTCCGGCGTAACCGTGATGAACGCGTTCAGCGCGGCGTTAAGCCGCTCGATGCGCGCCAGGAAGTGGCTCGCGACCTCGACGCTCGAAAAGCGTCGCGCCGCGAGGCCTGCCGCGAGCTCGGCGACGGTGAGCGTGTGCACTACTCGATGACCCTGGGCACGAGGTACAGGCCCGCCGCCACGTTCGGCGCGTTGCGCTGGTACTTCCCGTGCTGGTCCGTCTCGCGGACCTCGTCGGGCCGCAGCCGCTGCACCTGACCCGCGAGCGGATGTGCCATCGGCTCGACGTCGCCGGTCTCGACCGCCGCGAGCTGCTCGACGAAGTCGATGATCCGCGACAGGCGGTCGACGTACGCCGGCATCTGCGCCTCGGTGATCTGGAGGCGCGCGAGCCGGGCGATTCCTTCGACCTGTGCGCGCGTTAGCGACATGCTGAAAACGCGAAATGCGGCAAGAAAAGGGGCGAAAGATGATACCAGTCGCCTTGTTTAATGTCCTGTCGTTGGTTACATTGCCGGCCGATTCGCAGCTCGCCGGCCCACGCTCCCTGCTCGCAGATGATCAAGAAACTCCGGGGTTACTTCTCGAACGACCTCTCGATCGACCTTGGCACTGCCAACACGTTGATCTACGTCCGCGGCAAGGGAATCGTGCTGAACGAGCCGTCCGTGGTGGCGATCCGCGAGGAGCCCTCGCGAGGCGGCAAGAAGATCGAGGCGGTGGGCACCGAGGCGAAGAACATGCTCGGGCGCACGCCCGGCAACATCACCGCCATCCGTCCGATGAAGGACGGCGTCATCGCCGACTTCACGGTGACGGAGAAGATGCTGCAGTACTTCATCGAGAAGGTGCACGGCAACCGCCTGGTGCGGCCAAGCCCGCGCGTGCTGGTGTGCGTGCCCTACGGCTCGACGCAGGTCGAGCGCCGGGCGATCCAGGAATCCGCGGAAGGCGCGGGGGCGCGCTGGGTACGGCTCATCGAGGAGCCGATGGCCGCGGCGGTCGGCGCCGGCATGCCGGTGCACGAGGCGCGCGGCTCGATGGTGCTCGACGTCGGCGGCGGCACCTCCGAAGTCGCGGTCATCTCCCTGAACGGCATCGTCTACGCCGCCTCGGTACGCATCGGCGGCGACCGCTTCGACGAGGCCATCATCAACTACGTGCGCCGCAACTACGGCATCCTGATCGGCGACGCCACCGCCGAGCGGATCAAGATCGACATCGGCTCGGCCTACCCCGGCCAGCAGGTGCGCGAGGTTTCTGTGAGGGGTCGAAACCTGTCGGAAGGCGTGCCGCGCAGCTTCACGCTCAACTCGAACGAGATCCTCGAGGCGCTGCAGGAGCCGCTGCAGGGCATCGTCGGCGCGGTCAAGGCGGCGCTCGAGCAGACGCCGCCCGAGCTCGGCTCGGACGTGGCCGAGCGCGGCATTGTGCTCACGGGCGGCAGTGCGCTGCTGGACGACTTCGACAAGCTGCTGATGGAAGAAACCGGCCTGCCGGTGGTGGTCGCCGAGGATCCGCTCACCTGCGTGGCGCGCGGCGGCGGCAAGATGCTGGAGCTGATCGACGAGCACGGTCCGGGCCTGTTCGGCCTCGATTGAGGCCGTGGTCGAGCTGAGCCACGACTTCCGTCCGATCATCGGCCGAGGGCCGCCGCTGGGTGCGGCGTTCGTCACGCTGTCCATTCTCTCGGTCGGCCTCATGGTCGCCGACCACCGCTACGGCCAGCTCGAGCGCGTGCGCAGCTGGCTGTCGACGATCACCTTTCCGGTGCAGGCGGTCGTCGACCTGCCGTTCCGCACCCGCGACTGGGTCGGCCAGTCGCTCGCCGACCGCGAGAGCCTGCGAGCGGAGAATCTGGAGCTCACCGCACGGCTGCGGCTGGCGAACCTGCAGTTGCAGCGCTTCGCGGCGCTCGAGGACGAGAACCGCCGCCTGCGCGACATGCGCGAGGCGTCCGCCGGAGTCGCCGACCGGGCCGTGGTCGCCTCGATCCTCAACGTCGATCTCGACCCCTATCGCCATCGCGTGCTGCTCGACAAGGGCGCCCGCGACGGCGTGTTCAAGGGGCAAGCGATTCTCGACTCGGACGGCATCGTCGGCCAGGTCTTCCGTGTCAACCCGCACACCTCCGAAGCGATCCTGATCAGCGATGCCGAGCACGCGATCCCGGTGCAGTCGAACCGCAGCGGCGTGCGCACGATCGCCGTGGGCACCGGCGATCCGGACAAGCTGTCGCTGCCGTTCGTGACGGTGGAGGCGGACCTGCGCGCCGGGGATCTCCTGCTCTCGACGGGCATGGGCGGGGTATTTCCGCCCGGCTATCCGGTCGCGGAGGTCACCAAAGTCGAGCACGCGGCCACCGCGACCTTTGCCAGGGTCGAAGCGCGGCCCACGGCGCACCTGGACCGCGCGCGCGAGGTGCTGCTCGTCTGGTTCCGTCCTGCGGTGCCGGCGGAGAGTGAGTCGCCCGCCGCTGTGGCAAGCGAGCCGGTGACGAGTCCTGCGGCCGGCACAGCGCCCGCTCCGGAGCCGGGCGAATGAGAGCGGACCCGGCCTCGCGGCGCGTCATGTACTGGGTCAGCGTCGCAGCCGGCCTGGTGTTCGCGATCGTGCCGCTGCCTGCCTGGCTCGACACCGCCCGGCCGGACCTTGCGCTGCTGGCGATCATCTACTGGATCCTCACCAGCCCGCGGCTGGCCGGGCTCGGCTATGCCTGGCTCGCCGGCCTGTTCCTCGATGCGCTGCGCGGTCTCGTGCTCGGCCAGCACGCGCTCGCCTTCCTGATGGTGGCGTTCCTCACGCACAAGCTGCAGTTGCGCATCCGCATGTTTCCGCTGCTGCACCAGGCCGGCGCCGTGGCGCTGCTGCTCGGGCTGTACCACTTCATCGTCTTCTGGACCGACGGGCTCACCGGTCACGGCTACACCGGATGGGATCGCTGGTTGCCGATCCTGTCCGGCGCGCTGATCTGGCCGCTGATCGTGGCCGCCGGCGACTCGCTGACACGCCGCTCGCGCTGAGCTGCGCGGCCTTCAGGGATCGTCGATGACTCGCTCAGTGCGCCTGAAGGACCAACGGGCCGAGCAGCGGCTGTTCGGGCGGCGGCTGATCGCAATGACGCTGATCGTTGCGTTCTGTGCCATCGCGCTGGTCGTGCGGCTCTTCTATCTGCAGGTGCTGCGCTTCGATCACTACAGCGAGCTCTCGCAGGGCAACCGTGTCCGCATCGATCCACTGCCGCCGGCGCGCGGTCTGATCTACGACCGCAACGGCGAGGCGATCGCGCTCAACCGGCCCACCTATCAGCTCGAGATCATCCGCGAGCAGACGCCGGACCTCGACGCGACGCTGGCGCATCTGTCCGAACTCGGCCTGCTCACGCCAGCCGAGGTCGGTCCGCTGCGGGACACGATCAAGGCGCGCCGCGCATTCGACGTCGTGCCGATCCGACTGCAGCTGTCCGAGGAGGAGCTCGCGCGCTTCGCGGTGCGCCGTCCCGATCTGCCGGGCGTCGAAGTGCGCCCGCGGCTCACCCGCTTCTACCCGGGTCAGGGCAGTGCCGTGCACGCCCTCGGCTACGTCGGCGCGATCAGCGAGCAGGACCAGTCGCGGATCGACGCTGCGAACTACGCGGGCACCACCCTGATCGGCAAGCTCGGCGTCGAGCGCGCCTACGAGGACGAGCTGCACGGCGAGACCGGGCACCAGCAGCTGCTCGTCAACGCGCAAGGCAGGCTCGTCGAGCGCGTTGGAGTGTCGGCGGCCGATCTCCAGCGCCAGGAACCCATGTCCGGCAACGACCTGATCCTCGCGCTGGACATGCGCGTGCAGCGCGCCGCAGAGCGGGCCGTCGAGGGGCGGCGCGCCGCAGTGGTTGCGCTCGATCCGAACAACGGCGACGTCGTCGCGTTCGTGAGCACGCCGGTCTTCGACCCGAACGGCTTTGCGCGCGGACTTTCGGTCGCCGAGTACGCCGCCCTGCAGAACGACCTCGACAAGCCGCTGTACGACCGGGCGCTGCGCGGCGTGTACCCGCCCGGATCGACCATCAAGCCGCTGGTGGCGCTGGCGGCGCTCGAATACGGCACTGAGAATCCGAAGGACACCCGTTTCTGCCGCGGCGTGTTCCAGCTGCCCGGCTCGAGCCACCGCTATCGCGACTGGAAGAAAGGCGGCCACGGCACGGTCAACATGCACAAGGCGATCGCGGAGTCCTGCGACGTGTACTTCTACGGCGTCGCCGACCATCTCGGCATCGACCGGCTGCACGACTTCCTGGTCCGCTTCGGCCTCGGCGGCCCGACCGGAATCGACATCGCGGGCGAGCGCACGGGGCTCGTCCCGTCCAAAGCCTGGAAGCGGCAGGCGTTCAAGCGACGGGAGCTCCAGACCTGGTTCCCCGGCGAGACGGTGATCGCGGGCATCGGCCAGGGCTATATGCTCGCCACGCCGCTGCAGCTCGCACAGGTGGCGGCCACGATCGCGACGCGGGGCAAGCGCTTCGCGCCGCGGCTCGTCAAGCGTATCCGCGACGCCCGCACCGGCGAGGTGCGTGAGCTGCCGCCCGAGGCGCTGCCCGCGATCGAGATCCGCGACCCCGCCCATTGGGACATGATCGTCGGCGGGATGATCGGTGTCACCAACGATCCCACCGGCACCGCGCGGCGCAGCCAGGCAGGCGCGCCGTACAAGATCGCGGGCAAAACGGGCACGGCGCAGGTCTTCAGCGTCGGACAGCAGGAGCAGTACAAGGAATCGGAGGTCGAGGAGCGGTTGCGGGATCATGCGCTGTTCGTTGCGTTCGCGCCCGCCGAGGCGCCGAAACTCGCGGTCGCGGTGCTGGTCGAAAACGGACGCAGCGGCAGCGGCACGGCGGCCCCGGTGGCGCGCGCGGTGTTCGACGCGTATCTGTTGCCGCCGGAGGATGCCGCGAAGGCGCAGGCGGCGCCAATCGTGGCGCCCGCCGCGGCGGGAGGCGAGGAATGAGACCCGATATCGCCGGACCGGGCTACTCGAGCCGCGCGCAGCGCACGCTGACTTTCACCGGGCGGTTGCTCGAGGCGCTGCATCTCGACGGTCCGCTGCTGCTCGCGGTGCTGGCGGTGTGCGCTGCCGGGCTGATCGTGCTGTTCAGCGCCGCAGGCGAGGATCTGGGCGTGTTCCTGCGGCAGGCTGCGCGCGTCGGCATCGGGCTCGGCGTGATCGTGGCCGCCGCGCAGGTCCCGCCGCGGGTGCTGCGCGCGATCGCGCCCTTCCTTTACACGGTCGGCGTGCTGCTGCTGCTTGCGGTCGCACTCAAAGGCGACATCGCGATGGGCGCGCAGCGCTGGCTCGATCTCGGCGTGGTGCGCTTCCAGCCGTCGGAGGTCATGAAGATCGCGGTGCCGCTCGCCTGCGCCTGGTATCTGCACGAGCGGCCGCTGCCTCCGGACTTCGTGACGCTGTGCGTACTCGCGATCGCGATCCTGGTCCCGACGCTGCTCATCGCCGAGCAGCCGGATCTCGGCACGGCGCTGCTGGTGGCGACCGGAGGGGCGCTGGTGGTGCTGCTCGCCGGACTGCAGGCTCGCTACATGATCGGGCTCGGCGCGGTGATCGTAGCTGCAGTGCCGGCGGTCTGGCACTTCCTGCACGATTACCAGCGCCAACGCGTACTGACCTTCCTCAATCCGGAAACCGACCCGCTCGGCGCCGGCTATCACACCATCCAGTCCCAGATCGCGATCGGTTCGGGAGGGGTGTTCGGCAAGGGCTACATGAACGGCAGCCAGGCGCAGCTCGAGTTCCTGCCGGAGCGCTCCACGGACTTCATCTTCGCGGTCGTGGGCGAGGAATGGGGCCTCGTCGGGCTGCTCGTGATGCTGCTGCTCTATCTGTTCGTGATCGCGCGCGGTCTGTACATCGCGGCTCAGGCACAGGACACGTTCTCGCGCCTGATCGCCGGCAGCCTCACGCTCACCTTCTGCGTGTACGTATTCGTCAACAGCGGCATGGTCGCCGGTCTGCTGCCGGTGGTCGGCGTGCCGTTGCCGCTCGTCAGTTACGGGGGTACCTCCATGGTGACCCTCATGGCAGGCTTCGGTATCCTCATGTCCATCCACTCCCGCCGGAAGCTGGTCTCCACGTGACTCATCGCCCGCAGCGTCCCGCCGCGCCGCGCTCCGCGCGTTTCGTGCTGGCTGCGTTCTCGATAGTGACCATCTCGCCGGCACAGGCGATCGACGGGCAGCGCGCTGACGTCGCCGCGTTCATCTCCGAGATGGCTGACCGCCACGGCTTCGACCGCGAGGCGCTTGGCGGCGTGCTCGCGCAGGTCGAGTCGCGACCGGCGATCATCGAGGCAATGTCGCGGCCCGCCGAGAAGACCATGCCCTGGCATCAGTACCGGGCGCGCTTCATCACCGAGCGGCGAATCCGCCGGGGCGCCGAGGTGCGGCGCGACCAGGCCGAGTCGCTCGCCGCGGCGGTTCGCGCCAGCGGCGTGCCCTGTGCGGTCCTGCTCGCGATCACCGGCGTCGAGACCTTCTACGGGGAGATCACCGGCTCGCATCGTGTGATCGACGCGCTCGCCACGCTCGCCTTCGATTACCCGGCACGCGGCCCGTTCTTCCGCAGCGAGCTCGAGCAGTTCCTGCTGATGGCACGCGAGGAATCGCTCGACCCGCTGGCGCCGCTCGGCTCCTATGCGGGCGCGATGGGTATACCGCAGTTCATGCCGACCAGCTTCCGCAACTACGCGGTGGACGGCGGCGGCGACGGACACCGCGATCTATGGCGCGACTGGGGCGACGTGTTCGCCAGCGTCGGCAACTACCTGCGGCTGCACGGCTGGCGCACGGGCGAGCCCGTGATGGTGCCTGCCGACGTGAGCGGGGCGCGAATCGACGGCGTCGAGCTCGCGAAGCTCGACCTCGGCGAGACAGTCGATTCGCTGCGCGGACGCGGCGTGCGTTTCGACGCGGACCTGCCCGGGGACGCACGTGCGGTGCTGATCGAGCTCGCCGGCAGCGCGGGGCCGGAGTATCGGGTCGGCTTCGCGAATTTCCACGCGATCACCCGCTACAACCGCAGCGCGCTGTACGCCTCGGCGGTCAACGACCTTGCCGAGGCGATCGCCGTGGCGCCGGAACCCGCGCCGGATCCGCAACCCCCTCCGGCTGCGCAGGCCGCGCCCGCGCCGGAGTCCTCCGCGGCACCCGCGGCTGCGGCGTCCGCGGAGCCGATGCCGCCATCCGACGCACCGTAAAGAACCACCTTCCCTTACAGTGACCCGAAAGATGTCCATGAGCCTCCGATCGATCCTTGCTGCTGCGGCAATGCTCGCGCTTGCCGCCCTTCCCGGCTGTTCCGGGTCCGACCAACCGGCGGCACCCGCCGCCACCGCGGCCGCCGAAGCGACCGGCCCGGCAATCCCGCTGCCGCCACCGCCCGAGCTCAAGGCGCGAAGCTTCATCGTGATGGACCACGACAGCGGCCGAGTCCTCGCCGCGCTCGAGCCGGACTCGCGGCAGGAGCCAGCCAGCCTGACCAAGCTGATGACGGCCTACGCCGTGTTCCACGCGCTGAAGCAGGGCCGCATCAAGCTCGACGACATGGTCACCGTGAGCGAGAACGCCTGGCGTCAGGCCGCGCCGAAGCTCGGCGGCTCGGCCATGTACATCGAAGTCGGCAAGCAGGTCTCGGTCGAGAACCTGCTGCAGGGCATGATCGTGCAGTCCGGCAACGACGCCACCGTGGCGCTGGCCGAATATGTCGCCGGCACCGAGCCCACCTTCGTGCAGATGATGAACAGCTTCGCCAAGGAGCTGGGGCTTACGGGTACCCGCTTCACCGACTCCGCGGGTATGCCGAATCCGGATCAGTACATCACGGCGCGCGACGCGGTGCTGCTCGCAAGCGCCCTGATCCGCGACTATCCCGAGTACTACCGCTGGTACTCGCAGAAGGAGTTCACCTGGAACGGCATCACCCAGCAGAACCGCAACGGCCTGCTGTGGCGCGACCCCACCGTCGACGGCGTCAAGACCGGGCACACCAAGACCGCCGGCTACTGTCTCGTCGTATCGGCGAAGCGCGGCGGCATGCGACTCATCTCCGCGGTGATGGGTACCGACTCCATGCGTGCACGCGAGGATGCCAACGCGGCGCTGCTCAACTACGGTTACAACTTCTTCGAGACCAGGCGTATCTTCGCCGCCGGACAGCCGCTCACGTCGGTGCGCGTGTGGAAGGGCGCGGAGCCCGAGGTGGCACTGACGCTCAAACGCGACCTCTATGTGACCGGGCAGCGTGGACGCATGGGCAGCGTCAAGGCCGAATTCGAGCTCCCCGAGCATCTGATTGCGCCGCTTTCGGCGCAGACCGCGCTCGGTCAGGCGCGAATCGTCGTGGAGGGATCGACCATCGCGTCGCACGAGCTGTATGCCGCGCAGGATGTCCCGCGCGGTGGAATCTTCCGTCGCGGCATCGACACCGTGAGGCTGTGGCTAGACTGAGATGGCCGAACCCTTCCCGACGGGCTACCTGAACGGCGATTACCTGCCCCTCGCCGGCGCGCGCATTTCGCCGTTCGACCGCGGTTTCCTGTTCGCGGACGGGGTCTACGAGGTCGTGCCGGTGCACCGCGGCCGGCCGTTCCTGCTGCGTGCGCACCTCGAGCGGCTGGCGCACAGCCTGGGCGCCATCCGCCTCGCCAACCCGCACACGTACGAAGAATGGGCGCGGATCGTATCGACGCTCGTCGAGCGCGCCGGTTCGCCCGAGCAGCTCGTCTACCTGCAGGTCACCCGCGGCGCCGAGTCGGGGCGCAATCATCCCTTCCCGAGCCGTGCCGTCCCTACGGTGTTCGGCTTCACCGCCCCGTACCCGGCACCCTCCCCGCAGTTGCTGGCGCAGGGCCTCGCCGCGGTTACGCGCGAGGACACGCGCTGGGCGCGCTGCGACATCAAGTCGATCGCGCTCCTCGCCAATGTGCTGTTGCGGCAGGAAGCGGAGGACGCCGGCGCTTCCGAAGCGATTCTGCTCCGCGACGGCTGGCTGACCGAGGGTTCCTCGAGCACGGTGTTCGCGATCGCTGGCGAGCGTCTCGCCACGCCGCCCAACGACCCGCGTATCCTGCCCGGCACCACCCGCGAGGCGGTGCTTGCGCTGGCTCGCGGGCTCGCCGACGAGATCCGCCCGGTGGCGGCGGCCGAGCTCGCCGGTGCGGACGAGATCTGGATCGCTTCCGCCGGGCGCGGGGTGCTGCCCGTGACGCGCCTCGACGGGCGGCCCGTCGGCACCGGGCGGCCGGGCGCGCACTGGCAGCGGATCTACGCCGCGCTGCAGGCTCACCTCGACGCGATCGCCACGCAGTCGGCGCTCTAGCTGCAGGTCGGGGGTGCCCGGACCCCGGAGACCGGCTTAGGGTCGGGTTGCGGGTGTTTGTCTATCTCTTAGAAAAGTGTGGCTGCCAGTCGGGAAGGCCGGCGCGCCAAAACACGAAGGCCCACATGTCCGCGTAGAGTGCATCGTCCTGTGACTTCGTAGACCCGATGCCGTGCCCCGCTTCCGGGTCGATGCGCAGCAGGATCGGGCGCGCCGTTCCGGATGCCTGCAATGCTGCGGCGAGCTTCGCCGGTTCCCATGGCGAGAGGCGTGGATCGTTCAAGCCCATCGTGATCAGCACCGGCGGATATTGAACGCCGTCGCGTACATGCTGGATCGTGTCCATCTGGTAGAGGTTCTTGAATCCCTCCTCGGTCTTGATGGTGCCGACCTCCGGAACGTTGAGCGGACCGTTAGGCTGGAATTCCCAGCGCAGCGCGTTGGCGCCGGGAACCATGGCGATCACGCCCGCGAATAGGTCGGGCCGCTCGGTCAGTGCCCGTCCCACGGTGATGCCGCCACCGGAGCCGCCGAAAATGAAGAGCTTGGCTTTCGTGGTGTGGCCGCGCGCGATGAGATCTTCGGCGCAGGCGATGAGGTCGCGCCAGGTGTTCGGCTTGTTCGCGTCCTTTCCGGCGAGGCGCCACGCCTCGCCCAACTCGCCACCGCCGCGCACATGACACGTGGCATGCGTGCCGCCTGTTTCGAGGAAACTTACTGTTCGGAGGCTGAAGTTAGCGAGCTGCGAGATTCCGTAGAAGCCGTATGCCTGGATGACAACGATCTGCGGGCCCTTCGCGCCCTTCGGGCGCACCAGCGTGCTGGGCACCATCACGCCGTCTTTCGCCTTCGCGTCGAGGTCGCTGACCTCGTAGCGGCCGGAGTCGTAACGCGGGGTCACGCCGAGGTTGAGATCAGTAGAATTCTTCTTCACCGGATCGTAGGCGAAGGTCGTGGGCGGGACGACAAAGCTTTGAAGGTTGATCGTAATGCCCGGCTGGCGCGGATCGGCAAAGGCTTCCCTGATGATTCCCTTGTAGGGCAGGGCGACTTCTTCGATTCTTCCCGAGGCGTACGCAACGCGCAGCAGCAGCGAATAGGCGCCGCGACGCGCCAGCACATAGAGCGCGTCGGACGCGGCGTAGATGGAATCGATCACGCGATCTTCTTCCGCCGGTACCAGTACTTTGGCCGCTGCAAGGGGCTGACCGGTCCTGACACTGAGAACCTGGAACGTCGGCGCATTCTTGTGCGACAGCAGATAAATCGTATCGCCCGCCGCATCTGCCGCGGTGACCTCATCCGCGCGAGTCACTAACGGGCTCCAATTCACTTTCGGGTCGTTCACTTCAGAGACCGGCGCAAGCCAGATTGTCAGCTCGCTTTGCACGCCGTAGAAGGAAATGGCCATAGCCATGGGCGCGCCGGGCCGAATGGCCAGTGTGGGTGTGTCGTCAGGACCGAAAGACGGGCCGCGCCCTGCGGTTGAACCGAGAATGGCGACCGGCTCGGATTTGAGATCCCAGGAAACGACGGCGGTGTTGCGATACTTTTCGGTCACATCTTCGTCCGGCGCGAGCTTCTTCAGCCGAGTGAAATAAAGGCGACTGGAATCGGCGCTCCAGGCGACGAACGGAGGATCCGCACGATCGAGCGGACCTGCGATCTGCTGGCCACTCGCCACGTCGTACACGAAGATCCATGCGGCTTCCGAGCCGCCTTCCGAGATGCCGGCCGCGACCTTGCTGCCATCGGGCGAGGCGAAGAAATAGTTGATCGCATGGGGTGATCCACCCTTGGACGCGCGCAAGGCCGCGACATCGACGATCTTGCGCTTGCCCGCCTCGTCTCTGACGACAAGATCGAAATTGTCCGACCCCGGCGTGCGCTCCTCGTAGAAGGAGCGGCCGCCATACTTCACATAGCCTTGCGTGAAGCCAAAGCTGCCGGTGAAGGCCGCAATTTTCGCTTCGAGCGCGGCGCGCGCCGGGATCGCATCGAGGATGGAACGGGTATGCGCACCTTGCGCCTTCATCCATGCCACGGTCGACGGATCGAGCGCTTCCATGTAGCGGTAGTTATCCGTGACCTGCTTGCCCCACAACATTTCCGTCACGGGCTTCACCGGCGCCGGCGCGGGCGGCGACGGCGCGCCCAGGGGTGCTAGCGGATCACGCGTCACCGACACCGCGGCGGCGAAAGAAATTCCCACAAGCGCGATCAGGGCGCCAGATACTATGACTTTCATATCTTCGCTCTTTGATTCGTACGCTTCGCTAAGCGGGAGTACCTGTGAAGCTAACCTCTACGGGGCCATAGGCACTAGCTATTGCACGATTTCCGCGGGTCGACAGGATGAAGTCTCGGTGCCGTCACCGACAACCCCGAGGAAGTGCTTAGGTTGGGAATCTGTATCGGCTTCCTCGCTGGCACACCAGTGCAGGTACACGGCCGAGCACCGGCGTGCGGCAACGAGTCATACTTGCACTCGCCCGCTCCGTCCCCATCTCAGGGCGATCATGAACGACACCACCTTATTCAGGTTCCCGACGGATTTTCCGATCAAGGTCATGGGACGGGCGGATGAGGATTTCCGCAGTCTCGTGCTCGGAATCGTGGCGCAGCACTTTGGCGAGATCGATGCCGGGCGGATCGAAGAGCGCCCGAGCAGCGCGGGCCGCTATCTGGGCATCACGGTCACCGTGCGTGCCGAAAGCCGCGAGCAGCTCGATGCGGTCTACCGCGACCTGACGTCCTGTCGGAAGGTGCTCGTCGCGCTCTGAGGCGCGAATCCAAGCTCGGCCAGCAGGCGCGGCGCGAGCGCCTTCGCCACGATCCGCAGATCCACAGGCCCGCCGAGCTCGGCGAGCTGCGTCATCTCGAGCCCGGCGTGCCCGCAGGGGTTGATGCGGCGAAACGGTTCGAGGTCCATCGCCACGTTGAGCGCGAGACCGTGGTAGGAGCGGCCGCGGCGGATCCGCAGGCCGATGCTCGCGAGCTTGCGCCCCGCGACGTACACGCCTGGCGCGTCGCGCCGCCCGGCGGCGCTGATACCCCATGCCGCGACCGTGGCGGCGATCGCGCGCTCGATCACCTCGACCAGCGCGCGCACGCCCAGGCCCAGCCGCGCGAGGTCGAGCAGCGGATAGACCACCAGCTGACCGGGGCCGTGGTAGGTCACCTGGCCGCCGCGGTCGATCTGGATCACCGGGATGTCGCCGGGCGCTAGCAGGTGCTCGGCGCGGGCGTTCAGCCCCAGGGTGAATACCGGTGGGTGCTCGAGAAACCACAGCTCGTCGGGCGTGCCCGGGCCGCTCGAGTCCGCGTGCCGCTGCATGGCGCGCCACGTCGGCTCGTAGTCGACGCGCCCGAGCCAGCGCAGGATCGGGGCCGGCACGGCGTCGGTTGCGGCGTTCACCCGCGTGCGAGGCCGCCGCTGCCGAGCCCGGCGTTGTTGCCGGTGAGCACGCGCTCCGCCCGATAACTGGAGCGCACGAGCGGCCCGGCTACGCACTCGAGAAACCCGCGCGCGAGCGCAGCCTCGCGCAGCGCGTCGAACTCCGCAGGCGTGACGTAGCGCTCGACGGGCAGATGATTCAGCGTCGGGCGCAGGTACTGGCCGAGCGTCAGCAGATCGACGCCGATCGCGCGCAGCTCGTCCATCGTCTCGAGCACCTCCGACTCGCGCTCGCCGAGGCCCAGCATCAGGCTCGTCTTGGTCAGCACCGCGGGGCGATGGCGTTTGGCGTGCGCGAGCACTGCGAGCGTCTGCGCGTAGCCGGCACGCGGATCGCGTACCGGATGCGTGAGGCGGCGCACGGTCTCGACGTTCTGGGCAAATACCTCGAGCCCGCTGTCCACCACGGTCTCCACGTCGTGCAGCACGCCCTGGAAATCCGTCGTCAGCGCCTCGACCGCCGTGCTCGGGCAGCGGCGCTTGATCTCGCGGACGCAGGCGGCGAAGTGTCCGGCGCCGCCGTCCGGCAGATCGTCGCGATTGACCGAGGTCAGTACGACGTAGCGCAACCCCATCAACTCGACGGTGCGCGCGGCGTTGGCCGGCTCGTCGGCGTCGAGCCAGCCGCGCGGATTGCCGGTGTCGACCGCACAGAACCGGCAGGCCCGGGTACACACCTCGCCCATCAGCATCAGCGTCGCGGTGCCCGCGTTCCAACACTCACCGATGTTCGGGCACTTGGCCTCCTCGCAGACGGTGGCGAGACGGTGCTCGCGCACGGTCCGCCGCACCGTGTCGAAGCGCGGTCCCGCCGGCATCGGCGCGCGGAGCCAAGCGGGCTTTCGGCCCGCCGGGACAACCGCGCCGCTCGCGGCCGCCTTGACGCCGTCCTTGATCGCGACGAAGCCCTGCGCAGTGCGGTACTTCTGTCCGCTGCGCAGGGTCTGCGGCACGACCGGGATTCCCTTGAATTCAGCCATCGCGTCCGCGTGCTCCGGTTTGCGCGGGACGGGAATTGTACCGTCGGTCGAGCGCCGCCAGCCGCTCCGGCGTGCCGATGTCGAACCAGGCGCCGCCGTAGCGCTCGCCCGACACCCGTCCCTCGCGCACCGCACCGCGCAGCACGGGCGCCAGCCGGAAGACACCGGGCGCCAGCCCCGCGAAGAGCTCGGGCCGGTAGACGCCGACGCCCGAGAAGGTCAGCCGCTCGCCGCCCGTCTCGACGATCCGGCCGCTGCCGAGCGCGAAATCGCCTGCCGGGTGGTGATCGGGATTGGAGACGAGCACCAGGTGCGCCAGATCCCGCGCCGCCAACCGGTCGCGCAGCTCTGCGTATGGGTAATCCGACCAGATGTCGCCGTTGACCACGAGAAACGGGCCCGGTCCGAGCATCGGCAGCGCGCGCAGGATCCCGCCGCCGGTCTCGAGCGGCTCGGGTCCCTCCTCGCTGTAGTCGATCGCGACTCCGAAGGCGCGGCCGTCGCCGAGGTGCGAGCGGATCTGTGCGCCGAGCCACGACAGGTTGATCACCACCGAGCCGTAGCCGGCGGCGGCGAGCGCCGCGAGGTGATGCTCGATCAGCGCGCGGCCGCCGATCGGCAGCAGCGGTTTCGGCCGAGTGAGCGTCAGCGGGCGCATGCGCTCGCCGCGCCCCGCGGCGAGGATCATCGCCTTCACGTCGCGGCTCCGGCGCGCTGCGCGGCGAGGCGCGGCAGCACGCACCGATCGAGCAGTGCGACGAGACCGGCCAGCTCGGCGTGCCGCGTGGCCGCCTCGCGCACGTAGCCGAGCGTGCGGGGGATATCGTCGAGATAGCCGGGCTTGCCGTCCCGGTGCCACAGCCGGCAGAAGATCCCGCTCGTCTTGAGGTGCCGCTGCACGCACACCAGGTCGAACCAGGCCGCGAACCGCGCCTCGTCTGCGGCCACGTCGAGCCCGCGACCGCCCGCCCGGCGCCGGTACTCGGCGAGCCAGCCGCGCACGCGCTCCGTCGGCCAGGCGATGTAGCAGTCACGCAGCAGCGACACCAGATCGTAGGTGATGGGCCCGTGCACAGCGTCCTGGAAATCGAGGATCCCCGGGTTGGCGCCCGGGCAAACCATCAGGTTGCGGGAGTGATAGTCGCGATGCACGAATACGCGCGGCTGCGCGAGCGCCGCCTCGGTCAACAGGTCCATCGTGCGCGCGAGCACGCCCGCTTCGGCGGCGTCGAGCGTGATGCCG
Source organism: Steroidobacteraceae bacterium (assembly GCA_052039045.1). Classification (GTDB taxonomy): domain Bacteria; phylum Pseudomonadota; class Gammaproteobacteria; order Steroidobacterales; family Steroidobacteraceae; genus DATJKD01. Next base: position 29,387 of record JBQGDL010000094.1, read on the forward strand.
AGATGCCGGCCGAGGAGCCAGTCCGGAAACAGGCTCATCTCGAAGCGCAGCAGTTTCGCGTCGTATGGCGGCAGGCGCGCTGCATGCCGGGTGCCGCGAACCTGGATCTCCACCAGCGCGGCGATCGCGTCGCCGTACAGCGCATCGGCACGGTTGCGATCGTCGAGCGCCGTCAGATAAGTCGTCGAGCCGAGATCGCTGAGCAGCAGGAAGCCCTCGGCGGCGTTGCGCTCGAGCACGCGCGGCGCATGCACGCCGATCTCGTTCAGCATCGTCGCGATGCGCAGATACGGGCCGACGTCCTCCTTCTCCGGAGGTGCATCCATCACGATCAGGCTGGCGCCGTCCTGGCGCGTGACGCGGAAGTAGCGCCGGAAGCTCGCGTCGGCCGATGCGGCGGTAAGCTCGAACTCGCCGAATCGAAGCTCATCCCGCAGCCAGGTGCGCAGCTTGATGAGCCGCGGGTCGTCACGGGCGTGGTCGTGCAAGCGTGGCCTCGGAAACTTCGGTGTCGGCGCGGGGGCTGTAATTATAATCGCGCGGATGAAGCCGTCCGTCCGAACCGCGCCCGAATGTCGACGGCTGCTCGTTTTGTGTGCGATCGCCGCGCTGGCGGGCCGGGCGTCGGCAGCCTGGGCGGCGGATACGCTGTGTCCCAACCCCGCCGCGCAGGACCCGCGACTCGAGGAGCTCGCGCAGGCCGATCCCGACGATCCTGCGATCGACATCGAGAGTGATGCCGGGGAGATGGAGCGCGACGGCGATGCCAGCCTGCGCGGCAACGTGCGCATCCGCCTGGGGCAACGGCTGCTCACCGCGGACGAGGCGGAAATCGACGCCGAAGCGCGCAGCGTCAGCATGCGCGGCCAGGTGGAGTACCTGGATCCGACGCTGCACGTGCGCGGCGATGGCGGGTCATTCACCGGCGCAGGCACCGCCGAGTTCCGCGGCGCCGAGTTCGAGCTGCTCGACCGTGCCGTGCGCGGCGCTGCCGGCGAGGTGCGCGTGCGCGAGCAGGGCGTGCTCGAGCTCGGCGACGTGAGCTACACCGCCTGCCCGCCCGGCAACGAGGACTGGGAGCTCTCCGCGAACGACATCTCGCTCAACCAGCGTACGCGCATCGGCACGGGACGCGGCGTGCGTCTCGATTTCAAGGGTGTGCCGGTGCTGTACACGCCGTGGATCTCGTTCCCCGTAGGCGACCAGCGCAAGACCGGTGTGCTGTTTCCGGTCGTCGGCAACAGCGGCCAGTCGGGCACGATGATCGCGGTGCCCTGGTACTGGAACATGGCGCCCAACCGCGACGCGACGCTCTTCACGCGCTACTACAGCTCGCGCGGCTTGCGGCTCGATCCGGAGTTCCGCTATCTCAGCCAGTCGAGCCGCGGCATCGTGTATGGCGAGTACCTGTACGAGGACCGGGAGCTCAACGAGTCGCGCAGCTTCGCAGAGTGGCGGCACGCGACGCGCTTCCGGCCGCGCACGCGCCTGCACATCGACGCCGCCAACGTCAGCGATACGGAGTACTTCGAGGATTTCGGCGCCGGTTTCGAGGGCACGAGCATCACGTTCCTCAACCGGAGCGCGGAGCTGCGCCACGACACGCGCAACTGGAGCCTGATCGGACGGGCGCAGGACTACCAGGTGATCGACGAGCTGCTCGCCGACGTCGAGCAGCCCTACACCATTGCTCCTCAGCTCGGCGCGTACGGGCGCTGGCGCGACCTGCCGGGTGGCTTCGCGGCGGCGCTGCGCGGCGAAGCCGGCTACTTCGACCGCGAGCTCGGTCCGCAGGGACTGCGGGTCGACGTCGAGCCGGCGGTCGGCTGGCGCATCGACGGCCGCGGCTCGTACCTCGCGGCAGATGCGGCGCTGCGCCACACCGGGTACGCGCTCGAGGAGGTCGAGACCGGCTTCGACGACGCACCCTCGCGCACCGCACCCATCGTGAGTGTCGACACCGGGCTCGTCTTCGAGCGCGCGGTGGGCTCGCACAACCAGCGCCTGCACACCCTCGAGCCGCGGCTGCTCTACCTCTACGTGCCGTTCCGCGAGCAGGACGAGCTGCCGGTGTTCGATACCGCGCTGCCGGATCTCAACCTGGTGCAGCTGTTCCGCACCAACCGCTACGTCGGCACCGACCGGCTGAGCGACGCGAATCAGCTCGCAGTCGGCCTGACCTCGCGGCTGCTCGATGCGGCCGGTGGCCGGCAGTACGTCAGCGCCACCATCGGCCAGGCGTTCTATTTCGACAACCCCCGGGTACGTCTGCCCGACGAGCCGGAATCCTCGCGCGGCACTTCCGACGTGGTCGGCGAGCTCGAGATGTCGGCGTTCCAGGACTGGAGCGCGCGGCTCGGCGCGCGCTGGGATCCGGAGAACACGCACTTCGCAAAGTCGGAGGTCGCGCTGCAGTATCGCCCCGCGAGCGATCGCGTCGCCAACGTCGGCTACCGGCTGCAGCGCGATTCGATCGAGCAGCTCGACATGTCGACGGCCTGGCCGATCGGCGACCGCTGGCGCGGCTTCGGACGCTGGGTCTACTCGATGCGGGACAACCAGACGCTGGATTGGTTCGTAGGCCTCGAGTACCGCTCCTGCTGCTGGGCGCTGAGTCTGGTGACGCGGCATTTCGTGAGCAGTCGCACGGGCGACACCGACACCACGATCGGCCTGCAGCTGGAACTCCGCGGACTTTCCAGTGTCGGAGTCGACAACGAGGCTTTCCTGCGGGGCGCGATTCGTGGATACTCCGCCGTCCCCGACGACCCCGAACCCTGATATGTCCCTTGCGTCAGTGCGATTGCTGCTGTCGTGCACGCTGCTGGTCGCCGTCACGGCGTCCGCCGAGGAGCTGTCCGGCTCGGGCGTATTGCTCGATCGCGTCGCCGCGGTGGTGAACGATGGCATCGTGCTGCAGAGCGACCTCGACCAGCAGTCGCAGCTCATCACGGAGCGCATCCAGCAGCAGGGGCAGCAGCCGCCGCCGCGCGACGTGCTGCGTCAGCAGGTACTCGAACGGCTGGTGCTGCAGGAACTGCAGCTGCAGCGTGCCGACCGCCTCGGCATACAGGTCACCGACGAGATGCTCAACACCGCGCTCACCGACGTCGCGGAGCGCAACAACATCAAGTTCAGCGACCTGCCCGCCGCGCTCGAGCAGCAGGGCGTGGACTATCGCAATTATCGCGACGAGATGCGCAAGGAGATGGTGCTGACGGCGCTGCGCCAGCGCGACGTCTATTCGCGCATCTACGTGTCGCCGCGCGAGCTCGACCAGTGTGTGGCCAAGCGCAAGGGGTCTCCGGCAGAGACACAGGAGTACAACCTCGGGCACATCCTGGTTGCGATTCCGGAGTCCGCCGACACCGCGCAGGTCGCCGAGCGCACGGCGCGCGCGGAAGGTGTCTACGAGCGGGCGCAGGCCGGCGAGGATTTCGCGCAGCTCGCGATTGCATACTCCGACGCCGGTACCGCGCTCGAAGGCGGCGCACTCGGCTGGCGCAACTCGGGCCAGCTGCCCTCCTTCGTCGCAGACCTCATTCCGACGATGCAGCCGGGCCAGGTGACCGAGCCCATCCGCACGCCGAGCGGCCTGCATCTGTTCAAGCTGCTCGAGGTGCGCGGCGCGGAGCCCGCGGCGCTGGTCTCGCAGGTGCACGCACGGCACATCCTGCTCAAGACCAACGAGATCGAGGACGACGAGACGGTGCGTCAAAAGCTGTCACAGATCCGCGAGCGCATCCTCGGCGGCGAGAGCTTCGAGGCGATCGCTTCGGTGACCTCCGCCGACGTGAGCTCCGCCGCGCAGGGCGGCGACCTCGGCTGGCAGGGTCCCGGCACGTTCGTACCCGAGTTCGAGCAGCAGCTCGACGCACTGAGCGAGAACGACATCAGCCAGCCCTTCCGGTCACAGTTCGGCTGGCACATCGTGCAGCTTCTGGGTCGACGGACTTACGACGCCACGGACGACGTGATCCGCAACCGCTGCTACGCACAAATGCGTGAGGCGCGCGCCGACGAGGAGGTCGAGCTGTGGCTGCGGCGTCTGCGCGATGAGGCATTCGTCGAATACCGCATGTGAGCGGGCGCGCGAAACTCGCCACGATTGCAGTTACGAGCGGCGAACCTGCCGGCATCGGTCCCGAGATCTGTCGTGCCCTGCTGCGACGCCGCTGGCCCGCGCGGCTGGTGGTGCTCGGCGATAGCGCGCTGCTCGGCGCCTCGCTGCCGTGCTTCACGTCGGGGGGCCAGGCGCGGCGCCGGGTCGAGCTGCTGCATCGCCCGCTCGCCCGCGCGGTGCGGCCGGGCCGCCCCGACCCGCGAAACGCTCGCTACGTGCTCGGCCTGATCGACACGGCGGTCGACGGCTGCCTCGACGGGGTCTTCGATGCGATGGTCACGGCCCCCGTGCACAAGGGCGTGATCAACGACGCGGGGATCGCGTTCTCGGGTCATACCGAGTACATCGCCGCGCGCACGGGTTCCGCTCAGCCGGTCATGCTGCTTGCCGGCGGCGGCCTGCGCGTCGCGCTCGCCACCACTCACCTACCGCTCGCAAAGGTGAGCGGCGCTCTTACGCAGCAGCGCCTCGCCGGCGTGCTGCGCGTGCTGCACGCCGATCTCCGCCGAAGCTTCGGCCTGCGCTCGCCGCGCATCCTGGTCTGCGGCCTGAACCCGCACGCCGGAGAATCGGGTCACCTCGGGCGGGAGGAAGGCGCGGTCATCGCACCGGTGCTGCGGCGCCTGCGCCGCGCGGGCATGAGGCTCATCGGCCCGGTCCCGGCCGATACTGCCTTCGTGCCCGCGCAGCGGCGCGACTTCGATGCGGTGCTCGCGATGTATCACGACCAGGGTCTGCCGGCGCTCAAAGCAGCCAGCTTCGGTCACGCCGTGAACGTCACCCTCGGGCTGCCGATCGTGCGCACCTCGGTGGACCACGGCACGGCGGTCGATATCGCCGGTCGCGGCCACGCCGACCCCGGAAGTCTCCACGCGGCGGTCGAGCTCGCGATCGAGCTTGCGGGCCGCCGCGGCGAGCGCCGCAGCGCCCCGCGGCACGGGCAGTGACGGCCTTGAGCCGCCCGAAGAAGCGCTACGGACAGCATTTCCTGCACGATCCGGGCACGATCGAGCGGATCGTGCGGGCAATCGCGCCCCGGCGCGGCGAGCGGCTGGTGGAGATCGGTCCCGGGCGCGGCGCCATCAGCGCGGCGCTGCTCGAGGCGGCGGGCGAGCTCGACGTGGTCGAGATCGACCGGGAGGTCCTGCCGGAGCTCAGACGGCGTTGCGAGGGCCGCGGCGTGCTGCGTGTGCACCTAGCCGACGCGCTCGAGTTCGACCTGCGTGCGCTGCGCGGTGCGGGGCCTGCGCTGCGGGTGGTCGGCAACCTGCCCTACAACATCTCGACACCGCTGCTGTTCCGCCTAGTCGACCAGCTCGACGCCATCGCCGACATGCATTTCATGCTGCAAAAGGAGGTCGTGGCACGCATGGCGGCGCGGCCGGGCGGCCCGGAGTACGGCCGGCTGACCGTGATGCTCGCGCCGTACGTGCACGTGGTCCCGCTGTTCGACATCGGTACCGGCGCGTTCACGCCGCCGCCACGGGTCCAATCGACGTTCTTTGCGCTCGAGCCGCTTGCCGAGCCCCCGTTTCCGCTCGGCGACCGGCGGGCGTTCGCACAGGTCGTCGCAGCCGCCTTTTCGCAACGACGCAAGACCCTGCGCAACTCGCTGCGCCACCTGCTGTCGGTCGAGGCGATCGCGGCGGCCGGCATCGACCCGGGCGCCCGCCCGGAAACCGTCGCTCCGGCGGGTTTTGCCGCGCTCGCGGCCCGCTGTGCGGGCTGAGCCTCGCGCGCGGTTGTCGCCGCTCCCGGCGGCCATATAATCCCCACATCGGTGGGGACCGGGGCGGCCATGCGCGAATACCAGAAGATCCTGCTCTGCGTCGATCTCACGGACGACAGCGACGCCATTGCGACCCGCGGCAAGCGGGTAGCCGAGCGCTACGGCGCCGAGCTCACGCTGCTACACGTCGTCGAATACGTGCCCGTGGAACCCATGGGCGAGGCCCTGCTGCCCGCCGTGCAGATCGAGGGCGAACTCGTGGAGCGCGCGCGGCTGCGCATCGCGGAGCTCGCGAAGCGGCTCGGGCTCGAGCACTGCGAGCGCATCGTGCAGACCGGCAACATCAAGGCCGATGTGATCCGCATCGCGCAGGAGCGCGGGGTCGACCTGATCGTGATCGGCAGTCGCGAGCGCCACGGCGTGTCTATCCTGTTCAACTTCACCGAGGACACCGTGCTGCACGCCGCGCCGTGCGACGTGCTCGCAGTACGGCTGCCAAGAGAGCCGCGTGGCGCGGCCGGCGCACATGGAAACGGCTGAAGTCGCGCATCGCATCCGCGTCGACGTGAAGACGAGCTACGTCGAAGACCAGTCGAACCCCAGTGACGGCCGCTTTGTGTTCGCCTACACGATCACGATCCGCAACGAAGGACGGGTGCCGGCACGGCTCCTGACCCGTCACTGGATCATCACCGATGCGAACGGCAAGGTGCAGGAGGTCACCGGCGAGGGAGTGGTCGGTGAGCAGCCGTACCTGAAGCCCGGCCAGGGCTTTCGCTACTCGAGCGGCGCCATCCTCGAAACGCCCGTCGGGGCGATGCAGGGAAGCTACCGGATGCTGGCCGACGACGGCGAGCATTTCGACGCACCGATCGCGCCGTTCCTGCTCGCGATGCCCGGCATGTTGCACTAGCCGCCGATGGCGGTCTACGCCATCGGCGACGTGCAGGGATGCGCCGTCGAGCTCGAGGCGTTGCTTGCGAAGCTCGACTTCGACGCGAGTCGCGACCGTCTCTGGTTCGTCGGGGATCTCGTCAACCGCGGACCCGATTCGCTCGGCGTGCTGCGCCGCGTCGAGGCGCTCGGTGACGCGGCCACCGTCGTGCTCGGCAACCACGATCTGCACCTGCTCGCAGTGGCGCGCGGCAACGCACGGCTCCGCCCCGCCGACCGCGGTCTCGAGACGGTGCTCGACGCCCCGGATTGCGATCGCCTGCTCGACTGGCTGCAGACCCGTCCGATGCTGCACCACGACGCGGCGCTCGGTGTCACGATGCTGCACGCGGGGCTGCCGCCGCAGTGGGACCTCGCGACCGCGATCGCCTGCGCGCAGGAGCTCGAGGCCGCGCTCGCCCACCAGCGCGAGGGCGAGTTCTACCGCCGCATGTACGGCGACGATCCCGACCTGTGGCGCGATGACCTGGAGGACCACGCCCGGCTGCGCTTCACGGTCAATTGTCTGACGCGGCTGCGGGTGTGCGACGCGCAGGGCCGGCTGGCGCTCGGATTCAAGGGCAGTCTGCGCCAGCTGCCGCCGGGACTGGTGCCGTGGTTTCGCGCACCCGGACGGCGCAGCGCCGGTGAGCGCATCGTCTGCGGACACTGGTCGGCGCTCGGCTACCTCGACGAGGCCGGCGTGCTTTCGATCGATACCGGCTGCGTGTGGGGCGGAACGCTCACTGCACAGCGGCTGGATCGGCCGACTGGCCCGGTTCAGGTGGCGGCGTCCACGGCTCGAGCACTTCGAGCTCGAGATTGACGCTGCCGCGCTGGATGCGATTCGGCACGCAGTTCATCTTGTCCTCGACGACTCTGATGCCGAGCGGCACGAAGACGTTGTCGCGCATCTGCTCGATCAGCTCGCAGTCGCCCGCCTCGATGCGGCCGCGGCGCGACGCGTCGTCGAACGTAACGCGGCGCCTGCTGGCCGCGAACTGCGCCTCGACGTTGTCGACCACGCTTTCGCCGCGGACGCGCGCCAGCAGCTCGACCTCGCCCTGACGCTCGTAGAGCTCGGTGAGCAGCTCGGTCGTCACCCGCTGCGGGACGACCGCCTCGATCATGATCCGTGGCGTGAACTCCGCACCGGAGTAGAACTCAGGACCGGCCGGGCCGTAGCGGATCTCCGGTCCGCCGGTGTTGAAGCAGGAGCGGATCCGGACTTTATAACCATCCATGAGGCCGAGCTGCTTCAGTACCCACTTGACCTTGTTGCGCAACCCGTCGCAGTAATACAGCGAAGTGCTGCCCATGTAGGTGAAGGACACTTCCTTGGCGACCCAGATCGCGGGGACGGTGCCGGCGGGCGCCGCCGGCTGCGGCGTGTCCGCGACCGTGGCGGGCACCACGGTCGCGGGCGCGCCCGGCACGTCGGGCGTCTGCGGCGCTGTCGCCGCTGTCGCGGTCGGCGCGGAGGCCGCGGCCGGATCCGTCGTCGCGGGTTGCGCGGATGCGACGCCGGCGTCCTGTGCGTGCGCAGTCGCGTGTGTCAGCGCGGCCAGCAGCGCGGCAATGCATGTGAACCTGATATTCATCTTCTGCCTCCAGCGGCCCTCAGCCCACCGGACCCGCGCAGCGCCCGCGCGGCACTCCCTTATACTGCCACCAGCCGGGGCCGCCGGCATCACGAGTTGGGCCCGGATGCAGCCACTGAACGCGTTCAATTTCCAGCGCTGGATCGACGACCACCGACACCTGCTCAAGCCTCCCGTGGGCAACAAGCAGGTCTTCGAGGACGCCGAGTTCATAATCATGGTCGTCGGAGGACCAAACGCCCGTAAGGACTATCACGATGACCCGGGTGCGGAGTTCTTCTACCAGCTCGAGGGCGACATGCTCTTGCGGACCATCCAGGACGGTCGCCGCGTCGAGGTGCCGATCCGGCAGGGTGAAATTCTGTTGCTTCCAGGCCACGTCCCGCATTCGCCGCAGCGGCAGACCGATACCGTCGGACTCGTCGTCGAGCGGCGGCGCCAGCCCGAGGAGCAGGACGGGTTCCTGTGGTACTGCGAGCGCTGCGACGCGCTGCTGCACCAGGAGTACCTTCACGTGAGCGACATCGAGGCACAGCTGCCGCCAGTGTTCGAGCGGTTCTGGTCGAGCCTCGAGCGGCGCACCTGTCGGGTCTGCGGCGCCGTCATGCAGCCACCGTGAAGCGCGGTCGGTGACGCATGGTCATGGACTGGCTCGAAATCTCGGTCGACGGGCGCTGCTGGCGCGGCGAGGCCGCCGCCGTCGATCTGGCGATACCGCTCGATTTCCGCGGCGTACAGCCGCGGTTCTTCGCCGCGGAGCCCGCGACCGCACAGCCGCTGCAGGCCGGCGATTTCAGCGGCGAGGTCCGCCGCGGCGCCAGCTGCAATTGCAGCGTGCACACCCTCGCGCCGCACTGTCACGGCACGCACACCGAATGCGTCGGCCACCTTACCGACGACGGCCACACCCTCGCCGACCACCCGGCGGAGCCGGTGCGCCTCGCACTGCTGCTGACACTGCCGCCCGACACGCCCGAGATCTCGCACGCGGCGCTTGCGGCCGCGGCCGAGCGCTGGGAGGGGTTGCCGTGGACGGGGCTGATCCTGCGCACCATGCCGAACGACCCGGCCAAGCGCCACCGGCACTACGCGGCGCCCCCGGCAGCCCCCTACCTGCTGCCCGACGCGGCTGACTGGATCGTCACGCGCCGCGTGGCGAGTCTGATCGTCGATCTGCCGAGCCTCGACCGCGGCGATGACCCAACGCTCGCCGCGCACCGCGTCTACTGGGGCCTGCCGGCGGACAGCCGCCGAGCGGCCGACGCCACGCGCGGGCACGCGCTCGTCACCGAGCTCGCCTACGTTCCGGACCGCACGCTCGACGGCCTGTACCTGCTCGAGCTGCAGATCGCCCCGTTCGCGAGCGACGCAGCGCCGAGCCGGCCGGTAATCCGGGCCGCGACCGAGGTGCGCGGGTGAGGCTCGACCGCGAGCACGCGGCGGTCCTCGACGCCCGGGACGAGCTGCGCGGCTGGCGCGAGCGCTTCGAGCTGCCGCGCGGCAGGGACGGCGCATCGCTCGTCTACCTGTGTGGTCACTCGCTCGGCGCACAGCCCAAGCTTGCGCAACGCTACGTCGACGAGTGCATGGCCGACTGGCGCGCCCTGGCAGTCGAAGGCCACTTCCACGGGCCGCGGCCGTGGATGCCGTATCACGAGCGGGCCGCACCGGCGCTGGCGCGACTGGTTGGGGCCGATCCGCGGGAAATCGTGGCGATGAATACGCTCACGGTCAACCTGCATCTGTTGCTCGCGAGCTTCTATCGACCGGCGGGCGAGCGGCGCGCGCTGCTGATCGAGCGAGGCGCCTTTCCGTCCGACCGCTATGCCGCTGAATCGCAGGTCCGGTTTCACGGCGGCGACGCCGTGCACGACCTGATCGAGCTCGAGCCGCGCGCCGGCGAGGCGCTGCTGCGCACCGAGGACATCGTCGCGGCGATCGAGCGCGAGGGCGCGCGCATCGCGACCATTCTCCTGCCGGGCGTCCAATACCTGACGGGGCAGCGCCTCGACCTGGCGGCGATCACGCGCGCGGGCCATGCGCAGGGCTGTCTGGTCGGATTCGATCTTGCGCACTCGATCGGCAACGTCGAGGTCGCGCTGCACGACAGCGGCGCCGACTTCGCAGTGTGGTGCCACTACAAGTACGTGAACGCCGGACCCGGGGCGATCGGCGGCGCCTACGTACATGCGCGCCACGCGAACCGCCGCGAGCTGCCGCGGTTCGCCGGCTGGTGGGGCCACGACAAGGCGACGCGCTTCCTGATGGGACCCGAATTCAATGCGATCGAGGGCGCCGAAGGCTGGCAGCTCAGCAACCCGCCGATCCTGGCGATGGCGCCGCTGATGGCTTCGCTCGAGCATTTCGACGAGGCTGGCATGCCCGCGCTGCGCCGTAAGTCCCTGGCGCTCACCGGTTACCTCGAGTCGTTGATCAAGGCGCGACTCGGCACGCAGGTGACGATCGTCACGCCGGCCGACCCGCAGTGGCGCGGCGCGGCGCTGTCGCTGTGCGTGCATGTGTCGCGCGACCGGGCAAGCGCCGTCTTCGAAGGACTGCGCAGCCGTGACGTCGTCACGGACTGGCGCGAACCGGACGTGATCCGCGCCGCGCCGGTGCCCTTCTACAACAGCTTCGATGACGTGTGGCGGTTCGTCGATGCCCTGGCCGGGGAGCTCGGCGCGACATGAACCCGCACGTCACGATCCTCGGCGCGGGGCTGTCCGGCGCGCTTATGGCGATCTTCCTGGCGCGAAACGCGCGTAAGGTCGTGCTCTACGAGCGGCGCCCCGATCTGCGCAAGGTGGACATGGACGCCGGCCGCTCGATCAACCTCGCGCTGGCTGCGCGCGGCATCGAGGCGCTCGAGGAGGCCGGCGTGTACGAGGAGGTTGCGCCGCTGGTCATCCCGATGCGCGGGCGGATGCTGCACGATCTCGACGGCCGGCAGACTTTCGTGCCCTACGGGCAGCGTCCTCACGAGGTGATCTATTCGGTATCACGGCCGGGCCTCAATGGTGTACTGCTCGATCATGCACAGCGCGTCTATGGCGTAAGCCCGCGCTTCCTGCACGCCGCACGGGCAATCGACTTCGAACGCGACGAGCTCGTCATGCTCAACGAGGTCACCGGCGATCCGCAGCGCCTGCGCATGGCGCCGCTGATCGCAGCCGACGGCGCGGGCTCCATCGTGCGCCGCGCTATGACCGGTCAGCTCGGCGTCCGCGTCACCGAGGATCTGCTCGAGCACGGCTACAAGGAGCTGACTCTGCCCGCCTCGCCCGCAGGCGAACACCGGATCGAGAAGCACGCGTTGCACATCTGGCCACGCGGCGGCTTCATGTTGATCGCGCTGCCCAATCTCGATGGCAGCTTCACGGTGACCTTGTTCCTGCCGCTACGCGGCGCGGAGAGCTTTGCGAGCCTCGACGGACGCGATGCGGTCGAGGATTTCTTCCGCCGCCATTTCCCGGATGTCGTGCCGCTGATGCCGAATGTGGCCCGCGAGTTTCTCGAGAACCCGATCGGCCGCATGGGTACCGTCTACTGCGATCGCTGGGCGGTGCAGGACAAGGCCGTGCTGCTCGGCGACGCCGCGCACGCGATGGTGCCGTTTCACGGCCAGGGCATGAACTGCTGCTTCGAGGACTGCGCCGAGCTCAACCGGAAGCTCGAGGCGACCGGCGACTGGTCGCGCGCCTTCTGCGAGTTCGGGCGCGTGCGCAAGCCGAACACCGACGCGATCGCCGCGATGGCGCTCGAGAATTACATCGAGATGCGCGATACGGTGCGCGACCCGAAGTTTCTGCTGCGCAAGGAACTGTCGTTCGAGCTCGAGCGCCGCTACCCGGACCGCTTCATCCCGCGCTATTCGATGGTGATGTTCCACCACGAGATTCCCTACTCCGTCGCTTACGAGCGCGGACGGGTGCAAGCCGAAATCCTCGAGCGCCTGACCGAGCAGGCGTCCACCGTGGCGGAGGTGGACATGCAGCGGGCCGATGCAGAAGTGCGTGGCGAACTTGCGCCGCTCGAGCTCGCGATGGAGGGCGTGGAGGAGCGGCGGCCCCGGCGGGCTTAGAGTGCGGTGTTTGCCTTTCGATTTATTGACGTATAACTAACCGCGTGCTCTAGTGATTTCATGAGCTTAGCAACGCCCTTATGACGTTATGCCGCACTTCTGCGGCCTTGCAGAGCCGCATTTATGCGGCCTAATAGTAGTTAGGCGGCACTATCAAACGCGGCGTACTCGGTTTCGTAGACATGACAGTCCCTCGATACCTAGCCATCGTTTCAGTCGCGTATTTGACAGCAAGCGCTGCCCTCCTCTATTGGGCTGGCGAACTTGAAGTTCGCACTTGGGCGGAGCTGCTTCAACTCTGGCCTGTCCTAGTTGGCGCAATGGCGCTGGGACCCCTCGTGTCTCTCGTGATAATGGCTCGATGGGGAGA
>JBQGDL010000095.1:0-2064 GCA_052039045.1 Steroidobacteraceae bacterium
GCCGACATCAGATACTCGAGCGCGAGATTCCAGCCGACGAACCACGCGATCCCCTCGCCGAGCGTCGCATAGGTGTAGCTGTAGGCGCTGCCCGAGATCGGGATCATCGACGCGAGCTCGGCATAGCAGAGCGCCGCGAGGCCACAGCCGATGGCCGCGACGAGAAACGCAATGGTGATTGCTGGCCCCGTGTGCTGTGCCGCCACGGTTCCGGTCAGCACGAAGATTCCGGTGCCGATCATCGCGCCGAGACCGACCGAGGTGAGCGTGGCCGGCCCCAGCACCCGGTTCAGGCGCGGCGCAGACTCGAGCTCCTCGGTGATGGCGGCGACGGACTTGCGGGCGATGAGCTGTTTGATAATGGACAAGGTGCCCCCGATTGGTATGTTCTGCGTGCGGCGCCACCGGACCCGCTGCGCCGCGACGTCGCTAAGTCTGTCACAGCTCGAGGCCGCGCCGCAGCCGTTCCGCAGCGCTACGCCCGGGCGCCGCCGCGTCCTGCGACCGCACGCCGGCCGCTGCACCACTGCCGTATGATTCGGACGATGAACGCCCCGCCGTCCGACGCGGTCCGCGAAGCGCTGCCCGAGCGTCCGATACCGGACTCGTACTGGGTGCTGCCCGCGCGGTTGCTCGCCGGCGAGCACCCGGGGGCGACGTCCCGCGCGTCGGCCATGGATCGTCTGCGACGCTTTCTCGCGATCGGCGTGAGCTGCTTCATCGATCTGACGGAGGCCGACGAGTCGCCCGCCTACGAGGCCTTCCTGCCGTTTGCAACGCCGGAGGGCCGTCGCATCGTCTACCTGCGCGAGCCGATCCCCGATCACGACGTGCCCACGCGGGACGTCATGACCCGCATCCTGCGCCTGATCGAAGATGCGCTCGCATCGGGTCACATCGTCTATCTGCATTGCCGGGCCGGCGTCGGACGCAGTGCGATGGCGGTCGGATGCTGGCTCGCGGAACACGACGCGCGCGGCAACGCCATGAACACGCTGCAGGAGCTGTGGCGCCAGTCGGCGCGATCCCGAACCTGGTCACTGGTCCCGGAGACCGAAGAGCAGGTCGAGTTCGTGCGCAACTGGGCGCCCGGCGTGCCCGCCCCGCCGCAGCCCGCGATGACCGAGCCGGATTTGCACGAGCGCGATCCCCCGCGACCGGCGATGACCGAACCGGACGTGCGCGAGCGCACTCCGCCGGGACCGGCAATGGCCGAACCGGAGTTGCGCGAGCGCGCCGCGGGCGCGCTGTTCGGGCTCGCGGTCGGCGACGCGTTCGGCGCATCGCTCGCGACCGGGGGCGCGGCGGGCGTGTGGACGCAGCACACTGCGCTCGCGTTGTGCGTCGCGGACAGTCTGGTCGTGTGTGGCGGGCTCGATCCGCGTGACCAGATGCAGCGCTTCCTGCGCTGGCAGAGCGAGGGGTATCTGGCCGCGACCGCGGGACCACAGCACGCCTCGCCGGACGTGGCGCGCGCGCTGGCGACCTACCGCTGGCGCGCGCAGCCGATGGCCGGATCGCACGATCCGCGCGATCGCGGCACGGCGAGCCTGTCGCGTGCCGTCGTCGCGGCGCTGATCGAGTCCGATGCATCTGCCGCAGTTGCGCTGGCCGGGGAGTGCTCGCGGACCACGCATCAGTCACCGCACATCGTGGATGCCTGCCGTTATCTGGCGGCGATGCTGACTGGCCTGCTGCGCGGTGAGGCCGCGGCGCTCGCCGAACCTCCGTACGCGCCGCACGCCGGTTTCTGGAGTGCGCGACCGCTGAAGCCCGAGGTTGCGTCACTCAAGGCCGGACCGGTCGAGGCGGGCGCGGAGGGTGCCGCGCCCCGCGCGGACGCGATTCGCCTGCTCGACCGGGTACGCAGGATCGTCGTGGCCGGTGAAGGCTTCGAAGCGGCATTGCGGGCCGCCGTCACGGACGCACCGGATCCGGCCGCGTACGGCGCCATCGCCGGCGCGCTGGCGGGTGCCGCGCGTGGACTACGCGACGTGCCCATCCCGCTGCTCGGCACGCTGCAGCGTCGCGACCTGCTCGATGAGCAGTTGACGCGCATTCTCG
>JBQGDL010000096.1:0-15381 GCA_052039045.1 Steroidobacteraceae bacterium
ATGCCGTAAGCGGCCGCCGTGCCGGCGGTGACCGACAGAAACGGCCGCGCCGCCCAGCGCCGCGCGCTGGCCGCGAACGAGTCGTGCACCGTGCCGGCTACATTCGTCACTCAGCCGGTCTCAGGGGAAGAGCTGGATCGACGGCAGCGCCGCGTCGCAGTTCGTGAGCTCCACCTTCTTGAGTTCGATGCGCAGTCCACCCGATTCGCGCCGCAGGCGGTGAGTGACGATGCCGGCGAGAACGAGCTGGTCGTCGAGCCGCGACTCGACATATACGAACGGCGTCCGCATCCGGCAGCGGCCGGTAGTGGAGCCGTCGTCCTCGATCCACGGCCGCTGCAGCACGTGCTGGCACCAGCTCGGCTGGTGCTGCGAGAACGACCGCGGGCTCTGCAGCCGCTCGATCCGCACCTTGAGCAGCAGCTTGTCCTCGTAGAAGAGCGAGGTGTGGTTCTCGCCGTCCGGCTGGCCGCGCGTGAGCGGCATCCAGTAACGGCCGTCGTCGGTGAACAGCTCGTACCACTCCTCGAAGCGCTTCTCGTCGATGAGGCGCGCCTCGTCGTACACGAACTGCTCGAGCTCGGCGGCGCTGGCGAGCGCGCTCACGGGCGCCCCCCGGCCGGCATGTCGAGCGTCATGTAGCGGGCCCAGGCGCGGTACTGGCCGCGCATCGACACCTCGCTCAGACCGTTGTAGTCGCCGGCGAGACCTTCCGTCTCGGCGGGCGTGTGATTGCGATGCAGGCTCACCCACTCGTTGCCGTCGGTCGCGAGCCCCTCCTGGATCGCGTGGTAATTGTGCTGGTCGTCATGCCCGACGATCGAGGTCGGCGCGTTGATGAGCCGCGTGTAGAGCACCGTGCGGTTGAGCAGCGACTCCGGGGCACCGGCGAGACGGAACGTCCAGCTCTCGAGCAGCGTGCGGTCGGGCGCGATCGGTCGAGCGACGCGGATGGCCTGGATCGCGCCCTTGATGGTCAGGCTCGGGTAGTAGACGGTGTTGTGACGCACCTCGCCCAGGATCGCTCGCGCACGCTCGGCTCCGTAGGCCTGCTCCATCTGCCGCTCGTAGTCGCCGATCGCGGAATAGGCGGAATGGATCGAGTAGCGCACGCCGGTATAGCTGTGGCCGTTGTCGTAGATGCGCACGCCCATCTTGTCGAAGAACTCGTAGCCGTTGACGAACGGCAGGAATTGCTCGATCGCCATGGGCTTGGGCTCGTCGTCGGGGTGGCCGGCCCAGAGCTTCTTCGCCGTGCCGGCCGCCGATTCGTGCGACACCATCGGGTGCATCGTATCGTTCAGGTTCTCGACGAACATCTTCCAGTTGCTGTCGTGCATGTAGCGCAGCACGCCGCCGGCGACTTCCAGCCGGCCGAGCGGCGAGCGGTCGACCATGTTGTCGATTGAGGTCAGGGCGTCGCCGAAGTATTCGTGAAAGCCGGGGCCTGTCTCGGACAGGCGCGCGAACACGAAGCCACGGTGGCTGGCGACGTTGCGCACCGGCACGATACCGGCTCCGGCCGTAGAGGAGGCGAGCCCGGTGCCCTCGTAGCCCGACTTCACCGGGATCGTGCGGATCGAGCCGTCGAGCCGGTAGGTCCAGCCGTGGTACGGGCAACGCAGCAAACCGCCTTCGCAACGGCCCTCGCGCGCGGATACGAGCTTCGCGCCCTTGTGCGCGCAGCGGTTCATCAGCACGCGGATCGCCCCCTCGGCGTCGCGCAGCATGATGACTGGCTGGCGCGCGAGCTCGGTCGCGTAGAAGTCCCCGGCGTTCGGCACCTGACTGTCGTGACCGACGTAGAGCCAGGTGTTGCGCCAGAGGTGGCGCATCTCGAGGTCGAAGATCTCCTGGCTCAGGTACACGTCGCGGTGCACGCAGTCCTCGCGCACCAGTGCGCGGATGGCCTCCGGGTCGTCCCGATATCGGTTCATGCGGCCCCTCCCAAAATCGGCTCGGAGCTATTTTTCCCGCTGGACGAAAATGGCTCCGAGCCAATTTCCCCCGGGACCGCCGCCCGGTCGAGCTGTGTGAGCGCGTGATCGAGCGCCGACCCAAGCTCGTCGGCGAGCGCAGCCGCCCGCAGGCGCTGCATCGTGCCGGCTGCGCCCGGGCGGCCGGCGAGCCGCTCCGCCACGTCGAGCAGGCGGGCAAACCCGCGCCAGCCGCGTGCGTGTGTGTCGCCGTAGCCTCTGACGAGACGCTGGCTGGCCGCCACCTCTACCGCAAGGTCGTAGTCGCGACCGGCGAGACGCGCCACGCGAGCAAGCCAATCCACGATACGCCGGTCCTCCTCCGCGTAGCGAAGCGTGCCCCGCCGCCAGCGCCTCAGGGCCGCCACCGAGCGCAGCAGCACGAAGCCACCGATCGAAGTCGTCCTGATCTCCCGGTCGCCGGTCATTCGCGCGAGCCGGCGCCGCCACGCCGGCGAGGCGAGGAGCCGCCCGCCGAGCCGGGCCGGCAGCGTGCCGCAGATCTCCTCGACACGCGGTTTCATGAACTCCGTGATCTCGACAAGCTGGCCGTCGCGCACGCGCAGCTGCGCGCGTATCCGTGCCAGGCGGTCGGCGCGGGTCTTGAGATCCGCGACGCGTATCGTGTCCTCGAAGCTCATCCAGATCGCGAGCCGATGTGCGACCTCGCGTGTGAGGCGCAGGCTTCCTGCCCGATCGGCGTCGCAGTCCAGCACGGCCGCCACGCGATCGAGATACTGCGTCGCGTGCGCGACGTCCTGGTAGTCGACCAGCCGCAGTGCCGCGACCGACAGCAGCGCGCGCAGCGCGTCGGGGAACTCGTCGATGCGCGCGAGCAATACCGGCGCAAGCGTGGCGTCCGGGTCCGCCGCCTCCAGCGCCGCGACGAGCCGGTCGCCGCTGCCCGGAGCGGCCGGTGGGTGCTCCGCGGCGAATCCCCCCTCGACCGCCGTGGCCGATGCTGCACGCCCGCCTTCGAAGGCGACCAGATTTGCGTCGACCGACCTGCCCGTGGCGCGTATCGCGGCGCGATAGGAGTCGTCGCGGAACGGCAGCACGCCGGCGCCCGAAATCGCGCCGAGCAGCACGGCGCTGATGATCGCGCCCGACCGGTCCGCGATCGCAGCCATATCGAACGCGAGATAGCGCCGCGCAGCGCGCGCCGTCTCCGCCGCGAGCCGCGCATCGTCGGCACGCCCGTCGTCGAGCGCGGATTTTTCGCCGATCGTGTAGACGCGGTGTGTCGAGGCGATCAACGCCGTCCGATCCGGCGTCACGAACCCACGCTCGACCGCGCGGGCGGCTTCGAGCGCCTCCGCGGCCACGACGATGTCGACGTCGCCGGGAGTGGGCATCAGGGCCATGACGGGTCGCCGTCCGTCGGCCGGGAGCTTCGACTCCGGGAAGAACTCGAGGTAATAGAAGGTTGCCCCGGTCCGCTGCGCAACGCCCGGAACGGAGGTCGCCTGCACGAGATGGCGCTCGCGGCGAGCGACGTCGACCAGCCAGTCGGCGACCACGCCACCTCCCTGGCCGCCGAGCGCCGAGATCATCAGCGTGAGCGGCCGGCCGGTCACGTCCATCGCAGCGAGCGCGGGCCCGCCAGCCAGCCGATGACCGCCGCGCGCACCCGCGCCAGCAGCCGGTCCAGGCGGCTGGGGTTGAAGATCACGTCGGCGCGGTAGAACGACGGGCAGAGCACCGCCGCATGCGCCACCTCGCCGCACACGCCGCAACCGACGCAACTCTCGTCGACGTGCGCGACCGGATCGTCCTTCAGCGGATCAGAGGCCGGTCTGATCGTGAGCGAAGGGCAGCCGGACAGGCGTATGCACGACCGATCGCCGGTGCAGACGTCCTCGTCGACGCCGAATTTCGGCCGCACCGTCCGTTCGCCCGACTCGATCCGCTGCTTGATCTCCGGCGCGGTCCGCCGCTGCCGGTTCAGCTGGCACTCGCCCTCCGCGATCAGCACCTTCGGGCCGGTCGCGGGTGTTTCGAGCGCCTCGCGCAGCGCGCCGAGCGTCTCCTTCATGTCGTAGGTGTGCACGCGACGCACCCACTCGACGCCAACGCCACGCACCGCCTTCTCGATCGGATTGTGCGCCTTGCGGTCCGGCGTGTCGGTCCGGGAGGACGGGATGTACTGGCCGCCGGTGGCCGCCGAGTAACCGTTGTCGACGATGACCGTGATGCCATCGTGGCGGTTGAACACGGCGTTGCCGATGCCGCTCGTGAGCCCGTTGTGCCAGAAGCCGCCGTCGCCCATCAGCGCCACCGGTCGCGCGCGCGTCGCGCCGCCCTCGAGTGCCGCGGCGCCGGCGGTGCCGAGCCCGTACCCCATGATGCTCGCACCGAGATCGAACGGTGGCAGCGTCGCGAACGAGTGGCAGCCGATGTCCGCGCTGACGTGCAGCGGACCACGCTCGCGCTCGATGAGCTTCATCGCGGTGAAGAGCGGCCGCTCCGGACAGCCGGTGCACAATCCCGAGGGTCGTGCGGGCACTGCGAGCGCGGCCGCAGGCCGCAGCGGCTGCTCCCGCACGCGCGGTGACGAATGCGGCGGCGACGGCGCCGCCGCCGTGCCCAGCAGGTCCGGGCGGCAGCGCCCGAGGAAGGCCTCGATGCCGCGGCGCACCACGGCGCCCGTGTATTCGCCCGCGCGCGGCAGAGGACCCTTGCCGACGATCTCGGTCGCAACGCCGGCCTGGCGCAGCGTGAGGCCGATCGACTGCTCCAGATACTCGGGCTGGCCTTCCTCGACGATCAGCAGCGCACGCTTGCCGGCGGCGAACCCGACGAGCTCCGCGGGCACCAGCGGATAGGTGACGTTGAGCACGTACAGCGGCACACGCGAGCTGCCGAACACGTCCGCGAGTCCGAGTCGCTCGAGCGCGCGCAGCACCGTGTTGTACAGCCCGCCCTGCAGCACGATGCCGATGTCGCCGAGCTCGCCGTCCTGCCGTTCGTTGAGCCGATGCCTGGCGATGAACTCGACGGCAGCCGGCCAGCGACGCTCGATCTTCTCGCGCTCCTGCTGGTAGGTGGACGGCGGCAGGATGATGCGATCGTAGCTGCGCCGGGGCGCGGCGAGTGCCTCGGCCGCCGTGAACGCCGGCCGGCGGTTGTCGGCCGCCACGAACCGGCCGTGCATGTGGCAGGCGCGGATCCGCAGCATCAGCATCACCGGCGTGGCGCTCGCCTCTGAAAGCTCGAAGCCGCGCTCGACCAGCCGGACGATCGTGGGCAGATCGGGTCGGGGGTCGAGCAGCCACATCTGCGATTTCATCGCGAAGGCGTGGGTGCGCTCCTGAATGATGCTGGCGCCCTCGCCGTAGTCTTCGCCGAGCACGATCAGCGCGCCGCCGGTGACACCGGCGGAGGCGAGGTTCGACAGCGCGTCCGAGGCGACGTTGGTGCCGACCGTCGATTTCCAGGTCACCGCCCCGCGGATCGGGTAGTTGACGGAGGCAGCCAGCATCGCCGCGGCGGTCGCTTCACTGGCGCTAGACTCGAAGCGCACGCCCAGTTCGTCGAGGATGCCCCGGGCATCGGCCAGCACGTCCATGAGGTGCGACACCGGCGCGCCCTGGTAGCCGCCGACGTAGCCCACCCCTGCCTGCAGCAACGCCTTGGTGACGGCGAGTATCGCCTCGCCCTCGAACGTCTGGCCTGCGCCGAGACGAAGGGACTCGACTTCCCGTGCGAACGATCTCTCCGCCACGCGACCCCCGCTGGCAGCGCTATCGATTCATGATACGCTCGTGATCACGTGATTTTTCAAGTATTGCCGCGCCCGTCATGCCGCCCGTGACCTCCCCGGCCCGCGTCAGGAACGTCTCGCGCCCGTCGCCGACTCGCCTGCGCTCGGATCCGGCCTCGCCCGGCTTCCGGATCGCGGACTACCCCTTCTACCTGCTGAACCGGATCGCGGGCCGCTACGCGATCGACATGTCGGATGCGCTCAAGTCGATCGGCATGGATCTGCCGACCTGGCGGGCGCTCATGATCCTGCACGAGCGCAGTCCCCGCAGCGTAAGCGAGATCGCCGTCCAGGCGGTGATCCGGCTGTCCACGATGACCCGGGTCGTGCGCAGGCTGGAGCGGGCAGGTCTCGTGCGGCTCGCAACCCGCAGCTCCGATGCCCGGGTGACCGAAGTGCTCATCACGCCCCGCGGAGAGGACGCGCTGAAACGGGTGCGCGGGGTCGCGGGCCGGGTCTACGCCCGCGCATTCGCGGACTTCTCGGCACGGGACATCGGGTTGCTGAACGGGCTGCTCGTCCGGGTGATGAGCAACCTGAGCCTGGCACCCTGACGCGGCGGCGCACCGGGCATGGACCTGCGCGCCTCGATCGCCGTCCCGATCCGGAGCTCGCCCCCGCCAGCGGGGACCCGGAAGCGCCCTTTGACAATCCGGCCCGCGTTGCCGGATCGTATCGCTCAAACGACCGACCAGCGCGATCGCGCTTCCGCGTGCGTCGACGGGACGTGCATACCCGCCGGGCGCCGGATACGGCAGGAGGACAGGACCATGGCAACAGCACAGGCGGCGGTTGACTGGCGGGCCCGTGCCCGGGCGCTGCGTATGCGGACCCGGCCGTTCATCGCCGGGCGGTTCGACGAGGGCGCCGGCAGAGGCGAGTTCGACCTGGTGAGTCCGATCGACGGCCGCAGCATCGCGAAGCTTACTGACACCGGACCGCAGGGCGTCGACGCCGCGGTGGCCGCGGCGCGCAAGGCGTTCGATTCGGGCGTCTGGTCCGGCATGGCACCGCGCGCCCGCAAGAAGATCATGCTCAAGCTCGCCGCGCTGGTCGACCAGAACCGCGAGGAGCTCGCGCTGCTCGACACGCTCAGCATGGGCATGCCGATTTCGATCTCGAAGGAATATTGCGTTCAGTGGGCGGTGAACGCGCTGGAGTGGTACGGCGAGGCGATCGACAAGCTCTACGACGAGGTCGCGCCGACCGACCGTTCGGTGCTGGCGCTGGTCACGAAGGAACCGA
Source organism: Steroidobacteraceae bacterium (assembly GCA_052039045.1). Taxonomy (GTDB): domain Bacteria; phylum Pseudomonadota; class Gammaproteobacteria; order Steroidobacterales; family Steroidobacteraceae; genus DATJKD01. The sequence goes on from JBQGDL010000096.1 coordinate 6,985, forward strand.
TCGGCGTCGTCGGCGCAGTGCTGCCCTGGAACTGGCCGATGGGCCTGCTGGGCTGGAAGGTGCCGCCCGCGCTCGCGGCCGGCAACAGCGTCGTGCTCAAACCCGACGAGCAGACCTCGCTTTCCGCGCTGCGATTCGCCGAGCTCGCGCAGGAAGCCGGCATTCCGGAGGGCGTGTTGAACGTCGTCACCGGCGGCCCGGCGGTCGGCGAGGCGATCGGCCGTCATCCCGGCATCGACGTCGTCGGCTTCACCGGTTCGACCGAGGTCGGCAAGCTCTTCATGAAGTACTCGGCCGAATCGAACATGAAGCCGGTCTGGACCGAGTGCGGCGGAAAAGGTCCGAACATCGTGTTCGCGGACGCACCGGATCTGGCGGTCGCCGCCCAGACGGCGGCGTTCATGATCTTCCTGAACACGGGACAGGTGTGCGCGGCCGCGAGCCGGCTGATCATCGAGGAATCGGCGCGCGATCAGGTCCTCGAGATCGTGAAGGCGGTCGGCCAGCAGCTCGCCCCCGCCGACCCGCTGGAAGCGCAGACGATGCTCGGGCCGATCGCCAAGGCATCCCAGCTCGAGCGCGTGCTGGGCTATATCGACGCCGGTCGCAAGGAAGGCGCGCGACTGGTTACGGGAGGAAACCGCACACGGGTCGATAGCGGCGGATTCTTCGTCGAGCCGACGGTGTTCGACGCGGTGCGCAACGACATGCGCATCGCGCGGGAGGAGATCTTCGGGCCGGTGCTGTCGACGATCACCTTCAGGACGCCCGAAGAGGCGATCGCGATCGCGAACGCGAGCACGTACGGCCTCTCCGGCGCGATCTGGACCCAGAATCTGAGCAAGGCGCACACCCTTGCCCGGGCGCTGCGCTGCGGCAGCGTCGCGGTCAACGCCTACGCCGACGACGCACACGACATCACGGTGCCGTTCGGCGGCTACAAGCAGTCGGGCTTCGGTCGCGACAAGTCGCTGCACGCGCTCGACAAGTACACGCAACTCAAGACGACCTGGGTCAAGCTGCAATAACCCGACCGCCGCGGAGTCCGTTGCCATGCCACGTGCGAAGACGACGGAAAGACGGATCCTCGCCACGCTCAGCCTGATCGCGACGAGCTGGACAGTGCCGGCGCTCGCGCAACTGAAGCCGGAACCCCTGGTCGGCAGCGATCTGCCGGCGAAACCCGGTCCGCACTGGGTCTGGGTCAACGACGTCGTGTTCCCCCACATGGCTGACGGCAAGGCGTTCCTCGTCGACGGCGACAGCGGGGACATGCGTGGCATGCTGAGCACTGGCCACGGGTTCAACGGCGTCGTAACGACGCGCAACCGCTCGGCGATCCTCTCGCCGGAGGCGTATTTCACGCGCGGCACGCGCGGCAAGCGCACCGATGTCGTCACGATCTACGACCCGCGCAAGCTCGCGCCGGTCGCCGAGGTCGGCATTCCGTCGAAACGCGCCAGCCAGATGCCGATGCTGGCGAACGCCGCACTGACCGACGACGATCGCTTCCTCGTGATCTACAACTTCACGCCCGCGCAGTCGGTGAGCGTCGTCGACGTCAAGACGCGGAAGTTCGTCGGCGAGATCGACATCGCGGGTTGCGCGCTCGTGTATCCAACCGGCCCGCGCAGCTTCTTCTCGCTGTGCGGCGACGGGACTGCGCTCACCGTGCGTCTCGACGACGCCGGGAAGGCGGCCTCGAAGGCGCGAACCGCGAAGCTGTTCGACGCGGTCAAGGATCCGATCACGGAAAAGGGCGTCCGGCGCGGCGACACCTGGTATTTCGCGACCTTCGCCGGTGAGGTCGTACCGGTCCAGACGGCGGCCGACGCAACCAAGGCCCAGCCGCGCTGGTCGTTGCTCGATGCCGCCGACCGTAAGGCGTCGTGGCGGCCGGGCGGGATGCAGCACCTGTCGCTGCACGGCGGGAGCGGCCGGCTCTACAGCCTGATGCACGAGGGCGGCGAGTGGACCCACAAGGATCCCGGGTCGGAGGTCTGGGTCTACGACCTCGCGACTCGCAAGCGCGAGCGGCGGATCAAGCTCGGGAGCCCCGCCACCTCGATTGCCATCACACCGGACGCCAGCCCGGTGCTGTTCGCCATCTTCATCGGCGCGCCGAAGGTCGACGTCTACGATCCGAAGAGCGGCAAGCTGCTGCGCTCGATCGGCGAGATCGGCTTGACCCCCACCACGCTCGTACCCTACTGAGGGCCCGCGTGAGCGCGATCGACCCTGCGTTCTCCGCCATCGTCGCCCTGAGTGCGGCGCTGCTGTTCGGCGCCGCGGCGCTGCACAAGCTGGCGGACTGGCCGCGTTTCCGTGCGGCACTGGCGGGGTACCGTATCGCGCCCGACCGGCTGCTGCGGGCTCTGGCCGTCGCGGTCGTCGCGCTCGAGCTTGCTGCCGTGGCGCTGCTGCCGCTGCCCGCGTCGCGACCGGCCGGGGCATTGGTCGCCGCGGGGCTGCTCGCCAGCTACGCGATTGCGATCGGCGTGAACCTGCGGCGCGGCCGCACGAATATCGATTGCGGGTGTTTCGGTGTCGGCGCCCGCAATACGATCAGCCGTTGGATGCTGATCCGCAACCTGCTGCTCGCCACGCTCGTGTGCACCGCCGCGCTGCCGGTGTCGGATCGCGTACTCACGGCTCTGGATTCGCTGACGATCGGCGGGGCAGTGATCTGCCTCGCGATCCTGTACGCGGCGCAGGAGGTCCTGCAGCGCGTCACCCTTCGTTCCGCGGTGAGCACGCCCACATGAGCGTCGGTGGCTGGATCGCTATCGCGACGCTGTGGGCCGTGGTGATCTGCCTGGGGGTCGCTGTGCTCGCTCTCGCGCGACAGATCGGAATCCTGCACCAGCGGCTGCCGCCAGCAGGAGCACTCAAGCTCGCCGCGTCGCTCGCAGTGGGGCAGCCCGCACCGGTCGTCGAGGTGAGCGACTTCGCCGGCCAGCCCCTCGCGATCGGGGCCGCGGACCCGGCCGCGCTCGACACGCTGCTGGTCTTCGTGTCGCCGAGCTGTCCGGTCTGCAAGTCGCTGCTGCCGGCGCTGCGGGCGATCCGCCGCCGCGAAAAGCCGTCGACCAAGGTCATCCTCGCCAGCGACGGACCGCGGCTCGAGCATGCCGATTTCATCGCGGCCGAGTCGCTCAGGGAGTTCACGTACGTGCTGTCGGAAGCGCTCGGCATCGCCTACGGCGCCGGGCGGTTGCCGCACGCGGTATTGATCGACGGCGCCGGAGTCGTGCGCGCCAGCGGCCTGGTCAATTCCCGCGAGCATCTCGACAGCCTGTTCGAGGCGCGCGAGCGCGGGGTCGCGTCCCTGCAGGAGTGGATGGCTGGCCGCGAGCGTCGCGACGTCGCATGAGGCGGTCATGCCCAGGGGGAGTTCGATGCCTGATTTCGATGCCGTCGTCGAGCGATTGAGCCGCAGCCTGGCCGGGGCCGTATCGCGGCGCAGCGTGCTGCGCAGCGTCGGCGCGCTGCTGGTCGGAGCGGCGAGCCTGCCCCTGTTGCCCATCGCACGCGGCGCCGCGCCGACGGCCGGCGGCACGGCGGCGGACCCCGGCGATCCCACGAGCTGCGACTACTGGCGCTACTGCGCCATCGACGGTTTCCTGTGCGCCTGCTGCGGTGGCTCCGCCACCGTTTGCCCGCCCGGCACCGAACCGGCACCGGTCACCTGGGTCGGCACCTGCCGCAATGCCGGCGACGGGCGCGACTACATCGTGTCCTATAACGACTGCTGCGGAAAATCTTCCTGCGGTCGCTGCCTGTGCAATCGCAACGAGGGCGATGCGCCGATCTACCGCCCACCGGTCGCGAACGACTACAACTGGTGCGTCGGCAGCAAGTCCGACATCGCGTATCACTGCACGGTGTCGCGCATTGTCGGCGTCGCAGAGAAGGCGGGTTGAGGCGTGCGTCCGCTGGTGGCAGTTGCCCTCATGCTGCTCGCCGGCAGCGCCGCCGCCGACGCGAGTCGTGCGCACCGGAACTACCTGCTCCACTGCATGGGCTGCCATGGCGAGGCGGGGCTCGGCCTCGAGGGCAAAGTCCCTTCGTTCCGGCAAACGCTGGCGAAAATCAGCGCCTCGCCGCAGGGGCGCGACTATGTTCTGAGGATCCCGGGTGTCACGCAGACGACGCTCGATGACGCCGGGACGGCCGAAGTGCTCAACTGGGTGCTCGCCGAATTCAGCACCGCGCAGGCCGCGCGACAGATTGCGCCGTTCACGGCCGCCGAGGTGGCGCGAGCCCGCGGCCGGCCACTGCTCGAAGTGACCGCGACGCGGGACGCCGTTCTCCGCGACGCGGAGTAGCGCCGCATGTACCAGTCCTACTCGCTGGCAACGGCTCAGCCGCGGGAGCGCTTCGATTGTTTCCACGGCATCGTCGACGGCGTCTTCTGCCGCATGACGCTAGACATCGACCGCGTCGCGCGCGCAGCGTTCGACGCGCGGTTGGAATCCACCGACTTCGGCCGGCTGCACCTGGTGCGCGTCGCCACACCTCCGCTGTCCGTTCGCCGGCGAGCGCAGGACATCGCCCGGATCGACGATCCGCCCTACCTGATCAAGTTTCAGCGCATGGGTGAGTCGCTGTGGACCCAGCGCGGACGCGACGTCCACATGAGGTCGGGGGACTTCGTCGTCTGTTCGACGGCCGAGCCCTATGCGTTGCGCTTCCGCGGGCCGTACGACATGCCGGTGCTGGTCATTCCGCAGTCCGTGATGCGCCGGCTGACCCCTGACCCGGACCAGTTTCTCGGCGTGCGGATGGCCGGGGACGACGCAGACTGTGGGCTCCTCAGCAGCTTCGTTTTCCAGGTCACCGCGTGGATGGACCGGCTCGCCGCACCGATGATGCGCCGCGTGGAGGCGAACATCCTCGACCTGCTCGGCACCGTTCTCAACGCCCGCGCGCGAACCGCCCCGACGTCGCGCTCCGGGCAGCTGACACGGGTGAAGCTCTACATCGGCGAACACCTGCACGAGCGCCGCCTGGGACCCGCCACGATCGCGGCCGCACTGCGCCTGAGCACGCGCTACGTGCATTCCCTGTTCGAAGGCGAGGACATGACGGTCGGCGCCTATATCCGGCGCCGCCGGGTCGCGGGCTGCCGGGAATCCCTCGAAGCGGCGGGTCCCTCCCGGTCGCTGACGGATCTCGCGCTCCACTGGGGTTTCTACGACCTGTCGCACATGACGCGCTGCTTCAATCGGGAGCTTGGCGCCCCGCCGCGGCGCTTCCTGTTGCGGATGCGAAACGGGCAGGCCGACGCGGCAAATGCATCCTGGTACAAGCCGGATGCGCGGAGCGACTAGACATCCGGCGGCGGACAGGCGCCAAATCGGCGGCAGGCTGGTCAAGGGGGCAGGCACCGTGGCACCAAAACATCACTACATCCACATCCTGTGCGTCGCTGTGACGCTCGCCTGGAGCGGCACCGCTGCGGCACAGGCGGGGCTCGAGGAGATCATCGTCACCGCGCAGAAGCGCGAGCAGAGTCTGCAGGACGTCGGCATCGCGGTGACGGCGTTCAGCGACAAGCAGATCCGCGAGCTCGGCTTCACCGACAGCACCGACGTCGTCGCGATGACACCCGGCCTCGTCTACACGACGCCGAACGCCGAATCGAGCGTGATCAACTTCTTTCTGCGCGGTGTCGGGCTGAACGACTTCGCCGACGCCAACGAGAACCCGGTCGCGGTGTACGTCGACGAGGTGTATCGCCCGGCGTCCGGGGGCTTGAGCTTCCAGCTCTTCGACCTGCAGCGCGTCGAGGTGCTGCGCGGGCCGCAGGGAACGCTGTTCGGTCGCAACACCACCGGCGGGCTCGTGCACTTCATCAGCAAGCGGCCGACCGACGAACTCGACGGATACATCGACCTGACCTACGGCAGTTACAACCAGATCAAGGCAGAAGCGGCGATCGGTGGTCCGCTCGGCGACACCTTCTCAGCGCGGCTGTCCGCCGCGATGGACAAGTACGACGGCTGGACCGAGAACCGTTTCAGCGGCACGCCGGACGCGCCGGATTACAACGAGGGCGACTCGCGGGCGGCGCGGCTCCAGCTGCAGTGGGAGCCGTCGGACGCGCTGCGGTTCCTGCTCTCGGGGAACTATTCAGACAATGAAGCTGCAGTCGGCGCGTGGCAGCACCAGGCGACCACCCGCGATGCAAACGGCGATAGCGTGCCGCTGGGGCCGGACGAGAACAGCTTAGGCGTAGATTGCGACCCGGCAACCGACGGGATCCAGGGCAGACCTGCGCCCGGCACGGATTGCTTCGGCTACCGCGATACGGACGGTGATCCGTGGGAAGGCGACTACGACCGAAACGGCCGCGTCGAGACCGAAGCGTCGGGCGGGTCGCTCAAGATCGACTGGGACGTGGGCGATGTCACGATCACCTCGATCACGGCCTCCCAGAAGGTCGAGCGCTTGCAGGAGGAGGACACCGAGGCGAGTCCGGCTCCGCTGATCCAGCCGACATTCGGTGCGGAGACCAAGACCTTCACCCAGGAGCTGCGCGCGGCCGGCGGAAGCGATACGTTCCGCTGGTTGCTCGGTGCGTTCTATTTCGACAACGAGGTCGACGGTCACTACCTGCTGGACCTGACCAATCTCGGCTTCGTGTTCTTCGACGCCGTCTACACTCAGAACAGCGAGTCCATCGCCGGGTTCGGGCAACTCGAGTTCGATCTGTCGGATCAGTTTACGGTCATCGCGGGAGCACGCTGGGCGAACGACGAGAAGGACCTCGACTACCTGAACGTGGACACGTCGGGGTTTTTCACGGACATCGTCGGCTTGCCGACCAACGTTGCGTTCGACTTCGACCAGGCCAGCGTGGGCGATCTCGCCGAGCACGACGAAGACTCGTGGAGCGGCAAGCTCGAGCTGGATTTCAAGCCCAGCGACGACCTGCTGCTGTATGCCTCGGTGTCGCGCGGCACCAAGCCGGCCGGCTTCAATGTCGGCTTCCTGGACCAGACATTCATCTTTGCCAGCAACACGGTGGAGACCATCCCGTTCGGCGAGGAGACGCTGACGAGCTACGAGGTCGGGCTCAAGTCGACGTGGGGTGAGGGGCGCACGCGCTTCAATGCGGCGGCGTTCTACTATGACTACGAGGACTTCCAGACCTTCCGCTTCGAGCTGCTGAACCAGATCATCTTCAACACCGACGCCGAGGTGACCGGCGGCGAGCTCGAGTTGCAGACCTCGCCCGCAGAGGGCTGGGACATCGGGCTCGGTCTGGCGATCCTCGACGCGAAGGCGAAGGACATCCCGAGCCCGTCGGGCGTACTGCGCGAGCGTGAGATGGTCGCGGCGCCCGACGTCGCCGCGAACGCGTCGGTGCGCTACGAGTGGCCGATGCTCGGTGGCCGGACTGCGATCCAGGCGACGGTCACCTACCAGGACGACATCTACTACGACATCCAGAACGTTCCGGTGTCGTTCGAGGACGGCTACGCCGTCGGCAACCTTCGGCTGTCGTACGCGAACGACGCGTCGCCCTGGGAGATCGTGGCGTTCGTCGACAACATCACGGAAGAGGAATATCTCGTCTACACGTTCGACTTCACCGGCACGTTCGGCTTCAACCAGCAGGCCTACGGCAAGCCGCTCTGGGCGGGTATCAGCTTCCGCTACAACTTCCAGTAACGGAGACGGCATGGAAGCCATGGGGACTGCGCGCGCCGGCGATGCGACCGAATCGCGGACGCTGGTGAGCGCGATCCTGCTCGGGGTGGTCGGACCCGAGGTCTTCATCGTGCAGCCCGGCTTCGTGCAGGGCATGGTGCAGTACCTGGGGTTCGACGATCGGGCGGCCGGTTACGTGGCCTCCGCGGAGATGTTCGGTATCGCCGCGACGACGGTGGCGATGACTTTCGCCGCACAACGCTTCAACTGGCGTCGCGTCATAGCATGGTCGCTCGCGATCATGGTGGTGACCAACCTCGCGTGCACGCTGGTGCGCGACGTCACGACGTTCGCGGTGCTGCGGTTTGTGGCGGGCATCGGCGCTGGCGGTCTCATCTCGCTGTCCTTCACCGCCATCGGTCTCACTCGCCGCGCCGACCGCAATTTCGGCTACCTGATCATGTGGGTCTTGACCTACGGCGCCTTCGCTCTGCTCGCGATGCCGACGGCCTACGGCCTGGCGGGACTCACTGGCGTTCTGTGGTTCTTCGCGCTCTTCCCCCTGGTGGCGCTGCCGTGGCTCAAGTACTTCCCGGTATCCGGCGAGAACACCGTGCAGATCGAAAAGGACGCGGTGAACCTGCCGGCAGCGGCGAAGGGCCTCGCGCTCGCGGCGATGTTCGCCTACTTCCTGGCCCAGGGCGTGGTCTGGGCATACCTGTTCCTGATCGGCATCGC
>JBQGDL010000097.1:0-6496 GCA_052039045.1 Steroidobacteraceae bacterium
AATAATCGAGGCGGCCTTCTCGGAAGAGGTGCTGGTCGAGCGCCAGAACAGCCCGCCGATCAGCCTCGGCGACGATCGGGTCGTGGTGCTGAGAGTGACTGCGCATGCCGAGCCCCGCCAGAAGGAGCTTGCCGCCGTGCGCACCGAGATCGAAGCGACGCTCGGGCAGCAGTCCGCGCGCAAGGCAGCCATGGCGGCCACCGATGCCGCGCTCGCCCAGCTGGGGAAGGGCGCCGCCTGGACCGAGGTCGTGACCGGCCTCGGTCTCACACCGGCCGCGCGCGTCACGGTGGAGCGCCGCAAGGCGGATCTGCCCGAAGAACTGGTCGCCGCGGTGTTCGCGGCCCGCGCCCCGGCTGCGGTCGATGCATGGCCCACCCCCGGCAAGGCGACGCTCGCGAGCGGCGATCCCGTGCTGTTCGTGGTCTACGGGCGCCGTCCGGGAACGCCACCTGATCAGCCGGCGGAGCTCGCGCAACACGCGCGGGTCGCCGCCAGCGTGACCGCCGCGTCCGAATTCGCCGCTTACGTGGCGCAGCTCACGAGCGACGCGCGCATCAAGCGCAACGACAAGGCGTTCGAATAGTCACTCGCCGCCTTCAGGAAAATGGCTCGGAGCCATTTTCCTGTCAGTCGCCGCCTTCGGCAAACGACATTCCGACGTGGCTGAAGCCCGCGTCGACGTATACGACCTCGCCGGTGACGCCGGAGGCCAGGTCCGAGCAGAGGAACGCTGCGACGTTGCCGACCTCCTCGATCGTCACGTTGCGGCGCAGCGGCGCCGCCGCGGCGACCTGGCTCAGCATGCGCCGGAAGCCGCTCACACCGGCTGCCGCCAGGGTCTTGATTGGGCCTGCGGAGATCGCGTTGACGCGCGTGCCGGCGGGGCCGAGATCGGCCGCGAGAAAGCGCACGTTCGCCTCGAGGCTGGCCTTGGCGAGTCCCATGACGTTGTAACTCGGGATGGAGCGCACCGCGCCGAGATAGGTGAGCGTGAGGATTGCGCCCTTGCGTCCGGACATCAACGGCCGTGCCGCCTTCGCGAGCGCGGCCAGGCTGTAACTCGAGATGTCGTGCGCGACCTGGAAGCCTTCGCGCGTCACGCTGTCGAGAAAACCGCCCGCGAGCTGCTCGCGCGGCGCAAAGGCCACGCTGTGCACGATGACGTCGATCCCGCCCCAGGCGCTGCCCACGCGCTGGAACGCAGCGTCGATCTCCGCGTCATGTGCGACGTCCATCGGCAGCACGAGATTTGCGCCGAAGCTCTGCGCAACCTCCGCGACGCGGTCCTTCAGACGGTCGTTCTGGTAGGAGAAGGCGAGCTCGGCGCCCTCGCGATGCATCGCTGCGGCGATGCCGTACGCGATCGAACGCTCGGTCGCGAGCCCGACGATCAAGGCACGCTTGCCGGCAAGAAACCCCACGGTCAACCTCCGCTGAAGCGGCTCGGGTCGACGTAGAGTATCAGGCGTTGTCCTGCGCGCAGCGAGCGCGGGCTGCGCAGATCGTTCCAGCCCATCAGCTGGCGGATCGTGACCTGGAAGCGTTCGGCGATCTGCGAAAGCGTGTCGCCGCGCTGCACGCGATAGGTGACCCGGGTGGTTTCGGCCGCGGCGGCGACGCGTGTATAGCTGCCGCTCGCGGCGGGAACGGTGAGCCGGGTGCCGAGCGCAAGGCGCGTCTGAGTGTCGATCCCGTTCGACGCAGCGAGCTCCGGTACCGTCACGCCGTACTGCCGGGCGATGCCCCACAGCGTGTCGCCGGAGCGCACCGTGTGCACCGCCGGAGTCGCGACGGCTTCCGCGGTCGGGGTCGCCGACCCCGCGGCAGTCACCGCAGCCGCGGGCCGGAAGGCGCCCTGATCGGCGCGGCCGGGGATGACGAGCCGCTGGCCGGCGATGATCGTCGAGCCCCGCATGTCGTTCGCGGCCATCAGGTCGGCGACCGAGACGCCGTAGTGGCGCGCGATCGAAGACAGCGTTTCGCCCCGGGCGACGAAATGCCGGCCCTGCGGCTCCGGCACGCTCGCCGACCAGAGCCGGGTGCCGTTGTCCGGAACGAGCATCGCCTGGCGCAGCACTTCGGCGCGTTCGACCGGCAGCAGCAGGCGGTGCGGACCCTGCGGCGGCGTCGTCTGGCGGTTGTAAGCGGGGTTGAGCGCGAACATGTCGTCCTGACTCACGCCCGCCACCTCGGCGGCGTTGCCGATATGGACCTGACGCCCCGGCTCGACGACGTCGAAGTACGGTCGGTTCGGGATCGGCGCGAACTGCAGTCCGTAGGCACGCGGGTCGGCCACGATGCGGCGGATCGCAAGCAGCTTGGGGACGTACTGCCGGGTCTCGGCGCGCAGCGCGAGATCGAAGAAATCCGTCGCCCGACCGGCGCGCGAATTGGCCTGAATTGCGCGGCTCACCGTGCCCTCGCCACCGTTGTACGCCGCAATGGCCAGGAACCAGTCGCCGTTGAAGTAGTCATGCAGGTACTGCAGATAGCCGAGCGCAGCCTGGGTCGATTCGATCACGTCGCGGCGCTCGTCGAGCCACCATGTCTGGTCGAGCCCGAAGTGGCGGCCGGTTGCCGGTATGAACTGCCAGAGTCCCGAGGCGCGGCTCCTCGAGTAGGCGAGCGGGTTGAAAGCGCTCTCGACCACCGGAAGCAGCGCGAGCTCCATCGGCATGCCGCGCTTCTCGATCTCGGTGACGATGTAATGCAGGTAGCGCGCCCCGCGCCGGAACGTACGGTCGAGGAAGTCGGGCTGCGAACGGTAGAGCTCGATCTCGCGGTCGACGGCGGCATGCTGCACGTCGGTGAGCACATAGCCGGCGCGGATGCGGTCCAGCAGATCGGAATACGCACCCGGCGCCTCGCCCGGGTCGGTGGCCGGCAGGGCAGGGGTCGACGGCAGGGCCGACTCGGCGCGCTCGGGATGGGCGGGTGCAGGCGGAAGGCTCGAATATTGGCGTGTCCGGGACGTGCTGCACCCGGCGAGCAGCGCCGCGGCCGCAAACAGGGCGAGCGCGAGGGCAGGCGTACGCCGCATGTCAGCGGAACCCATCCTTCCAGGAGCGGATCACGGCGAAGACCTCCTCTGCCGAGCTCACGGGCCGGCCCGCGCGGGCGGTCGCGGCGGCCTTTACCGCAGGCTCCCGGCAGCGCAGGAACGGATTGATGCGTCGTTCGAGGCCGATCGTAGACGGCAGCGTCGGCTCGTCGCGTGAACGCAGTTCACGGCTTGCCTCGAGGGTGGACTGGACCTCGGCGTTTCCGGGCTCGACTGCCTGCGCGAACCGCAGGTTGGCCACCGTGTACTCGTGCCCGCAGTAGAGCTGCGTCTCGGCGGGAAGCGCGGCGAGCCGCTCGAGCGAGGCAGACATCTGTGCCGGCGTCCCCTCGAACAGCCGCCCGCAACCGGCGCTGAACAGCGTGTCGCCGCAGAAAACCGCGCCATGGCCGTGAAAGGCGATGTGACCGCGGGTGTGGCCCGGGATGTCGAGGACGGAGAACTCGAGCTCTAGGGTATCGAGGCACACGTGATCGCCGTCGGACAGCGACCGCGAGATGCACGGAATCTGCTCGCGCGCCGGCCCGAGCACGGGCGCCGCGTGGCGGGAAACCAGCTCCCGGACACCGCCGACGTGGTCCGCGTGGTGATGCGTCACGAATATCGCGCGCAGCCTGAGCCCCTGCTCATCGAGGGCGTCTTCGACGGGGCGGGCGTCCCCCGGATCTACGACGGCTGCACCGGCCGGATCTCCTGGCGTGCGGATCAGCCAGATGTAGTTGTCCGCGAATGCCCGCACCGGGCTCACTTCGAGCATGCATCCCCCTGGGGCGGGTCATGAGTCCGGGCGCCGGTATTAGAGCCCGTCGGAAGGGAAAATTCCACACTATGTCGCACGTTTTCGCGCGTTTCCGGCCGGCGGCGGCTATCCTTGCGGAGCATGAGGAATATGTCAGACGCCGCGCTTTGGCTCGATTCGCCGCTCGGACGCGAGGTCGTCGACCTCGAGCGCGAACTGCTGCGCGATGCGCTGGCGGACGTGTTCGGTTTCGAGCTGCTGCAGATCGGCGCGTGGGGACGCGGCAGCGAGCTGTCCGCCAGCGCGCGGACGCAGCATCGTCGCTGGATTGCGCCCAACGCGAGCGGACCCGGGGCCGTGCGCGCGCAATACGACGCGCTGCCGGTCGCCAGCGGTTCGGTCGAGGCGGTGCTGCTACCACATACGCTCGAGTACGCGCCCAATCCGCACGAGCTGCTGCGCGAGGTCGACCGCGTGCTGTGCGGCGAGGGTCAGGTGCTGGTCTGCGGGTTCAGCCCGCTCGGCCCCTGGGGTCTGCGTCGCCGTCTCTCGCGCGGCCGGTTTCCGCCGCCGGCGCAACGACTGCTCGGCGAGGGGCGGTTGCGCGACTGGCTGACCCTGCTCGGTTTCGAGCTCACGGGCACGCGACGCTATCTGTTTGCACCGCCATGGCAGCGCGGCCGGCGCGGTGACGGCCGCGGATGGTTGGAGCGACGCGGGCCAGTGGTTGCGCCGCCGCTCGCAGGCGCCTACCTGCTGCGTGCCTGCAAGCGTGTCCGGTGTCTCACGCCGATCCGTCCGACCTGGAGCCGGCCGCGCACCGTGGTGGGCGGCATCGCAGAGCCGACGCGGCGAAACGCGGCGTGAGCGAGGTCGACATCTATACGGACGGGGCCTGCCGCGGCAACCCGGGTCCCGGCGGCTGGGGCGCGCTGCTCGTCGCCGGGGACCGGCAACGCGAGCTCTCGGGAGCCGAATCGAGCACCACCAACAACCGCATGGAGCTCACGGCGGCGATCGAGGCCCTCGCCGCACTCAAGCGCCCGTGCCGCGTTCGGCTGTACACGGATTCGCAGTACGTGCGCAACGGCGTGACCGAGTGGCTGCCACAGTGGAAGGCGCGTGGCTGGAAGACCGCGGACCGCAAGCCGGTCAAGAACGCCGACCTCTGGCTCGCGCTGGAGCGCGAGGCCGCACGGCACCGCATCGAGTGGCACTGGGTGCGTGGCCATGCCGGTCACCCGGGCAACGAAGCGGCCGACGTGCTGGCGAACCGGGCGATCGACGCGCTGCTGACTGCCGGCTGACCGCACCGCGGACCGGTGACTGCGAGTCAACGTGTACACTGTCGCCCGCACCGACGGGGCCCACCATGGATTTCATCGATCTGAAGACGCAGTACCGGCGCCTCAAGCCCGCGATGGACGCGCGCATGGCGAAGGTGCTCGCACACGGGCAGTACATCCTCGGCCCGGAGGTCGCCGAGCTCGAGGCCGCGCTTGCGCGCTATGCCGGCACCAGGCACTGCATCGCGGCATCGAGCGGCACGGACACGCTGCTGATCGCGCTCATGGCGCTGGGTATCGGACGCGGCGCAGAGGTGATCACACCGCCGTTCACGTTCATCGCCACCGGGGAGATGATCCTGCTCGCCGGGGCGACGCCGGTGTTCGTCGACATCGAGCCGCGCACCTGGAACCTCGATCCGTCGCAGCTGGAGGCGGCGATCACGCCGCGCACGCGCGCCATCATGCCGGTGTCGTTGTATGGACAGTGCGCGGACATGACCGCGATCAACGCCATTGCCGAGCGCCACCGCCTGCCGGTGATCGAGGACGCGGCGCAGAGCTTCGGCGCCACACAGCACGGTCGGCGCTCGTGTGCGCTGTCGCTGATCGGCTCGACTTCGTTCTTTCCCTCAAAACCGCTCGGCGCATACGGCGACGGCGGGGCCTTGTTCACCGACGATGAAGCGCTCGCCGTCGCGATGCGCGAGATCCGTGTCCACGGACAGGATCGCCGTTACCACCACCCGCGCCTGGGGCTCAACGGCCGGCTCGACACGCTTCAGGCGGCGGTGCTGCTCGCCAAGCTCGAGGTGTTCGACGAGGAGGTCGAGGCGCGCGCCAGGATCGGAGCGCGCTACGGGGAGCTGATCGGCGAGGCCCTCGTCGGGTACCACCACCGGGTCGTCACGCCCTGGCTCGCGCCCGGCAATAGCAGCGTCTACGCCCAGTACACCATCGAGGTCGACGACCGCGCCGGCGTCGAGGGGCGGATGAAGGCCGCAGGGATCCCCACCGCCGTGCACTATCCGGTACCGCTGCACCTGCAGCCGGTGTTCGCGCCGCTCGGCTATCGCGTCGGCGCCTTTCCGGCTGCGGAGCGCGCCGCGCAACGCGTGATCAGCCTGCCGATGCATCCGTACCTCGATGACGACCAGCAGCGACGCGTCGTCGCCGTGCTGCGCGACGCGGTCCTCGGCTGAACCACGGACGCGCGACGCATGCGGCAGGTCGTGCTCGACACGGAAACCACCGGACTCGAAGCGGACCTCGGTCACCGGATCATCGAGATCGGCTGCATCGAGCTCGCGGCACGCCGGCGGACCGGGCGTACGTTCCATCGCTATCTGTGCCCCGAGCGGGCGATCGACTCCGCGTCGCTCCGAGTCCATGGCATCAGTGGCGAAT
>JBQGDL010000098.1:0-35268 GCA_052039045.1 Steroidobacteraceae bacterium
CCGCTCTGGCGCCTGCTCGAGCACGACGCGCGTGTGCAGCAAATCATTCGGGAACACCTGCCGCAGTCGGAGAAGTTCCCAAACTCCTGACCGCGCCTCAGACTCGCGCGATGTCCGTGATCTCCGAGCTCCGTCGCCGCCAGGTGTTCCGCGCCGCGGCCTGGTACGGCGGGCTCGCATGGCTCGCCATCGAGGTCGCTGACACCGTCTTCCCGCGATTCGGGCTGCCTGAGTGGTCGGTACGCGCGGTGATCGTCGCGGCCATCCTCGGCCTGCCCTTGGCGCTCGCACTCGCCTGGTCGTTCGATCTCTCGCGGCTCGGGCTGCGGCGTGAGCTGCCCACCGCTCGCGACGTGCGGGACCAGTTGGCGGTCGCCGCGGCGGCGCCCGCCGCGCCGCTGTGGCGCATCCCGTCCTTCTGGATCGCACTCGCGCTCGGGGCCGGTCTCGCCGTGAGCGCGCAGCAGGCCTGGCTGAAGCTCGTCCGGCCCGCCTTCGGCGAACGACCCGGCATCGCGGTGCTGCCGTTCGCCAACCTGAGCCCGGACCCGGCAAACGCCTACTTCGCCGATGGCCTGCACGAGGAGATCCTGGCGACGCTTGCGCGAGTCAGCGGGCTGCGTGTCATTTCACGAACCTCGGTCGTCAAGTATCGAGACTCGGACCTGGGCCTACGCGAGATCGCCAAGGCGCTCGACGTGCCGCTGATCCTGGAAGGCTCCGTACGCCGCGAGGGCGAGAATCTGCGGCTCACGCTGCAGCTCATCGACGGGCGCACCGACGAGCATCTCTGGGCGGAGACCTACGACCGCAAGTTCGAGAACGCGCTGCACCTGCAGCGCACCGTCGCACAGCAGCTCGTCGCCGCCATCGGGGCGCAGCTCACCCCGACGGAGGACCGACTCATCGAGCGCAGCGCGCCGACCGATCCGGTGGCCTATGCGTACTACTTGCAGGCGCTCGCGCACTGGAGTCAGCTCAATGATCTGGCCGAGCTGCAGCTCGTCGAGGGGCTGCTCGATCGCGCAATCGAGCTCGACCCAGACTTCGCGCTCGGCCACGCGCTGCGCGCCAAGGTCCGCGTGTGGATTGTGAGCACTACCGAGGGTCCACACGTGGCCGCTGCGGCTCAGGGCGCGCGGTTCGACATCGAGCGAGCGCTCGAGCTGCAACCCGAACTGCCGGAGGCGCTCGCAGCCCGCGCCTCCTATACCACCTACGTCGAGCACGACGCAGCCGGCGCGCTGCCAGATCTGCAACGGGCTCTCGAACTTGCGCCGAACGACCCCGACACGCACGGCTTCACCGGCCTGGCGCTGCGCCGGCTTGGGCGCTTCGACGAGGCGATCGGCCATTTCCGCGAGGCGGCGCGGTTGATGCCCGCAGAGCCGGGCTACGCCATACGCGTGTTCGAGACGCTCGACGGCCTCGGTCGCTATGCCGAGGCGGAGCAGGAGTCGCGGCAATTCGCGCAGCGATTTCCCTCGCACGCCGGGGTTGAGCTGGCGCGCTTGCGCATACATTTCATGGCGACCGGCGAAACCACCGGCTGGCGTGCAGCATACGACCGGGTCGCGCCGCGGCTCCAGGGGCCGCAGCGCACCTGGCACTTTCAGTATCTCTCTCTGGCGACGGGAGATCTCGCCGGCCTCGCCGCCTACCTTGAGACAGCCGATCCGTCGGCCTTCGAGTCAGCCTCGGCCCGTGACGCGGAGCTGGCGCTGACCTACGCGGCTCTCGGCGATGCGGAGAGCGCACGCCCGCATCTGGAATCGCTCGTTCAGGAGATGGCACGCGCACCTCAGCACGGCGTAGCGCTGCGCGAAGGTGCGGTGGCGCTCGTGCTGCTCGGCCGGCGCGACGAGGCCCTCCGCGCCGCCGGCGAGGCCATCCGCCTGACGCCGGAGACAAGCGATGCCGTCAACGGTCCGATGACCGCCCTGTGGCGCGCCTGGGTGCTGATCCGCGTAGGCGGCGATCACGCCGAGGAGGGCTACGCGGAACTGCAGCGAGTACTTGGGGCCTTCACCGCGCAGCCGCGCGACTTCTCCATCCACCAGCTCGGTGTAATGCTCCGCGACGATCCTCGTGCACAGCAGATCATCACCGGCGCCATCGCGGTGCAGGACACGCGCCGTGAGACTCCTCCGGTTACGCCGCAGGTGCCGGCAACCGTCCGTTCACAGTGAACTGCGAAAGAGTAAAGGTTCGCAGCCCTTCGTCCCCGCGCGCGTAGAAGCTCACCAGTTCCGCCCGCGTCTCGCAGAGCCATTCTTCCTTGAAAGTGGGTCGCGGGCGCGCGAAGGCGCCCGGCGAGTAAAGCGCAACGTTGAGTCCGCCTTCGGCGTCGCGTGCCGAGACGTATTCGATGGCGTCGGCGCCGGCCTCGCGGAGCCGCTGGCCGAGCTGCTGCGTAGCGACATAATCGTAGCGGCTCGCAAGTGCCGCACGGAATTCGTCGAACGGTGGCTGCTGCAGCGCATAGCCGCGCCGCGCCCGCAGCCGCGCGCCGAACAGCGTGTGTTGAGTGCGCAGCGGCGCGGGTGGTGCCTCGCGCATCCCCTGCCAGAAGACGAAGCGGTAGTAGGCCGACTCCGCAAGCACCGTCGGGACGGCGCGTGACGCGTAAAAGAGACTGGGCTCGTGGCGCCCGCCGAAGCGTGACCCGTGCGGCAGCGGCGGATAGCGAAATGGTGTGGCGAGCAGGTAATCGAGCCGGCGCGCGCCCTTCGGCAGCGGCGGCTTGCTCGCTTCCAGCATCGATTCGAGCAGATCCTGCTCGGTGAGCGTCTTCACCAACCGGTTGGTCGCGACCTGCTCCTGGCTTTCGACGAGTCGCAGCACCTCGCCCGACATTGCCCGCGGCCGCGCCTTCTGGCCGACGGCCGCCCAGATGTCGGTCATCAGGGCTTGCCGCGCATTGCGTCCAGGTACTCGACCACGCGTGTCAGCCCCTGGATGCTGCGGATCTGCTCGGCCGGAACGCCTCCCGTGTGGAGGTTGTCGGTGTGCATCCAGTGCTGCATGAGGGCACTGTCACCGCCGACGAGCGCGAACAGCGCCCGATAGGCACGGATCAGGAGCAGCGCCAGCTCGCCGGATTTGCTGTCGGGCTCGAGCTGTCCCCGTGACAGCACAGTCCGGTCGCGACCGATGACCACGCCCAGCTCCGCCTGGGTCAGGCCCAGCTCCTTGCCGGCACTGATCAAGGCCGCGGCCAGTACGCGGCGCGGGTCGGGTCGGGCTGCGAGGTTGCTGTCCATGGTGGCGGGGAATGTGCTATACGCACATTCTATGCCGGTTTGTTGCAAATGCAACTACCGCGTCAGGAGCGCGCTTTGGCCGATTCGGCTTCGACCACCCTGTTGATCTTCCACTGCTGTGCGATCGACAGCAGCGTGTTGGTGAGCCAGTAGAGCACCAGCCCCGCCGGGAACCAGGCCATCATCGCGGTCATGACCACCGGCATGAAAGCGAAAATCCGCGCCTGCATCGGGTCGGGTGGCGCCGGGTTGAGCTTGAATTGGCCGTACATCGCCACGCCCATCAGGATCGGCAGTACGAAATACGGATCCTTGGATGAAAGGTCCTGGATCCATCCCAGGAAGGGCGCCTGGCGCATCTCCACGCTCTCGAGCAGCACCCAGTAGAAGGCGAGAAACACCGGGATCTGCACCAGGATCGGCAGACAGCCCGCCACGGGGTTGATCTTCTCGCGCCTGTAGAGCTCCATGGTCTGGCGGGCGAGCTGCTCGCGATCGTCCTTGTAGCGCTCCTGGATGCTCTTGATACGCGGCGCGATGGTGCGCATCTTCGCCATCGAACGGCCGCTTGTCTCAGTCAGCTTGTAGAAGGCGAGTTTCAATAAGAATGTGACGATGATGATCGCCCAGCCCCAGTTTCCGACGATTCCATTTACTTTCTGTAACAGCCAGAACAGCGGCTCCGCGATGATCGTCAGCCGTCCGTAATCGGCGGTACGCTGCAGCTCGGGGCCGATCGCCCGGAGCTGGTCCTGAAGCTTGGGCCCAACGAACAGCGACTCCTCGAACCGGCCCGTCGTCCCGGCAGGGACTGTCTTCAGAGGTCCCCGGTAGCTGATGACCGTGTGCTGCTCGCCTTCCCGGGCGAGCGTGAAGTGATACTCCTCGCCCTTCGGCGGCACGGCAGCGCTCACGAAGTGATGCTGCATGGAGGCTATCCAGCCATCGGTGATCCCCTGTGCGAACCCCGCGTCGTCCTCGTCCTCGATGTCGAGCCGGCGATACTTGCGCCCGTCGTAGATCGCCGGGCCGCGGAACGCGTAGCTCTCGACGTCGAACATCGAGCGCTTCTGCTTGACGATGTGGCGCACGAGCTGGACGTACGAAGCCCCGGACCACTCCGCCGCCGAGCGGTTGTCCACCTGGTAGCCGAGCTCGATGTCGTAGCGGCCGCGCCGGAACACGTAGGTCTTCGTCACCGTGATGCCGGCGCCGTCGCTCCACACCAGCGGGACCCGCAGCTCCGAGGCGCCTGGCGCCAGGCGGTATTCGCGCGCCGGGCTCGTGAAGCTCGCGAGATGGTTCGGCTCGCTCTCGAGGTTCAACGCGCGCAGTCCGCTGCGATCGACGTTGTAGCTTGCCTCGCGCGTGTCGAGCAGCCGCACTGGCGGGCTGCCCGGTCGTTTGTCGTGCGGATAGGCGGGCAGGTCCGCGCGCACGAGGTTGCCGCCCCGCAAGCTGATGTCGATGTCCAGCACATCGGTGACGACGCGTATGCGCGGCACCTGCGCGGCGGCGGGCGCGGGCGCGACGTCAGGCGCTGCGGAGGAGGCCGTCGGCGCGGGTGTCGACGGCGCGGCCGTCGGCAGCTCCGGCAGCGTGGTCTGGGCCGGGGTAGTGCCGCCCGTCGGACTCTCGGCAGGAACCGTTGGCGACGGCGGCGGAGCCGCCCGTTGGCCGTAGTCCCGGTTCCACTGCACCAGGTTCATCCAGAGCAGCAGCGCCACTGCGATCCACAGATAAATGCGCGGATTAGCCATGCTGATTTCGAGCGAGCGACGCCGACACGGCGTCAGGCACCGGGTCGTAGCCACCCGGATTCCAGGGATGGCACCGGGCGATGCGCCGCAGCGCGAGCATCGATCCGCGCACGGCGCCGTGCCGCCCGATCGCCTCGGCAGCGTAGCAGGAACAGCTTGGATGGAAGCGGCAGCAGGGGCCGAGCAGCGGACTCAGCGCGTAGCGGTAGATCGAGATGAAAAAAATCAGGAGCGCACGCATCGCTCTATGACCCGTCGCCAGTGCTGTGCGAGGCTCGCAACGGTCTCGGCGTGGGTTGCTCTGGCGGCAGCGGGACGCGCATTGACCACGATGTCCACGGTTGGCAGCAGGTGCTGGTGCTGGCGAAAGTACTCGCGAACGCGGCGTTTGATCCGGTTACGCGCGACCGCACCACCCGCGGCGCGAACGCCTACCGCCAGACCGAGTCGTGGATGACCGAGGCCGTTCAATTTCGCGCTCACCAGGAACAGGTTGTCGGAGGAACGCTGTCCCGAGCCGTGGACGGCGTCGAACTGCGCCTTCGCAAGCAAGCGCCGGCTGCGCGGCAGCCCCCGCGCACGGTCCTGATCTCCCGCGAAGACCGCGCTCAGGTCAGACCGCGAGCCGCTTGCGACCCTTGGCACGACGGCGGCTCAGCACCCGGCGACCGCCCTTGGTGGCCATGCGCGCGCGGAAGCCGTGGGTGCGCTTGCGATGCAGGTTGCTCGGCTGGAAGGGGCGCTTCATGACGGCTCCGTAGACCTGGAAATCGGGCCAGAAACAGGCAGATGGACTGGTCCGAAAAAGGGCGCGAAAGGATACGTAGCGATCAGGCCTGCGTCAACCGCGAAAGGCGACATTCTCGATTTCCCGACGCCGCCGAAGGCGGCGTTTCGGAAATCGAAAATGCCTCTTTGCCGAGATATCCACAGGGGCGCGCGGAGGTATACACTCCGGCCCGTTTCCCCGTTTGCACACTCTCACCGTCTCAAGCCTCAGGCTCGCCGGTCGTGGCCATGTCACTCTGGAATCAATGCCTGCGCCGCCTCGAAGCGGAGCTCCCCGAGCAGCAGTTCAACACCTGGATCCGGCCGCTGCAGGCGGTGGAAGGCGGCGGTTGTCTGCGGCTTCTCGCACCGAACCGCTATGTCATCGATTGGGTCAACCAGAACTGCGCCGGGCGCATCGGCGAGATCGTCGTCGAGCTGGTTGCGCCTCCCGCGCCGGCCGTCGTATTCGAGATCGGTTCGCGCGCCGTGTCCGCACCACCGCCGGAACCGCGCACCGACGTGCGTCCCCGACGCGTCGATGCACCGCAGATCGGCGGTCGACTGAACCGGGACTTCACGTTCGGCAACTTCGTCGAGGGCAAGAGCAACCAGCTCGCTCGCGCCGCAGCGATGCAGGTCGCCGAGAATCCGGGCCGCGCCTACAACCCACTCTTCATCTACGGCGGCGTCGGTCTCGGCAAGACGCATCTCATGCACGCCGTGGGCAATCACATCCATGCACGCAACCGTGAGGCGCGCATCGCCTACGTGCACTCCGAGCGCTTCGTCGGCGACATGGTGCGAGCGCTGCAGCACAATACGATCAGCGAATTCAAGAACGCCTATCGGTCGCTCGACGCATTGCTGATCGACGACATCCAGTTCTTCGCCGGCAAGGAGCGCTCGCAGGAAGAGTTCTTCCACACCTTCAACGCGCTGCTGGAGGGACAGCAGCAGGTGATCCTGACCTGCGACCGTTATCCGAAGGAGGTGCAGGGCCTCGAGGAGCGCCTCAAGTCGCGATTCGGCTGGGGACTGACGGTCGCAATCGAGCCGCCCGAGCTCGAGACCTGTGTGGCGATCCTGATGAGCAAGTCTGCGGCTGCCGGGGTGGAGCTGCCCGAGGAGGTGGCGTTCTTCGTCGCCAAGCGCATCCGCTCCAACGTCCGCGAGCTCGAGGGAGCGATGCGACGCGTGATTGCGAATTCGCAGTTCACCGGCCGGCCGATCACGCTGGACTTCGCCAAGGAGGCACTGCGCGATCTGCTCGCCCTGCAGGAGCGGCTGGTCACCGTCGATAACATCCAGAAGACCGTCGCGGAGTACTTCAAGATCCGCGTGGCCGATCTGCTCTCGAAGCGCCGCAGCCGCTCGATCACGCGCCCGCGCCAGGTGGCAATGGCTCTCGCCAAGGAGCTGACGAATCACAGCCTGCCCGAGATCGGCGATGCCTTCGGCGGCCGCGACCACACCACCGTGCTGCATGCGTGCCGCGTGATCAAGGGGCTGCGCGAAACGCAGACGCGCATGAACGAGGATTATCTGAACCTGTTGAGAACGCTGACCGGATGATGTTGCAAAGCTGTGGATCGTGCGGGGGTATCGAGCGTCCACATTTCGTCCACAGTCCACCGACAGGGCTCATGGGTTTTGTAGGCGTGGTTGCTGAGCTGCTAATCGCGCGTGAGGACTCGGGAAATCGCGGTTCTGCACAGGCCCGCGCTGTGCTAGAAACAACAGTTACCAGAGACAGATAAATACACACCTGGAATCAGAGAAGATGAAGATCATCGCGAAGCGCGAAGTGATTCTTGCGCCCCTGCAGGCGGTCATCGGCGTCGTCGAACGACGGCAGACCATGCCGATCCTGGCCAACGTGCTGCTCGCCGCGAAGAGCGGACAGCTGTCCGTGACGGCCACGGACCTGGAGGTCGAGCTGGTGGCGAGCTCGCAGGTGGACGTTCAGCGCAACGGCGAAGTCACCGTTCCAGGCCGCAAGCTGCTCGATATTTGTCGCGCACTGCCCGAGGACTCGGAGATCACGCTTGCGCTCGAAGGCGACCGGATGCTGGTGCGCGCGAAACGCAGCCGCTTCACGCTGTCGACGCTGCCGGCCGCTGAATTTCCGACCGTCGACGAGATCAACGCCCAGCAGACCCTCCGGCTGGCGGAGAAGGACTTCAAGTACTTGCTCGAGAAGACCCATTTCTCGATGGCACAGCAGGATGTCCGTTATTACCTCAACGGCCTGCTGCTGGAAACGTCGGCGAAAGTGCTGCGAACGGTGGCGACTGACGGACATCGTCTGGCAATGGCGGAGATCCCCCTGCCCGAGGGTGGCAAGGCGGGCCAACAGGTGATCATCCCTCGTAAAGGCGTGCTGGAGCTGCAGCGCATTCTCGGCACGAGCGAGCAGATGCTGGAGATTGGCGTTGGATCTAACCACGTTCGCGTCCAGATCGGCGACGTTCGCTTCACTTCGAAGCTTATAGACGGACGCTTCCCGGAATACGGCCGGGTCATTCCGGCGAAGCCGCCACGGGTGCTGTCCGCCGTGCGTGACGATCTGCGACACGCACTTCAGCGAACTGCCATCTTGTCGAACGAGAAGTATCGCGGCATCCGATTTGCACTGAAGCCGAACGCTCTGGTCATCCAATCGCACAATCCCGAACAGGAGGAGGCCGAGGAGGAGCTGGAGGTCGGGTACGCCGGTGACGAGCTCGAAATCGGTTTCAACGTGAACTATCTGCTGGACGCGCTCGCGGCGATCGATGCCCAGGACGTGCAGGTCGGGCTGACCGACAGCAACAGCAGCTGCCTGATCCGCGCGGCCGCGGACAGCGGTGCCTGCTTCGTCGTCATGCCGATGAGGCTCTAAGACCCGCGGGATCGGATGGCGCTGCAACGCCTCACGATCGAGGATGTCCGGTGCATTCGATCAGCGGAGCTGCAGTTGGAGCCGTCGCGTAATCTTTTCAGCGGCGCCAACGGATCCGGCAAAACCAGCCTGCTCGAGGCCGTCTACTTTCTTGGACGTGCACGCTCCTTTCGGACCTCCCGAAGCGAAGCCCTGATTCGAAGCGGCAGTGAGAGGTTCAGGACGGTGGGCCGCCTGTCGCGTGGCCCGGGACCGTCCGTGCTGGGCCTCGAGTACTCCCGGGCTGGTCTGCAGGCCAGGTACGACGGCCGGGCGGTCAGCGGCACGGCGGAGCTTGCAACGATCTTCCCCGTCCAGGCGATCGACCCCGAACTTCACCAGCTCATCGAGGAGGGCCCGCGCGAGCGCCGACGCTACCTCGATTGGGGAGTGTTCCACGTGGAACCTCGCTTCGTCGATGCGTGGCAGCGGTTCCAGAGGGCGCTACGGCAGCGCAACGCCGCCCTGCGCAGCCGTGCAGCTCCGCCGCTCGTCCGCGCCTGGGACGCAGAGCTCATTGACAGCGGGGCTCGTATCGCCGAGGCGCGTGGCCGCTATCTCGAGACACTGCGTCCGCAAGTCCGATTGATGGGCGAACGACTGCTGGGCCAGGTCATCGAGCTCGAGCTCGCACGCGGATGGGCCGCGGATCGGTCGCTCGAGGACGCCCTCGATCGCTCCTGGGCGCGCGATAGCGAGCAGGGTGTCACGCACGTGGGGCCTCATCGGGCCGATCTGCGCATTCAGCTCGATGACGTGCCGGCACGGGGGCGCGTGTCGAGAGGGCAGCAGAAGCTTCTGGCCGCGGCGATGCTCCTCGGGCAGCTGCGGTGCGACGCGGAGCAGGGGTCCACCACCGCGGCGCTGCTGGTGGACGACCCGGCTGCGGAACTCGATCGGGATGGCCTCCGTCGCCTGCTGGCCGAAATACTGGACCTTCCCGTGCAACTTTTCGTCACCGCCCTGGATCACGCGGATCGCGCGCTATCGCCGCTCGGTGCCGTCGCGACGTTCCACGTGGAACGCGGTGAAGTGACCCGTCTGGTATAATTTTCCCTCCTCCAGAGCGGGTTTCCCATGAGCGGCACCGACGTCTACGATTCCAGCAAAATCAAAGTTTTAAAGGGTCTCGACGCGGTCCGAAAACGCCCCGGAATGTACATCGGTGACACCGATGACGGGACAGGCCTGCACCACATGGTTTTCGAGGTCGTCGATAACTCGATCGACGAAGCACTGGCTGGTTTTTGCACGGACATCACGGTCACCATTCATGCCGACCAGTCGGTCACGGTGGCGGACAACGGCCGTGGAATACCTGTGGATATCCACGCGGACGAGGGTCGGTCGGCGGCGGAGGTCATCCTCACCGTGCTGCACTCGGGAGGGAAATTCGACGACTCCTCCTACAAGGTTTCGGGCGGCCTGCACGGCGTCGGCGTCTCGGTGGTCAACGCCCTTTCCGAGACGCTGCTGCTGACGATCTATCGCGACGGCAAAGAGCACCGCCAGGAATACCGGCTCGGAGTCCCGCTGGCGCCGCTCGCCGTGGTGGGGCCGAGTACGCGCCGGGGCACGGTGATCCGGTTCAAGCCGAGCGACACCATCTTTACTAATATAGAGTTTAACTACGAAATACTGCAGAAAAGGCTGCGAGAGCTCTCGTTTCTTAACTCCGGTGTGAAAATCGAACTGGTCGACGAGCGCGACGAGCAACGCGAGCTTTTCCACCATGAAGGGGGCATCCGGGAGTTCGTGCGGTTTCTGAATCGCAGCAAGACACCGATCCACGAGTCGTGTGTGTGGTTTCGGACCGAACGTGACGGCATCGTCATCGAACTTGCACTCCAGTGGAACGATTCCTATCTGGAGACGATGTACTGCTACACCAATAACATCCCGCAGAAGGACGGCGGCACGCACCTCGCTGGCTTCCGGGCCGGGCTGACGCGGACGCTGAACGACTACATCGAGCGGGAGCTCGCCAATCGCAAAGACCGCGTGCCGACAACGGGCGACGACGCCCGCGAGGGCCTGACGGCGGTGCTCTCGGTCAAGCTGCCCGACCCGAAATTCTCCTCGCAGACCAAGGACAAGCTGGTCTCGTCCGAGGTCAAGGGCGTGGTCGAGTCGCTGGTCGCCGAGAAGCTCTCGGAGTTTCTGCTCGAAACCCCGACCCAGGCCAAAGCGGTGGTGGCGAAGATCATCGACGCGGCACGCGCGCGCGAAGCGGCGCGCAAGGCGCGCGAGCTCACACGCCGCAAGGGTGCGCTCGACATCGCGGGCCTGCCCGGCAAGCTCGCCGACTGCCAGGAGAAGGATCCGGCGCTGTCGGAACTCTTCATCGTCGAGGGCGACTCGGCCGGCGGCTCGGCGAAGCAGGGGCGAGACCGCCGCACGCAGGCGATCCTGCCGCTGAAGGGCAAGATCCTCAACGTCGAGCGCGCGCGCTTCGACAAGATGCTCTCGTCCGCGGAGGTCGGTACGCTGATCACGGCGCTCGGCTGTGGCATCGGCAAGGAAGAGTTCGACATCGCGAAGCTGCGCTATCACCGCGTGATCCTGATGACCGACGCCGACGTCGACGGTTCGCACATCCGCACGCTGCTGTTGACGTTCTTCTACCGGCAGATTCCGGAGTTGATCGAACGCGGCCACATCTACATCGCGCAGCCGCCGCTCTACAAGGTCAAGAAGGGCAAGAGCGAGCAATACGTCAAGGACGATGCCGAGCTCAACCAGATGCTGCTCAGGTCCGCACTCGAGGACGCCGCTCTGCACGTCAGCGCCGATGCGCCGGCGATGCCGGCGTCGGTGCTCGACACGCTCGCCCGCCGCTACATGGAATTCCAGACGGCCGCGCGTCGCGGGGCGCGCCGCTACGACCAGCGCGTGCTCGAGCAGATGCTGCAGCTTCCCGAGCTCTCCGCCGCCGATGCGGACGATCCGGGGCGCCTCGGTGAGTGGGGCGGCAAGCTCGAGCGATTGCTAAACAGCGGCGACGTGGCCGGACGCAGCTACCGTGTCACGCTGCAGCCGGGCTCGCCGCCGCATCTGCTGATCGCGCGTACAGAGCACGGCAGCACGACCGAGAAGCACCTGCACCGGGAATTCTTCAGCTCGAGCGAATACCGGCGGATCAGCGAGTTGGCGCGCACGCTTTCCGGACTCCTGGGCCCCGGCGCCGTGGTCCGCAAGGGGGAGGCGAGCCAGGAGGTCGGCAGCTTCCGCGAGGCGCTGCACTGGCTGCTCGATCAGGCACGCCGCGGCCAGTCGATCCAGCGCTACAAGGGCCTCGGCGAGATGAATCCCGGGCAGCTCTGGGATACGACCATCAACCCGGAGACGCGCCGCCTGGTGCAGGTGCGGATCGACGACGCGCACGGCGCGAACGAGATCTTTTCCACGCTGATGGGCGACCAGGTCGAGCCGCGGCGCGAGTTCATCGAGCGCAACGCCCTGTCGGTAACCTACCTCGACGTGTGAACCCGGTCAGTCGAGTGTCTTCCAGGCTTCGTTCGAGAAGCTGCTGCGCACGCCCGAGGAGTTGACCGCCTTGACGGCGAAATACCACGTCGCGGCGGCCAGATCCTCGATCGTGACGCTCGTCAGCGACGCGCTCGGCAGCGACAGCGTCTCCGAGTACTGACCGGAAGCCAGCCCGTAATAGACCTCGAAGCCGGCGAGGTCGGTGAGCGGCGTGCCGTCCGCGTTCTGCGTCGGCGCCTGCCACGACAGCGACACCGAGCGCTGTACGGGCGCATCCACGCGGATGGCGAACGACGGCAGGCTGGTGGTGGCCTGTCCGTCGCTCGCGCTGATCACGATGTCGGAGTAGGTGCCGACCTGCGTGCTCGAAGGCGTGCCACTCAGCTTCCCGGTGACGGAGTCGAAGCTCGCCCAGGCCGGTTTGTGGCTGATCGAGAACGTCAGTCGATCGCCGTCCGCGTCACTGGCCGAGGGCGTGAACGCGTAGTACTCGGTCGCGATCGCAGTCGGGGACGGCGTGCCGGAAATTGTGGGCGCGCGGTTCGGGGCCTCTACTACCTCGATCGCGAAGGCGGGCAGCGCCGTCGATGCGGCACCGTCCGAGACGCTGATGACGATGTTGGCATAGCTCCCGACGCTCGTGCTGCCCGGCGTGCCGGACAGACGCCCGGTCGATGCTGCAAACGTGGCCCACGCGGGCTTGTTCTGGATGCTGAACGTGAGCACGTCGTCGTCGGCATCCGTGGCCGTGGGCGTGAAGGAGTACGACTGGCCTTCGGTCACGCTCGGCGCCGGCGTACCGGCGATCGTGGGGGCGGTATTCGGCGTGTCGGTCACCTCGATTGCGAACGGAGCGAGCGAGCTGAAGCTGGCGCCGTCGGTGACACTGATGACGATGTCGCCATAAGTGCCCACCTGCGCATCCGTGGGTGTGCCGGCGAGGCGTCCGGAGGAAGCATCGAAGCTCGCCCACGCCGGCCGGTTCTGGACCTCGAAGGACAGCCGCGCCCCTTCCGGATCCGAGGCGGTGGGCTGGAACGCATAGGTGCTGTCTGCGACGACGGTGCCGGCGGGAGTGCCGCTGATGAGCGGCGGCTCGTCGACCCGCTCCGCAGCCTCGTTAACTTGGATCGTAAATGGCTCGAGCGCCACGCTGGTGTGCCATGAGCTGTTCCCGTCGCGGACTCCGATCACGATGTCCGGATAGGTTCCGGTCACGGGCGGTGTTCCGCGCAGCTCGCCGGTACGCGTGTCGAACGTCGCCCACCCGGGCTGACTGGTGATCCAGAATCGCAGCCGATCGCCGTCCGCGCCGCTCGCGGTCGGTCGGAAGCTGTACGGCTGGCCTACAGTGGCGCTGGTCGGCGGCGTGCCGCTGATCTGGAGTTGGTCATTCGAGTTCGCCCAGGGGGGCTTGGCCGCTGCGTCGTCGAGCACGAGGAGACTGAACATCAGAACGAGCAGGGGGCCTTGCCAGCGTGAGATCCCGCGTTCGTTCTGCATTGACCGCCACTCCCGTCGTCCGAGCGTCGCCAGCCCAGGCTGGCGCGACACACCAAGCGGACCCGAAGGCCCGGCGAGCGGCGGTCGGTGGGAGCGGCGGATAGCGGATGACGACAGGGCGGCCCTGACCTGGGCGTCGCCTCGCCGGCAACCCCGCTATCCAGGGACCTGACATCCCGGGACCGGAGGCTTTGCGTCCCCGCCTCGCAGCGGGTTTGCCCTTTTCAGCGTTCGCAATGTCCGTGTATCAGCGAGCCGGCTTCTCGCCAAGCCCAATGCCGCAATCTGTGACGGTGCCCTCGCTTTCGCCGGCGCGCACGTGACGGCGGTGGTGGAACGACAGATTTGGTCAACCAGCCGGGAGCGGGGTCGACTGTGTAGTCGAACAGATCAAACGCGCTGCAGCAGCCTGGTAGTGCGCGGGAATGTCGGTCGCGACTTGATAATCATCGACCCGATGGCCGACGTGCGGCTCAGGCGGGTCGACCGCCAGGGTGCGCGACGATCTCGGCGACGGTCGCCTCGATCCAGCGTCGTGCGCGCTCGTTGATTTCGCGTGGATCGAGCCCGGCCGGATCGATTGGTGGGCCGATCACGAGGCGGATCGTGCCGGGCCGCTTCAGCAGGCCGCGTCGACGCCAGAAGTACCCTGAGTTGTGCGCGATCGGCACCACCAGCCGGCCGGTCTGGCTTGCAAGCAGCGCACCGCTCAGGCCGTATTTGCGGGTTTCTCCCGGGGCCACGCGCGTGCCTTCCGGGTAGATCAGAACCCCGAGACCTTCGGCGAAGCGCTCGCGCCCCTGCGCGACCACCTGTTTGACAGCCGAGCCGCCGGCCGTGCGGTCGATTGCGATCGGCCGGAAGGTCGCCACCGCCCAGCCGACGATCGGAATCCAGACGACTTCGCGCTTCACGATCCAGGCGGCGGGCGGCACGACCAGCATCTGAGCGATCGTTTCCCAGGTGGACGAGTGCTTCCACATCGAGATGAACGGCTCCTTCGGCAGGCGCTCGCGCCCTTCGACGGTGTAGTCGAGCCGGCAGAGGATCTTCAGCATCGCAAGCAGAAAGCGCGCCCAGGTCCGCGGGATCGCGTAACGCGCGTGTATCGGCAGCCAGGCGCAGGCAAGCACGAACACGCCGGCGACGGCGGTCGTCAGGAACATCAGCAACGTGAAGAACAGCGAACCGAGCAGCTGCATCGCCGGCAACCCGCCGCTACCCCGGCAACCGCGACAGGTCCGCCGCGCGCAGGAACAGCGACTGGATGCGGGCAAGCAGCGCAAGACGGTTGGCGCGCAGCGCGGGGTCGTCCGCCATGACCATGACGCCGTCGAAGAAGTCGTCGACGGCCTTGTGCAGCGCCGCCAGCAGCTTGAGTGCCGCCGTGTACTCGCGCGCCGCGAACATCGGCTCGACGCGGCCGGCGACGGCGAGGACCTGCTCGCCGAGCACCTGCTCGGCCGGGTCGACCAGGAGTCCAGCCTCGAGCGGGCCGCTGGGCGGCGTATCCGCGCGGCGCAGGATGTTTGCGATGCGCTTGTTCGCGGCCGCGAGCCCGGGCGCATCGGGCAGCGCCAGGAATTCAGCGAGCGCGCGCAGTCGCGCGTCGAAGTCGAGCGGCGAGGCGGGCTCGGTCGCGAGCACCGCATCGAACATCTCGGTGGTCACACCGGTGCCGGATTCGAGGTAGTAGGCGCGCAGGCGTTCCACCACGAACTCGTACACCTGGTGCGCGCACTCCGCCGGCGCCGGGAACGGCATCGCCGTCAGCGCTTGATCGATCAGCGCCTTGAGATCCAGGTCGAGGGCCCGCTCGATGCTGATGCGCAGCAGCCCAAGCGCCGCGCGGCGCAGGCCGAACGGGTCCCGGGTGCCGCTCGGGCGCTGGCCAATGGCGAATATCCCGCAGATCGTGTCCAGCTTGTCCGCCACCGCCAGCGCCATGCCGGTGCGCGTCCCGGGCAGTACGTCGCCGGCAAACCGCGGCAAGTACTGCTCCGCCAGGGCCTCGCACACCTCGGCCGGCTCGCCGTCATGACGCGCGTAGTCTCGTCCCATGACGCCCTGCAGCTCGGGAAATTCACCGACCATCGAGGTGAGCAGGTCGCACTTGGCGAGCTCGGCTGCGCGGGCGGCGAGACCCGGATCGCCGCCGATCGTGGTCGCGACCGTCTCGGCGAGCCGCCGCACGCGCTGCGCCTTGTCATGCAGCGAGCCGAGGCGCGCCTGAAAGGTCACCTGCGCGAGTGCCTCACGGCGCGAGGCGAGCGGCTGCCTGAGGTCCTGCGCATGGAAAAACGCCGCGTCCGCGAGCCGCGGCCCGATGACGCGCTCGTTGCCAGCGACGACCTGCGCCGGGTCGCTGCTCTCGATGTTCGCGACCGTGATGAACCAGGGCAGCAGGCGGCCGTCCGGCCCGCGCACCGGAAAATACCGTTGCTGGTCCTGCATCGTCGCGATGGGCACTTCCTCGGGAAGCTCGAGAAAGCGGGTCTCGAAGCGGCCCGCGAGCGCGACCGGCCACTCGACGAGCGCGGTCACCTCATCGAGCAGCGCCTCGACGATCACGGCCTCGCCGCCGATGCTGCGTGCGGCTTCGGTGACCTGGCTGCGGATTGCTTCGCGCCGTCGTTCGAGGTCGGTCAGCACCCGGCCGCGGCGCTCCAGCGCGGCCGGATAGCTCGCCGGGCTTGCGATGCGGATCTCGCGGGGCGCCATGAAGCGGTGCCCACGGCTCATCCGGCCGGCGGCGATTCCGAGCAGTGTGCCGTCGACGACCTCGTTTCCGTAGAGCATCACGACCCAGTGCACGGGCCGCACGAACTCGGTAACGCCTCCGCCCCAGCGCATGCGCCGCGCGATCGGCAGTGCGTCGAGAGCCGCCGCCGCGAGCGCCGGGAGCAGCGTCGGTGTCGCCGCGCCGGGTTCGACGCCGCGGTGCACGAGCCAGGTACCCTTGGGTGTTTCCAGGCGTGCCAGCGCCATCACGTCGACGCCGCAGCCGCGCGCGAACGCCAGAGCCGCCTGCGTCGGCGTGCCCTGCGCATCGAAGGCCGCGGTGACGGGCGGACCGCGTCGCTCGATCTGCCGGTCCGGCTGACGGTCGGCGAGCCGCCGCACGCGCACCGCGAGCCGACGGGGTGTTGCAAAACGCTCGACCGTACCGTGAGCGAGACCCGCCTCGTCGAGCCCTCGGCCGATACCCGCCGCAAACGCGTCGGCGAGCGCGCGGAGGTTGCGCGGCGGCAGCTCCTCGGTGCCGATCTCGACCAGGAAATCGCGCCGCGGAAGTGAGGACATTCGCTATTTCCCCGACCCTGTGCCGTTCGAGTCCACGCGGGCGGCGGAAATAGAGAATGTCCCCATTTCCCGCATCGGGAAGCCGAGGGCTTCGCGGCGGGCGTAGTACGCCTCCGCAACCCCGCGGGCCAGCGCCCGGACGCGCAGGATGTATCGCTGCCGTTCAGTGACCGATATCGCCCTGCGCGCGTCGAGCATGTTGAACGCGTGGGAGCACTTCAGCATGCGTTCGTAGGCGGGCAAGGGGACGTCGGCTTCGAGCAGGCGCCGACACTCCCGCTCCTGAGCGTCGAATTCGTGGAACAGCTCCGTTACGTCGGCGAGCTCGAAGTTGTACCGCGACTGTTCGACCTCGTTCTGGTGGTACACGTCGCGATACGTGATCTGACCCAGCGGACCGTCGGTCCACACCAGGTCGAAGAAACTTTCCACGTTCTGCAGGTACATCGCGAGTCTTTCTAGGCCGTAGGTGATCTCGCCCATGACGGGCCGGCAGTCGAGGCCACCGACCTGCTGGAAGTAAGTGAATTGCGTGACTTCCATGCCGTTGAGCCACACCTCCCAGCCCAGACCCCAGGCGCCGAGGGTCGGCGACTCCCAGTTGTCCTCGACCAGCCGCACGTCGTGGACGCGGGTGTCGATGCCGAGGGCGGCGAGCGAATCCAGGTACATCTCCACGATCGCTGCCGGGGAGGGTTTGATGACGACCTGGTACTGGTAGTAGTGCTGCAGCCGGAACGGGTTTTCACCGTATCTCCCGTCGGTCGGTCGGCGCGAAGGCTGCACGTAGGCCGCGCTCCAGGGCTCGGGGCCTACGGCGCGCAGGAAGGTGGCGGTATGAAACGTGCCGGCGCCCATCTCCATGTCGTAGGGCTGGAGGATGGCGCAACCCCGCCCGGCCCAGTACCGCTGCAGGGCAAGGATCAGTTCCTGGAAGGTCCGCGGCGTTCGGACGGTTTTCTTCGCCATCGGATGGCCTGGCGCGTGGGGCGGGAGAGTATAGCGGAGCGGGTTCGGTTCAGCCGCGGCAGGGATCCTCGCACCACGATCAGGCAGGGTTTGGGCAATCTGCACCACTCCTGTGCAACCGGGCCCTCAGTTACGGACGGCCGAACGGCTCTGGATCGAATTTATGCGCTACCGGAGTGCGGTGGCACGGTTTCTGCATTATTCTTGCCCAACGCCTTTGGCCGACCGACCGTCGCGGCGAGCGGTCTGCGGCCCCCATTTTCGCTGCACGACTCAAAGATCAGGAGCCTTCATGACGACCGCTGCCGATGTGCTCAGATTGATCAAGGAAAAGGAAGTCAAGTTCGTCGACCTGCGCTTCACCGACACCAAGGGCAAGGAACAGCACGTCACCGTCCCGACCCGCGTCGTGGACGAGACCTTCTTCGAGGACGGCAAGGGGTTCGACGGTTCGTCGATCGCCGGTTGGAAGGGCATCCAGGAGTCCGACATGATCCTGATGCCGGATCCGGCCACTGCGGTCATCGACCCGTTCTATGAGGAAACCACGCTCGATCTGCGCTGCGACGTCATCGAGCCCTCGAACATGCAGGGCTACGAGCGCGATCCGCGCTCGCTTGCGAAGCGCTGCGAGGCATACCTCAAGTCCACCGGCATTGCCGACAGCGCACTGTTCGGCCCGGAGAACGAGTTCTTCATCTTCGACAGCATGCGCCACGGCAATTCGATGCAGGGGGCGTTCTACGAGGTCGACTCGGTCCAGGGCGCCTGGAACTCCGGTCGCAGCCAGGAGGGCGGCAATCTCGGCCATCGGCCCGGCGTGAAGGGGGGCTACTTCCCGGTTCCGCCGGTCGACGCCTACCAGGACATCCGCACCGCCATGTGCGAGGCAATGGAAGAGCTCGGCCTCAAGGTCGAGGTGCATCACCACGAGGTCGCGACCGCCGGCCAGGGCGAGATAAACGTCGCGGCGAATACGCTCACCAAGAAGGCCGACGAGGTGCAGATACTCAAGTACGCAATCCACAACGTCGCGGCGAGCTACGGCAAGACGGCAACCTTCATGCCGAAGCCGCTGGTGGGTGACAACGGCAACGGCATGCACGTCAACCAGTCGCTGTCGAAGGACGGCAAGAACCTGTTCGGCGGCGAC
The DNA here is from genome assembly GCA_052039045.1 of Steroidobacteraceae bacterium. Classification (GTDB taxonomy): domain Bacteria; phylum Pseudomonadota; class Gammaproteobacteria; order Steroidobacterales; family Steroidobacteraceae; genus DATJKD01. Next base: position 19,132 of record JBQGDL010000098.1, read on the forward strand.
AAGTACGGCGGACTTTCCGAGCTCGCGCTGTACTACATCGGCGGCATCATCAAGCACGCGCGGGCGCTGAATGCGATCTGCAACGCGAGCACCAACAGCTACAAGCGCCTGGTGCCCGGGTTCGAAGCGCCGGTGATGCTCGCCTATTCGGCCCGCAATCGCTCCGCGTCGATCCGGATCCCGCACGTGATGAATCCGAAGGCGCGCCGCATCGAGGTCCGGTTCCCGGATTCCTCGGCGAACCCGTACCTGTGCTTCTCGGCCATGGTCATGGCGGGTCTCGACGGTGTGCGCAACAAGATCCATCCAGGCGACCCCGCCGACAAGGATCTGTACGACCTCGAGCCGGAGGAAGCGAAGAACATCCCGACGGTGTGCCACTCGCTCGACATGGCGCTCGAGGCGCTCGACCGCGATCGGGGCTTTCTGAAGGAAGGCGGTGTGTTCACCGACAACGTGATCGACGCCTACATCGGGCTCAAGATGCAGGAGGTGACTCGGCTGCGGATGTCGACACATCCGGTCGAGTTCGAGCTGTATTACAGCGTCTGATGCCGCGGCGCCCGGCCGGCGGCGGCGACCCGCCGCCGGGCCCGGCGCAGTGCCCATGACGCATTTCGCGAATCGCAGGCCGTGACTTTGTCAGTGCGCACCTCCGGAGCTATCCTCGGCTGCCATGAACACTCGCCTCCTGGTGCTGGGCTGGCTGCTCGTCCTCGTGGCGTGCGCGTCCTACGGCGCGACGCGCGAGATGTGGATGTGGGTCGACGCAAACGGCGTCACGCACTACTCCGATCGCCCGGTCCCCGGCGCCAAGCTCGTCTCCATCACGAGCATCGAGCCGGTCGGTACCCAGGGCGTGATTCCGCCGGCGCCATCGTCGACGTCCAGGCCGGCGAACCGTGCGCCGCCCGCGACGCAGTACCAGCTGCTGGAATTCTTCGAGCCGGAGAGCGAGGAGTCGTTCTTCGGCACCGATGCCGTGGTGAACGTGCGGCTGCGCTCGGAGCCCGAGCTCGGTGCCGGCGACCAGTTGCGCGTGTATCTGGACGGCAAGCTGCTGCAGGGTCAGCAGCCCGGCATGGAGTACACGCTGTCTGGCCTCGACCGCGGCGCGCACTCGCTCGCCGCGCAGATCGTCGGCGCGAATGGCGACGAGAGGATCCGCGCCGAGCCGCTGACGTTCCACATCCAGCAGCCGACCGTCGTGCCGACGCGCAACGTCGGACCGAACCTGCGGGCGAGGCCGCAGCCGAAGCCCGGCGGCTGACCGGACCGCGCCGCCGCGGGCGGCCCGGGTGGGGCTGACCGTGGCTGCGGAGCTTCGCAGCTACGCGCGTCCCGCGCCTGCCGAGCTCATCCAGGTCCTGGACGGTCTCGCCACCTGCGTTCTGTGGGTGGACGGCGATGGCGCCGTGCTGCACCTGAACGAGCCCGCCGAGGATCTGTTCGGCGTCAGCCGCAACAGCGCGGGTGGGCGCGCGCTGCGGGAGTTGCTGCGCAACGACGCGGAGCTCGAATCGCTCATCGAGCGCGCGCGCCGTGCCGCGGCGCCGTTTTCCCGCCGTGAGCTGCAGCTTGCCGGTGGACCAGGTGCACCGCAGCGAGTCGTCGACGTGACGGTCAGCCCGTTCGAGCAGCCGGGCCGTCCCGGAGGCGTGCTGGTCGAGATGGCCGACGTCACGCAGCACCAGCGGATCCTGCGCGAGAACGCGCTGCTCACGCAGCTCGGTGGCAGCCGCGCGATGGTGCGGCAGTTGGCGCACGAGATCCGCAATCCGCTCGGTGGGTTGCGCGGCGCCGCGCAGCTTCTCGAGCGCGAGCTCAAGGACCGCGCCTTGCACGAATACACGTCGGTCATCATTGCCGAGGCAGACCGCCTCGCGGGGCTGGTCGACGCGCTGCTCGGTCCGGGTCAGCAGCCGCGCAAGGAGCCGGTCAACATCCACGAGATCGTGCAGCATGTTGGCCATCTCCTCGCGGCCGAGGCGCCGCCGGCCGTTCAGATCGAGCGCGATTACGATCCGAGCCTGCCCCGTCTCCGGCTGGACCGGAACCTGGTGATCCAGGCATTGCTCAACCTCGGCCGCAACGCTGTGCAAGCGGTCGGTTCGAAAGGACGCATCGTGCTGCGCACGCGCGCACTCACCAATGCCAGCATCGGCAGCCGCAGCTTCCGCGTCGTCGCCAGCATTCAGGTCGAGGACGATGGACCGGGCGTCGCGGCGGAGCTCAAGGACACGATCTTCTACCCGCTCGTGACCGGGCGCGCCGGGGGCTCCGGGCTGGGCCTCGCCGTGGCGCAGGATCTCGTAGGGCGCCACGACGGGCTCATCGAGTTCGAAAGTCGCCCGGGGCGCACGGTGTTCACGATTCTGCTGCCGTTCGATCACAATGAGCTCGACGAGAATGCTTAACGTGTGGGTCGTCGACGACGACGCCTCGATCCGCTGGGTGCTGGAGCGCGCGCTCAAGCAGGGCGGTATGGCGACGACTCTGTTCGAGGAATCCGAGGCGGCGCTCAGCGCATTGCGGCGCGATGAGCCCGACGTGCTGGTGACCGATATCCGCATGCCGGGTCGCAATGGCCTAGAGCTGCTGGAAGAGATCCGCGCCAAGCGTCCGCGCCTGCCCGTGATCGTCATGACGGCGCACTCGGACCTCGACAGCGCGGTCGCGGCCTACCAGGGCGGCGCGTTCGAGTACCTGCCGAAGCCGTTCGATATCGATCAGGCGATCGAGCTGGTACGTCGCGCGGCCTCGCCAGGGCAGCGAGCCGACACGACCGCCGCCGAGTCGCGCCGCATCCCCGAGATGCTCGGGCACGCCCCGGCCATGCAGGAGGTATTCCGCGCCATCGGCCGCCTGTCGCGCTCGAGCATGACGGTGCTGATCACCGGCGAGTCGGGCACCGGCAAGGAGCTCGTCGCGCGCGCGCTGCACCGTCACAGCCCGCGCGCCACCAAGGCGTTCATCGCGCTCAACACCTCGGCGTTCACCGCCGACCTGCTCGAATCGGAGCTCTTCGGACACGAAAAAGGCGCGTTCACCGGCGCAACCGAGCTGCGGCGCGGTCGCTTCGAGCAAGCCGACAGCGGGACGCTGTTTCTCGACGAGATTGGCGACATGTCGCCGGCGCTGCAGACGCGGCTGTTGCGCGTGCTGGCGGAAGGGGAATTCTACCGCGTCGGCGGTCAGTTGCCGGTGCGCGTCGACGTGCGGGTGATCGCGGCGACGCATCAGGAGCTCGAAAGCCGCGTTGCGGGCGGGCAGTTCCGCGAGGACCTGCTGCACCGGCTGAATGTGATCCGCATCGACGTGCCGCCGCTGCGCCAGCGCCGCGAAGATGTCCCGGAGCTGCTGCGGCACTACCTCGACGTCGCGGCCCTCGAGCTGGGCGTGGCGCCGAAGACTCTCGCCGGGGACGCGCAGTCGGCGCTGGTGGCGTTCCACTGGCCGGGGAACGTGCGCCAGCTCGTCAATGCCTGCCGCAGGCTCACCGTCGTCGCCGCGGGTCGCGAGATCACGCGCGCCGACATCCCCGCGGATCTGGGGGGCGGCGGCCAGCCGGTGGCGCAGTCCGCCGACTGGGCGCAGGCGCTCGCGGGCTGGGCGCAGGCGCGGCTCGCCGCCGGTCAGGCGGGTCTGCTCGACGAGGCGACCCCGGAGTTCGAGCGCACGCTGATCCGCGAGGCCCTCAGGACCACGCGCGGTGGACGTCAGGAGGCGGCCCGATTGCTGGGCTGGGGCCGCAATACGCTCACACGCAAGCTTCGCGAGCTCGGTCTCGAGGAACCATGACAGGCGGTTTGCGGCTTCGCGCCCCCTGCTGCGGCTCGCCTCCGGGAGTTCTACGCCGTCCGTTCGACGGGCGCACTAGCAGTAGCCGAGGTCCAGATTCCGAGCCGGAGCTTCCATGCTCCCCACCAGCGCCTGGACGTTCGGCATCCGGTGCGCGGCGAGGTATTCGGCGATTCCGGCATTGATCTTCGGGCAGACGAGCGGATCGTAGAAGAGCGCGGTCCCCACGCCGACAGTCGACGCGCCGGCGATCAGGAACTCGAGCGCGTCGTGCGCGGTTGAGATGCCGCCCTGACCGATGATCGGGATGCCGAGCGAACGGGCAACCTCGGCGACCTGCAGCACTTTCAGCAGTGCGACCGGCCGGATCGCAGGTCCCGACAGGCCGCCCTGCACGTTACCGATAACGGGCCGGCGGGTCGCCACGTCGATGGCCATGCCCATGATCGTGTTGATCACCGCGAGCGCGTCGCTGCCGGCCTCGATGCAGCGGCGCGCGTTCTCACGGATGTCGGTCTGGTTGGGCGAGAGCTTGGTGATGAGGGGCTTACGCGTTACGGGGCGGCAGGCCGCAACAACGCGTGCGGACATCTCCGGGTAATTGCCGAACTGCACGCCACCTTCCTTGATGTTCGGACAGGAAATGTTGATCTCGATCGCGTCGATGGGCGAATCGTCGAAGCGCCGCGTGACCTCGACATAGTCCTCGATGGTCGAGCCGCAGACATTGGCTATGAAGCGGGTCTCCGAGAAGTCGAGGGTGGGAAGGATCTGCCTCACTACGTGATCGACGCCAGGGTTCTGCAGGCCGATCGCATTCAACATGCCCATCGGCGTCTCCCATATGCGATGCGGCGGGTTGCCGAGCCGCGGCTCGCGCGTGGTTCCCTTGAGCACGATCGCTCCCGCCGCGGCATTCGAGAATCCCTCGACGCGGGTGTACTCCTCGCCGAAGCCCACGCAACCGGACAGCAGCACGATCGGCGAGGCGAGCTTGAGCCCACAGAAGTCCACAGCGAGGGAGTCCGGAAGGCGGGCGTCAGGTGTGGCCATGCCGCCATTCTAGCGGCACCGCCTGCAGCCGCCGCGCGGCTGCGCGTCAGCCGGAGATGAATCGCTCGAGCTGCTGGATCGTATCCTGCTGATCCTCGATCACGGCGCGCACGCAGTCGCCGATCGAGATCATGCCGACCATCCGGTCGCCGTCGACGACGGGCAGATGGCGGAAGCGCCGCTCGGTCATGATCTCCATGCAGCGCTGCACGGACTCGTCGGAGCCGACGGTGATGGCGGGCGCGCTCATGATCTGCCACACCGGGGTCTCGGCGGAGGAGCGGCCGAGCAGGATGACTTTGCGGGCGTAATCGCGCTCCGAGATGATTCCGGCGAGTTCGCCGCCCCGCAGCACGGGCAGCGCACCCACATGCCGGTCAGCCATGATCTGGATGGCTTCGAGCACCGGCTCGTCGGCGTCGATGCTCCAGACGTCGCGACCTTTGCGGTCCAGCAGTTGCCTCACGCGCAGCATCATCCTCGTTCTCCCCACCCTCGCGGAGCGCGGGATCCGATTCTATGCCAGCGCGACGCGCGGGAGGCCAGTCAGCGAACCTCGCGCTTGACCGTGCGCCGCATCAGGGCGGCCACGGCATCGCGCGGCGGCGCGCCTTCGTAGAGCACGGCGTGGAGCTGCTCGGTGATGGGCATCTCGACGCCCGCGCGGCGAGCGACCTCGCGCACGGCGCGGGCGGCGAGCACACCCTCGACGACCTGGCCGATCGCGGCCTGCGCCTCTGTCAGCGTCCGGCCGGCCGCCAGCATCAGCCCCAGGCGGCGGTTGCGCGACTGGTCGTCCGTGCACGTGAGCACCAGGTCGCCGAGGCCGGCCAGGCCCATGAACGTGTCCTTCTCCGCACCGAGCGCCACGCCCAGCCGCATCATCTCTGCCAGGCCGCGCGTGATCAGGGCAACGCGGGTGTTGGCTCCGAACCCGAGGCCGTCCGAGATACCCGCGCCGATCGCCAGCACGTTCTTCGTCGCACCGCCGACTTCCACGCCGATCACGTCGGTGGAGGTATAGGCGCGGAAATTCGGCCCCGTCAGGCCCTGCGCCAGCGAGAGCGCGTAGGTCTCGTCCCGCGACGCCACGGTCATCGCCGTGGGCAGGCCCGCGCCGACCTCGCGTGCGAAGGTCGGTCCCGACAGCACCGCCGTCGGCACCGCCGCGCCCAGCACCGCCGCCGCCACCTGGTGCGGCAGCAGGCCCGTGTCCAGCTCGAACCCCTTCGTCGCCCACGCGACGCGCGTGTCCGCGCGAAGTAGCGGTCGGAGCGCGGTGAGCACGCTGCGAAAGCCGTGACTCGGCACCGCTATCAGCAGGTCGTCGGCGCGGCCGACGGCGCGCGGCAGGTCTGCCTCGATCCTGAGCTCGGCAGGGAGCGCCGCCTCCGGCAGGTATCGCCGGTTGCAGCGGGCGGCCGCCATCTCGGCGAGCGCGGCGCGGTCGCGACCCCACAGCAGCGTCCGGTGACCGGTCCGCGCGAGGTGGATGGCGAGCGCCGTGCCCCAGGAGCCGGCGCCGATCACCGCGATGGTCGGCGCGTCCTGGCGTCCGGCAGTGGCTTCGTTCGCGGCGGCCACGACCCGCGCCGCTCAGTTGACGGACGAGTTCGCCTGTGACTTCGCGGCCGCCTGCTGGGCTGCGGCGCGCGCGTGCAGCCCCTCGAAAGTCACCAGCGGCAGCAGGAACGGCTGAAAACCGCCACGTGAGATCAGATCGGACACCGCGGCCCGCGCGTAGGCCATCAGGTAGTTCGGCGCCATGATCGAGATCACCTGCGCCATGTCGTTGGCAGGCAGATTGCGGATCAGGAAGGCGCCGGCCTGCTGCAGCTCGAGCAGCCACACCGTCTTGTCACCCACCTTCGCTTCGAGATTCACCTGCAGCACGATCTCGTGCACGTCCTGCGCCAGCGCCGTTGCGCGGGTCGCCAGGTTCAGGCTGACGCCGGGCGTGCCCTGAGCACTCATCAGAAACGGCCCGTTCGGCGCCTCGAAAGAGCAGTCCTTGATGTAGATGGCCTGCGGGTGGACCACGGGCGCGTTCGGATCGACCGTGGGCGGCGTCGCCGCCGGTTGCGTTTCCTGAGTCATCGTTCGTCCTTAGTTGCGTGCTTGTGTAATGAGGTCGTGCGTCAGGCCAGGCCGAGCAGTGCGTCGAGCTCGCCGGTGCGCTCCAGCGCGGCGAGCTCGTCGTACCCGCCAACATGGCGATCGTCGATGAAGATCTGCGGCACGGTACGCCGCCCGCCCGAGCGCCGCATCATCGTTTCGCGCTCGGCCGGTGTCTCGTCCAGCTTGATCTCATCGAACGCCACGCCCTTGCGCCGAAACAGGCCGCGCGCCCGCTCGCAGAAGCCACACCACGACGTCGAATACATCACCACCTGGCGCGTCGTCGCTCCGCTCATCGTATGCTCAGCGGCCCTTGGCGTCACCGCGAACCAGCGGCAGATTCTCCGCCCGCCAGGCCTGGAGACCTCCGCGCAGGGTCGCCACCTTGCTGAAACCCTGCTCGCGCAGCACGCGGGCCGCCGTGCCGGCGGTCATACCGGTTTCGCAGCAGGTCAGCACCGGCTTGTCGCGAAACTTCTTCAGCGTCTCCACACTCTGCGCCAGATCCGCACTCGGCACGTTGCGCGCGTCGATCAGATGCCCGGCCTCGTACTGGTCCCGGGATCGCACGTCGAGCACCAGTGCTCCCTCGTTCATCAGCCGCACGGCATCGGTCGGCCCGACCGACTGCCCGCCGCTGCGCGTCCGCGACCACTCGTAAGCGGCCGCGAGCCCGGCCAGCAGCACCGTGGCTCCGACCAGCAGGGGGTGGTTCGCGATGTATTCCAGAAGGCGTTGCATGGGGGGGCTGGAAAAAAGGGGCGCGGATTATAGCAGCCCGGCCGAAACGCTAGACTTGCGGACCTTTTCCCTGCGCGGACTCAGGCCCGAAGGATGCGCCCACGGCTCACGAACCCACGCCCGCCGCCGGCCAGCGCGGCTCGGGCCTGCGGCCTCGCGGCGCAGCTGCTCCTGACGACGGCGCTCGTTCTGCTTCCGATTCCCCGGAGCCTGCTCTCCGCATCCGAGCCGACCCCGGCACAGAAAGAGGCAGAACTGAAACGCGTCCAGTCGCGCATCGATCGCGTCCGCAAGCAGGTCAACGCGGACATCGAGAAGCGCGACCGCTTGGGCGCCGAGCTCCGCGATGCGGAGCTCGGCCTCGCCGGCGCCCGCCGCAAGCTCGAAGAGGCACGCGAACAGCGCATCCAGAGCGAGTCGCAGCTCGCGGAGCTGACGCGCGAGCAGGCCCGGCGCGAGCGCGACCTGGCAGCCGAGCGCGAGACGCTCGCCGGCGAACTGCGAGCCGCCTACGTCAACGGCCGCGAGGAGCAGCTCAAGCTCCTGCTCAACCAGGAAGACCCGGCGAGCTTTGGCCGCACGCTCGCCTGGTACGGATACTTCGGTCGCGCGCGCGCCGGGCGGATCCAGGGAATACGCGATCAGCTCGAGCATCTCGCGCTGGTGCGCGAAAAGATCGCGGCCGAAACCGAACGACTGCGCATGCTCGAGGCACGGCAGCAGCAGGAGCTCGATGCATTGAAAGCGGCGCAGACTCGCCGCACCCGCGCCGTCGCTTCGATCGATTCGCAGATCAAGTCCCGCGGCGGCGAGATCACGCGCCTGCAGAATCAGGCGCGCGCGCTCGAGCGGCTGATCGCTGAGCTGCGCAAGGCGCTGGAGGACGTGCCTGTCGCGAAACAGGCGCCGTTCGAGAGCCTGCGAGGCCGGCTGCCGTGGCCGGTGCAGTCGGGGAAGGTGCTGGCGCGATTCGGTCAGCCGCGTGCCGGAGGCTCGCTGCGCTGGCAGGGCATGCTGGTCGGCACCGATCGGGGGGCGCGGGTCCGGGCGCCCTTTGCCGGCCGCGTCGTGTACGCCGACTGGCTGCCGGGCATGGGTCTGATGATCGTGCTCGATCACGGCAAGGGTTACATGAGCCTGTACGGACACAACGAGGAGCTGTTCCGCAAGGTGGGCGAGGCAGTCAGTGCGGGCGACGTGATTGCGGCGGTCGGCGACTCGGGCGGCCACAATCAGCCGGCGCTGTATTTCGAGGTGCGTCGCGGCCGCGAGCCGGTGAATCCGGAGAACTGGCTGCAGCGTCGCTGAGCTCGGCTCGCCGCCGTACGGTCCGCAGCGAGCCCCTCGCCGCGGGCGCGCGGCTGATTATGTACAAACGCGTCACCTCCGAGGCTGGCTCCGGGTGCGGGGCCTTGGGCAAATTGCGGCTCGCGTCAAGGCCGTTGCCGGCCGAGTCAGCCACCCTTGCCCCAGATGACCCATAAACCCGCTCCTGGCGCACGATGAATAATGCGGTCGCAGTCAGCGGCGACAGTCCGCAGTGGCGGGCCGTTCCGCTCGAGCCGTTCGGTCAGCTCATCCGCATGCTGCTGCCGCGCGCGCAGTCGATCGCGATCTACGACCGGCTGGGCGTCCCGGTATGGATGACCGACGGCCGCGACGCGCCTGAGCTGCGGCGTCTGCTGCAGGAGGCGCTGGAGGCGGAGCTTCGCGGCAGCGAGTGCAGCGCGGGCCGCATGCAGCGGGTGGACGCCGAGCACGCAGCCTACGTATTCCTGCTGCGCGATCGCAGCGATGCGCTGGTCGGCGCGGCGGGCGTGGTGAGTCGCGAGGCCGGGCGGCAGGGCGAGGCGCGGCCCTTCACGCTGGTGCAGGAGCTGCTGCGACCCGTGCTCCAATGTCTGCAGCGCGAGCTCGGCTCCCAGCGCGACATCGGCGAGCTACAGCGCGACCTCGTCGTCCGCGACGGTGACCTCGAGCTGCTGCTCGGCGACGCGCAGGACGATGCGACCAACAGCGGATCTGGCGAGGACTTCGCGCAGCTCGTGCAGAGCTGCGTGGCTCACCTCGGCTGCAGCGTCGGAGCGCTGGTGATCCCGGACCGCAACATTGCCGTCTGCCGCACCGGCGATGGCATCCCTCCGCACGCCGGGGCCGACGTGCTCACCCAGACGCATCGTGGGCTGCTCGCCTGGACGCAGCAGCAGCGCAGAACCCTGATCGCCAACGATCCGAACCACGCGGGTCCGCTGCGCCGCGCGACGTACAAGGTGCTCTGTTGCCCGGTGATGCAAGGCGCGCAGCGCGTGCTCGGCATGCTCGTGCTGTTCAAGCCGCTGGCCGCGCCGGATTTCGACCTGCGGCAGGTGCGGATCGTCGAGCTGCTCGCGCGCCGCGCGGCGCACATCCTGCTCAACGCCTACGACCCGGTCACCGGTCTGCTGACGCGCCCGGCGTTCGAGAAACGCGCACAGACCTCGCTGCGGCCCGACTCGGCTGGTAGCGACCACTGCGTGATCTATCTCGACATCGACCGGATGCACGTGCTCAACGAGAATCTCGGGTTGCATGTCGGCGACGAAGTGATCGTGCGCGTCGCGGAGGTGATCCGCCGCGCGCTCGCGCCGCGGATGCTCGCGTCGCGTATTTCGGGCGATCGCTTCGCCGTGCTGATGGTCGATGCGGCGCTCGACCGCGGACAGGAGTTCGCGGAGATGCTGCGCGACAGGCTCGGCACGCTCGGCTTCATCGCCGGTGGCAAGCCGGTCGAGGTGTCGGCGAGCTTCGGCGTGGCGCGAGTCGGCGACGGCAGGCAGCCGCTCGCGCACGCGCTCGCCGCCGCGGAGATCGCCTGCAAAGCCGCCAAGGACCGCGGACGCAACCGCGTCGAGCTGTACGAGGAGAGCGACCACAGCATCGTGCGCCGCTACACCGACGTGACGCTGGTCGGCAAGCTTCGACAGGCACTCGCGCAGGACTCCTTCCGGCTCGAGGCGCAGTCGATCGTGCCGCTGAACGGAGCGGCCCCGGGCGCCCACTACGAGCTGCTGCTGCGCATGACGGACGAGCATCACGAGACGATCACTCCGGAGAAATTCCTCTCGGCCGCGGAGCGATACCAGCTTGCGCCGGCGGTCGACCGCTGGGTCGTGTCCAACGTGGTGCGCCGGCTGAAGCCGGTGGGGCGCCCGCTCGCCGCGAAGGGCGCCCGCTTCGCGATCAACATCTCGGGGCAGTCCCTCGGCGACGAGGACTTCTTCGCGTTCATCGACACTCTGCTGCGCGACGCGGCGCTGCCGCCCAGCATCCTCGCCTTCGAACTGACCGAGACCGCAGCGGTGGCCAACATCGTGCGCGCCGAGGCGCTGATCCGCCGGCTGCGCGATCTCGGTTTCGACGTTGCGCTGGACGACTTCGGGCGCGGCCTCTCCTCGCTCGGCTACCTGAAGACGCTGCCGGTGACCTTGCTCAAGATCGACAGCAGTCTGGTGCGCGACATCGTGGGCGACGATCGCGGACAGGCCATGCTTTCCGCGATCGTCCAGCTGGCGCGTGCCATGGGCCTGCAGACCGTCGCCGAGGGCGTCGAAAACGACGAAATCCGACGGATCGCCGCCCGGCTCGGCGTGCAATACGCCCAGGGGTTCTCCATAGGCCGTCCAGAAGCGCTCGAGCGCGTGATCGAGCGGCTCGTGGCGGCTAAACTCTAACGCTCGACCGGGGTCTGTCGTTCGTGAAGAAGCCCACTCAAACATTGCTGGCCGTGCTGGCGGGGGTCCTGATCGGATCCGGCGTCTCGCTGGTCCGCGAGGTCGTCGCCAGCCGCGGCGCCGCTCCGACGGTGGTCTTGCCACCTGCCGCGCCGCACGACCTGCTCGAAGAGGTCAAGGAGCGCGTCAGCAGCGAGTACGTCGAAGCCCTTCCGGAAGGGCGTCTGGAGCAGGCCGCGGTCGAGGGCGTCATCGCGAGCCTCGATCCGCATTCGGCATTCCTCGACGCGGCGGCGTACGACGAGATGCGCGTCAACACAGCCGGCAGCTATACCGGCATCGGCATCGAGGTGAGCGCGGTCGAGGATCAGGTCACGGTCGTTGCGCCTATCGAGGGCTCGCCGGCGGAGCGCGCCGGAGTGCGCGCCGGCGACGTCCTTCTCGCCGTGGATGGCGTGCGGGTCAGCGGCGCGCGGCTGAGCGAGACGATCGAGCGCCTGCGAGGTTTCCCGGGATCGCGTGTGCGCCTGGCGGTCAACCGCGACGGGGAGCCTGCCCCGCTCACCTTCGACCTCGAGCGCTCCGAGGTCCATATGCGGACCGTGGCGGCCGAGGCCCTGCCCGGCGGCTTCGGCTATACGCGCATCTCGCAGTTCAGCGATTCGACGCCAACCGATCTGGACCAGGCGCTCGCGAATCTCGGCGCCGGGCGGCAAGGGCGGCTGCGCGGACTGGTGCTCGATCTGCGAGGCAATCCGGGCGGTGTGCTGGAGGCCGCGGCCAGCGTCGCGGACGAATTTCTGGAAGACGGAGTGATCGTCCGCGGCGAGGGACGTACGCCGGAGTCACGCTTCGAGCTCGAGGCGACCGCCGGTGACGCGCTGCACGGCGCGCCGCTGGTCGTGCTGATCGACGGTGGCTCGGCATCCGGCGCGGAAATCGTCGCCGGCGCCCTGCGCGACCACGAGCGTGCGACGTTGATGGGCGAGCGTACCTTCGGCAAGGGCTCGGTCCAGACCGTGATTCCGCTGCGCCACGGGCAGGCGCTCAAGCTCACCACCTCGCGCTACTACACGCCGTCCGGCGCGTCCATTCACGAGCGCGGCCTCGAACCCGACTACGCGGTCGGGAGCGCACCGCCCGCGGCGCGCGCCGCCGCCGCCGTGGTGACGGACGATCCGGTGGTGCAGGCCGCGCTGCAGTACCTGCGCGACCGCAACCTCGGTCCCCAGGTCGCGCGCATGGGTACGGACTGAACGCGCGCGACGGGCGTTTCGATGGCAAGGGTGCTGGTTCCGCTCGCGGAAGGCTTCGAGGAGATCGAGGCCGTCACCGTGATCGATCTGCTGCGTCGCGCCGGCATCGAGGTGTGCATCGCAACAGTCGCACCAGCGGGCGGTGCGCCGCCGGGCGAGGACTCGGATGCCGGTCCGGCGAGCGACAGCGCCAGGCTGGTGACGGGGTCCCATCGCATCGCGGTACAGGCCGACGCCTGTCTCAGCGAGCTCGACGACGGGGGCTTCGACATGATCGTTCTGCCCGGGGGAATGCCCGGTGCGGCGCATCTCAAGGCCGACTCGCGTGTCATTGACATGCTGCGCGGGGCGCACGCGCGCGGCGCCTACGTCGCCGCGATCTGCGCGGCGCCTACGGTTCTCGCGCACGCCGGGCTGCTCCACGGGCGCGCGGCGACGAGCTTCCCGGGTTTTCTCGACGCAGACTCGGCGTCGGGCGTGCAGCTCTCGACGGCGCCGGTCGTGATCGACGGCAGGATCGTCACTTCGCGTGGCCCGGGCACCGCGATCGATTTTGCGCTGACCCTGATCGAGCTGCTGGCTGGCGGCCAGGCTCGCGGCGAGACCGAGGCGCGGCTGCAGCGACCGCAGCCGACGGCACAAGCCGTGTGAGGAGGAGCAGGAACATGAGCCACCGCGCACAATGGCAGCTTGCAAGACGGGCGCTGCTCGCGGCCTCGTTGCTCGCCTGTTCCCTGGCACGGGCCGATGCGGTCACCGACTGGAACGTCGTGGCGGGCGAGGTCCTCAGCGAGGCCAGGCTCGGCACGCCACCGACCTACCGCGTGTTGGCGATCATGCACACGGCGATCTACGAAGCAGTCAACGGGATCACGAAGCGCTATCAGGCAAGCAGCTTGCGCCTCGAGGCAGCGCCCGAAGCTTCGGTCGATGCTGCGATCGCGGCGGCAAGCCGCGCCGCGCTCGCGGCGCTGGTGCCGTCGCAGCGCGCGGCCATCGACCGCGCTTACGACGCGGCGCTGGCTCCGATCGCCGACGGTGCCGCGAAGTCGGCGGGCATTGCGGCGGGAGACCGGGCCGCGGCGGAGATTCTGAAGTTGCGCGCGGATGACGGTTCCGCCGCGGGCGAGAGCTATCGGCCGTACACCGCTGCCGGCGTCTACGTGCCGACGACCCTCCCGGTATTCCCCCAGTGGCCGCAACGCACGCCCTGGCTGATGACGAGTGCTGCCCAGTTCCGCCCGGGTCCGCCGCCGGCGCTCACGAGTGCGGTCTGGACGCGCGACTACGAGGAGGTCAAGTCCCTCGGCGGCAAGAGCAGTACGCGCCGCACGGACGAACAGACGTCGATCGCGCGCTTCTGGGAAGCGACATTGCCGCCGATCTATCACGGCGTCGTTCGCTCGGTGGCCACCACGGGCGGGCGCGAGCCGACGCGAAACGCCCGCTTGTTCATGGCAGTGACCCAGGCCACGGACGATGCGGTGATCGCCATCCTCGACGCTAAGTACCAGTACGGCTTCTGGCGGCCGATCACCGCGATCCGCAACGGTGACATCGACGGGAACGACGCCACCGAACGCGATCCGTCCTGGACGCCGTTCATCGACACCCCGATGCACCCGGAGTATCCGTGCGGGCACTGCATCGTCGCGAGCACTGTCGCCACGGTGCTGCAGGCGGAGCTCGGCGCCGCTCCCGTGCCGAGGTTGATGACGACCAGTTCCACAGCCAACGGCTCGGCGCGCAGCTGGACGACGCTGCACGACTTCGTTGAGGAAGTGTCCAATGCACGCATCTACGACGGCGTGCATTACCGCAACTCGACGGAGGTCGCAACGGCGATGGGCAGACAAATCGGGGCGCTGGCCGCGGCACGCTATCTGCGGCCGTCCGAATAGAGCTCGGCTCTCTCTGTCTGTCCGCTACGCGGCAGGATTTGTCTCGAGCATCGCTCGCACCGCGCCGAGCAGCGCTCCGGCGAGGAGCAGCAGTATCGGCAGAGCGGTCAAGGCGAAGCCGAGGCCGCGTCGCGCGGGGTCGGCCACGTACGCGCGCAGGTACACGATCCGCCCGACGATGTAGACGAGGCCAACCCACGCCGCCCAGTTCGGATTGACGTAGATCGCGAACAAGGAAATCGCCGGTATGAAGGCGATCAGCATCTCGAGCGTGTTCTGCTGCACGCGGAACCAGCGCTCGAAAATCTCGTGACCGCTCGTTGCCGGAGCCTTGATTCCGTAGCGAGCGCGCGCGCGTGCGACCAGCCAGGCAAAAACGAGGAACTGCAGCACCGCGAGTGCGATCACGACGGCGACGGGTGCCATGGGAGCTCCGGGGCTGTTTGAGTGGCCGATAGATTCCTTTACCATCCTGCGGACGTCAAATCGGAGCGGGCCATGGTCGGTTTCCTGTTGCGCGCCGCGTTATCGGCGCTCGGGCTCTGGGTGGCGAGCCTGCTGCTGCCGGGGATCTCCTTCGAGTCGCCGGGCCGGCTCGCGATCGCGGCGCTCCTGCTCGGAGTCGTCAACGCCATCGTACGGCCGATCGCGTTCATCCTCACGCTGCCGCTGACGCTGGTCACGCTCGGGCTTTTCCTGTTCGTGCTCAATGCGGCGATGGTCGGCCTCGTCGCGCGCCTGGTGCCGGGATTCACGATCTCGGGCTTCTGGACCGCGATGGGGGCTGCGGTGATCGTCTGGCTCGTGTCGTGGCTCGCTTCCGGCCTGATCGGCTCCAAAGGCCGGCTAGAGCGGATCGGCAGGTAACGTTACCGACCTGACGACAGCGAGACGAGCGCCACGCCCGCGAGGATTACCAGCACACCTGCGAGCTGCGAGCGCGTCAGCGCCTCGTCGAGCACCGCCCAGCCGAGTACGGTCGCGATCGCGGGATTGACGTAGGCGAACGTTCCGACGCGGTCGGCGGGCGCCCGCTTCAGGAGCCAGGTGTAGGCGGAGTACGCAAGCGCGGAGCCGAAGAGCGCGAGGTACAGCATCGCCCCGACGCCGACGGCGCTCCAGTGCCAGTCCGGGGGCTCGCCGGTTACCACCCCCGCGACCGCCAGGAATGCGGCGCCGAGAAGCATGATCACGCCGTTGAAGGCGATCGCTCCGACCGCCAGCTGCGCGTCGCGATAGAGGATCGAGGCGATCGCGAAGTTCACGCTGGAGAGGAGCAACAGCGCACGCCAGCCGAGATGTCCCGGCGGCGCGCTCTGTTCCGGCCACACGAGCAGCACCACGCCCGCAAGGCCGAGCGCGAGCCCCACCATCGAGCGCGCCGTGAGCTTGTGGCCGCGCGGGCCGAGCGCGCCTAAGCCCGCGAGCCACAGTGCCGACCCGGCAGCGAGCAGCGCCGCCTCGTTCGAGGGCACGTGGCGGACCGCCACCGTGCTGAGCCCGTTGCTGAGCGGCACCATCAGCAGCGCAAACAGGCCCGCATGCAGCCATTCACGG
>JBQGDL010000099.1:0-19240 GCA_052039045.1 Steroidobacteraceae bacterium
GCCGCTGGTCTCAAGATGGGCGAGCTGTCGCGGCGCATGATGGTGACGGGCGGCAACGTCACCGGCATCACCGACCTGCTCGAAAAGGAGCGGCTCGTGGTGCGCGAGCCGGACGCTGCGGATCGGCGGGCATTTCGCGTCCGGTTGACGCCGGCCGGGCGTCGCCAGTTCCGCCGCATGGCGGCCGAGCACGAGCGCTGGGTGATCGAGTTGCTCGACGGGCTCACACCGCGGCAAAGGGACCAGCTCGTCGAGCTGCTCGGCGTGCTCAAAGCGGAGATGGGACGGCGGGGTGCAACATGCACACCATGACGCACCTCGATTGGCCATTCTTTGCGGACTCGCATCGCGAGCTCGCTGGGCGCCTCGCGGCGTGGAGCGGAGCGCAATTCGGCACGCATCCCGGCACGCCATCTGCGCCGCACGACCGCAGCCGCGAGGGCGTGGACGCTGCCTGCCGCGCACTCGTCGCCGCGCTCGGCGAGGCGGGGTTTACGCGCTGCGCGGTGCCCCACGACGGCGCCGATCCCTGCTTCGACGTGCGCGCTATCACGCTCACCCGCGAAATGCTCGCCTGGCACGACGGGCTCGCGGATTTCGCCTTCGCGATGCAGGGGCTCGGCAGCGGCGCGATCGCGCTCGCAGGCTCGCCCGAGCTGAAGACGCGCTATCTGCCCGCGGTTGCCGCAGGCCGTGCGATCGCCGCGTTCGCGCTGTCGGAACCCGATGCCGGCTCGGACGTCGCGGCGCTGTCCTGCAGCGCGCGGCCGGACGGCGCAGACTATCTCCTGGACGGGACCAAGACCTGGATCTCGAACGGCGGCATCGCCGACTTTTACTGCGTCTTCGCGCGGACCGCTCCGGTGGAGTTGCGTGCCGACGGCTCGGCGCGCGCCTCCGGCATCACCGCCTTCGTCGTGGACGCCGACACCCCCGGGCTCAGCGTCGCGGAACGCATCCAGGTCATCGCGCCGCACCCGCTGGCGACGCTGCGCCTCGGCAGTTGCCGCGTGCCTGCGTCGCGGCGCATCGGCGCGGAGGGGGAGGGGTTCCGGATCGCGATGCGCACGCTGGACGTGTTTCGCACCTCGGTCGCGGGCGCGGCGCTCGGCTTTGCGCAGCGCGCGCTCGACGAGGCGCTGCATCAGGCCGCGACGCGCCGGATGTTCGGCCGGCAGCTCGCCGACTTCCAGCTCACGCAGGCGACACTCGCGCAGATGGCGACCGAGATCGACGCGGCGCGACTCCTGACCTATCGTGCCGCGTGGCGGCGGGATGCCGGAGCGAAAGTGACTCTGGAGGCCGCGATGGCCAAGATGGCCGCAACGGAATCCGCACAGCGCGTCATCGACCGTGCGGTGCAGCTGTTCGGTGGGCGCGGGGTGGCGGAGGGAGAGATCGTCGAGCGCCTGTATCGCGAGATCCGCGCACTTCGCATCTACGAAGGCGCAACCGAGGTACAGCAGCTCATCATCGGACGCGAGCTCCTCAGGTCGGCGCACGATCGGGTGCCCGCGTGAGCAACCGCTTCCTGCAGCCGCCCGGGTGGCCGCGCCCGCAGGGTTACAGCAACGGCGTCGCGGCACGCGGGCGGCAGGTGTTCGTCGCGGGCCAGATCGGCTGGGATACCGAGGGTCGCATCTGTTCGACGCGGCTCGCTCCGCAGGTCCGGCAGGCGCTCGAGAACGTCGTCGCGGTGCTGGCCGAAGCGGGCGGTCGGCCGGAGCATCTCGTTCGGCTCACGTGGTACCTGACGAGCCGGGAGGAGTATCACGCGCAGCTCGCCGAAATCGGTGCCGCCTACCGTGGCGTGATCGGCCGGCACTTCCCGGCGATGTCGGTGGTGCAGGTCGCGGCGCTGATCGAAGCCGGGGCAAAGGTCGAGATCGAAGCCACCGCAGTCATCCCCGACGACGGCTGACCGCGCGTCAACCCGCCTGGCCACGCAGCCGGAAGCGCTGCAGCTTGCCGGTCGCAGTTCTGGGGAGACTCGCGACGTACTCGATTTGGCGCGGATACTTGTATGGTGCGATCGTGTTCTTCACGAAGTCCTGCAGCTCGCGCGTCAAAGCCTCTCCGGCGCCGCACGGACCGCGCAGCACGACGTAGGCCTTGACGATCTGTCCTCGCTGCTCGTCCGGCACGCCGATCACGGCGCACTCCGCTACCGCTGAATGCTCGAGCAGCGCGTTCTCGACCTCGGGTCCGGCAATGTTGTAGCCGGAAGACACGATCATGTCGTCGGCTCGCGCCTGATACCAGAAGTAACCCTGCTCATCGACGATGAACGCGTCCCCGGTGATGTTCCAGCCCTGGCTCACGTACTGCGTTTGGCGAGTGTCGGCGAGGTAGCGGCAGCCGGTCGGGCCGCGCACCGCGAGCCGGCCGATCACACCGGGAGGCGCCGGCCGGTCGTCCTCGTCGAGCACGCAGGCGCGGTACCCCGGCACCGCGCGCCCGGTCGAGCCGGGTCGGATGTCATCGCCCGCCGCGGAGATGAAGATGTGGGTCATCTCGGTGGTGCCGATGCCGTCGATGATGCGATGGCCGGTTGCCGCCTGCCAGGCATCGAAGGTCGGTCGCGGCAGGTGCTCGCCCGCCGAGACGAACGAGCGCACCCAGCGGAGCGAGCCGCGATCGACGTGCGACAGCAGTGCGCGGTACGCCGTGGGCGCGGTGAAGACGCGCGTCGCGCCGAACCGGGCGATGCCTTCCCGCAGATGATCCGGCGTGGACCCGGCCAGCACCGCGGTCGCGGCCCCGAAGCGCAGCGGAAACACCAGCTCCGCTCCGAGTCCATAGGTGAACGCGAGCGGAGGCGTCCCAGTGAACACGTCGTCAGGGCGCGGCTCGAGCAGGCGTGCGGCGAAGCTGTCGGCCATCGCGAGCACGTCGCGGTGGAAGTGGACCGTCGCTTTGGGTTGCCCGGTGGTGCCAGAGGTGAAGGCGAGCAGACACGGATCGTCCTGGGCGGTTGGGACGGGACGCGATCCCGGTGCCTGGCGCGCGAGCAGATTCTCGAGCTCGCCGTCCCCCCAGGTAACGGTCCGGAGTGGTCCGTCCGGCCCCTCGAGCCCGGCGAGCTCGGAGGCCAACCGCACGTCGCACAGCGCGTGGCGGATGCGGCCAATGGCGACGATCGTGGCGAGCTCGCGCGCGCGCAACAGCGGCATGGTGGCGACCACCACACCGCCGATGCGTGCCACCGCCAGCCAGGCCGCGTACAGCATGGCCGAGTTGGCCGCGCGCAGCAGCACCCGGTTACCGGGTGCGACCTGCAGCTCGTTCACCAGCACGCTGCACAGACGATCGACCCGATCGGCAAGCCGCGCGTAGGTCCAGTCGCCTTCGTCGCCGGTCCGGATCGCCATGGCGGCGGGATTGGCGGCCAACTGCCGGTCGAGAAGCTCCACGGCGCAGTTGAGCCGCGGCGGGTATTGGACCTGCTCGAGCTCGAACAGAAACTCGGGCCACTGCTCCGGCGGCGGCAGGTGGTCGCGGACGAAGGTATCGACGTGCGCGGTGACGTTCATGCGGTCAAGCCTACGCCAGACCGTGGACGTTGTAGATTGCGCGACCAATGGCCGCACCCGCACTCGTCCAGATCGCCGATGCCGACGCCTGTGTCGAGGCCGTCCTGTCGCGGGTGGGCCGGCGGATCGTGCTGGGGCTTCCGGTCGGGATCGGCAAGCCGAACCTGCTCGCCAACGCCTTCGTGCAGCGCGCCGCCGCCGAGCCGTCGATCCGCCTCACGATCGTCACTGCCCTGTCGCTCTCCGCGCCACGCGGCACTTCGGATCTCGAGCGCCGGCTCGTCGAGCCGCTCGCGCAGCGCCTGTTCGGCGACTATCCCGAGCTCGACTACGCGCGGCTGCTCTCCGAGCGGCGGCTTCCGCCAAACATCGAGGTGATCGAGTTCTACCTCGAGCCCGGTGCGTGGCTCGCAAACGACGCCCTGCAGCAGAGCTACCTGAGCGCCAACTACACGCACGTGCTGCGCGACGCCGTCGCGCGCGGTCTGAACGTCGTGGCGCAACTCGTCGCCCCGCCGCCGCCAGGCGAAGCAGCGCCCGGCATGCTGAGTCTCGGCTCCAATGCGGACTTGACCGCCGATCTGCTGCCGCGGCTCGAAGCGTTGCGCACCGCTGGGCGGCCGGTCGTGCTGGTCGGGCAGTGGAACCGCGAGTTGCCCTTCATGTACGGCGATGCGCTCGCGCCGGAGTCGGCGTTCGATTTCCTGGTGGACGAGCCCGCGCGGCCGGTGGCGCTCTACGGGCCACCGAACCTGCCCGTAGGCCTCACCGAGCATGCCATCGCGCTCAGCGTCAGCACGCTGATCCGCGACGGCGGCACGCTGCAGCTCGGCATCGGCGAGCTCGGCGATGCGATTACGGCGGCGACGCTGCTGCGCCACCGGCGCAACGCGCTTTACCGCGAGGCGGTCGCGGCGAGCGGTGTGCTCGGCCGGAGCGGGCCGCTGATCGAAACGGAGGGCGGGCTCGCGGCATTCGAGCGCGGCCTGTATGGCTGCTCGGAAATGCTCGTCGACGGCTTCCTCGACCTGTATCGAGCGGGCGTGCTGAAACGGCGCGTGTATCCGAGCGCCCGTTTGCAGCGGTTGCTCGATGCCGGCGCGATCGACGAGCAGCCGGATTGCTGGACACTCGAGCGACTGGCGGCAGCCGGTCTGAACGATCTGCAGCCGCAGGAGCTTGCGGAATTGCGTGCCGGCGGCGTGCTGGTCGATGCGGGCTTCTTCCTCGGGCCGCGCGCCTTCTACGCGGCGCTGCGCGACTTGCCTGCAACGGAGCGGCGGCGATTTGCGATGCGCGGCATCGCCTGGGTCAACGAGCTGTACGGGGACGCCGCTGAGCTCAAGGTCGCACAGCGTCGGCACGCGCGATTCATCAACACGACGATGATCGTGACCGGGCTCGGCGCCGCCGTGTCCGACGGTCTCGCTGACGGTCGCGTGGTGAGCGGCGTGGGCGGGCAGTACAACTTCGTCGCGATGGCGCACGCGCTGCCGGAAGCGCGGTCGATCCTGTGCCTGCGCTCGACGCGCGAGGCGCAGGGCCGGCGCACGTCGAACATCGTGTGGAGCTACGGTCATGCAACCATCCCGCGGCATCTGCGCGACATCGTCGTCACCGAATACGGGATTGCCGATCTGCGCGGGCGTACGGATCGGGAGATCGTCGCGGCGCTGATCGAGGTGATGGATTCCGAATTCCAGGAGTCCTTCGTCGCCGACGCGATGCGGGCTGGAAAGCTGCCGCGCGCGTACCGGATCCCGGAGACCGCGCGCAGCAATCGTGGCGAGGCGCTGCGGGCGCGTCTTGGACCGATGCGGGCGAAGGGCGCCTTTCCCGAGCTGCCGTTCGGTTCCGAGCTCACGTCCGAGGAGATCGCGCTCACCCCCGCGCTGCGCAGGCTCGGCAGCGGACTCGCGACCTGGCGTGGCCGCCTCGCAATCCTGCGCCGGGCGATCGCCGCCGACGTGGAGGATGCCGCACTGGCGCCGCTCCTTGCACGGCTGAACCTTGCGCGCCCGGTGGGTCTGCGGGAGCGTGTCGAGCGCCGTTTGGTCGCGGCGGCGCTGCCGCCGAGCGGATAATTGGCTCGGAGCCAATTTTCTCAACGGCAAATGATTGGTCTCGAGCCGATCGGTTGGCAGGAAAATTGGCTCCGAGCCAATTATTCACGAGCCAACGACTGGCGCATCAGCGTGCTCTTGCCGAACAACGATTCGATCAGATCGACCGCGAGCACCGCGGTCTTGTTGCGCTCGTCGAGCGCCGGATTCAGCTCCATGACGTCCAGCGAGCTTAGCCGACCGGTGTCGGCGATCATCTCCATGCAGAGCTGCGCTTCGCGGTAGGTCGGCCCGCCGGGCACGACCGTGTCGACACCGGGCGCAATCACGGGATCGAGGAAGTCGACGTCGAAGCTCACATGCAGGTGCGTGTCGCCGTCGACTCCGTCGAGCGCGTGCTCCATGGTCTGGCGCATCCCGACCTCGTCGACGTAGCGCATGTCGAAGACTTCCAGCCGCTGCTCGTGCACGAAGCGCTTCTCGCCGGGATCGACGCTGCGGATGCCGATCTGGCGGATGCACGTGGGCTCGACGGCGGGCACTGCGCCTCCGATGCGGATCAGTTCGGGCGGCCCGAAGCCGCACAGGCATGCGACCGGCATGCCGTGCAGGTTGCCGCTGGGCGTGAGGACGCTGGTGTTGAAATCCGCGTGTGCGTCGAGCCACAACACGCGCAGCCGCCGGCCATTTTCGCGGCAATGCCGGGCGACCGCCCCGATCGAGCCCACCGCGAGACTGTGGTCGCCGCCGAGCAGGATCGGCAGACGCCCGCCGTGCAGCTCGGCGAGCACCGCGTCGTGTACCGCGCGGTTCCAGGCGAGCACCTCCGGCAGGTGACGATACCCGTCGACGGCGGCCGACTGCGGGTTGGGTGGCCCGCTCACGTTGCCCCGGTCGACGACCGTGAGTCCCTGCTGCTCGAGGATCGGTTGCAGACGCGCCACGCGCAGCGCCTCGGGTCCCATCGAGGCACCGCGCGCGCTCGCGCCGACATCGGTGGGCGCGCCGATCAGCGATACGGGCCGGCTCATCTGAACGCATTCTCGCCGCCGCCCGCGCCAGTCAAAAGTCAGAAAAGTGCTTGATTCGCCGCCGCTTTTCGACAAAATGACAGCGCCGGCTGGCAAATCGACAGCGGAGCAGCTCTGGACGACGTGGATCGGCAGTTGATCGCTCTGATGCGGGCTAATGCGCGCGCGCCGCTGGCGCAGCTCGCGCGGAAGCTTCGCGTCTCGCGCGGCACCGTGCAGAATCGCCTGCGCAAGCTCGAGGCGGACGGCACCATCGTCGGATACACCGTGCGATTGCGACCGCGCGCCGACGGTCGCCACATCCGCGCGCTCATGACGGTGGAGGTCGACGGCAACCGCAGCGAATCCGTGCTCAAGGCCCTGGCCGGCGATCCCGCCGTCGAGGCGCTGCATACGACGAACGGGCGGTGGGACATCGTCGCCGAGCTTTCCACCGACAGCCTCGAGGCCTTCGACGCAGTGCTCGGCCGTATCCGCCTCCTCGACGGCATCGCGAGCACCGAGACGAGCCTGCTCTTGAGCACGCGCAAGCTGTGACCCGCGAGCGCTCCCTGCATGTCCGATTGATCGCCACCTGCGCCCTCGCGGCGTTGCCGGCCACGTCCGACGAGCGCGCCGAGCTCGTGCGGATCGAGAGCTACATGGTCAACTATGGTCTGGGCGCGGTGCTGACAGCGGACCTGCTGCGTGATTTTCTCGGACGACCGGTATCGCCCGACGCGCTGATAGCCGACACCGGGCGGATCGGCGGCTGATTCCGGCCGCTAGCTGCTGCGGAGGTGTATCTCCGCGAGCCGGAAGTCGATCATGAAAGCGCCCAGCGCACCCAGCACGTCCATCCCGATGATGAGCGCCGGCTCGTCGTTGAGATCCCACACGTCGAAGATATGGAAGTCTCCGAACGTCACGCGAACGTGCCGGATCGCGACCTCTCCAAACCTGAGAATCGGGACCCGTGCCACGTCGCCGATGGAAATCGCCTCGGTCGTGCCAAGCACCTCGGTCTGGCTGGCGGCTTCCGCGCGCAGCGCGTCCTGGAGCGCACGGTTGCCGAGGGTGATCTGACCGCCGGTGTCCAACACCGCAAGGACCCGCACGCGTCCAACCCGGCCCTTGACTCCGAGCAGACCCCCGGCAACGCGATGCGCATCCAAGCGGAGCAGGCCATCGTCCCACAGCTTCGAGCTCGAAATCGTCACGCGGTCGCGCTCGAAGTCGACGACCAGACGCTGCTCTCGAAGCCCGGCCATACCGAGGATTCCATCCACGTCGCCAACCAGGTGCTGTGACACGACGGGCACCACGAGTCCCTCGAAAACCAGCGCGCCAGCTTCGAGCCGCTCGATGGCGACGGCCGGCACGACCGCGGATCCGGTTACACCGTTCATCGTGACCTGCGGCGCCGTCAGATAGTCGATGCCGAGACTTTCCGCCACGGCCGTGGTGATGAGCGACCGGTTCGCTCCAGTATCGACCATCAGGCGGAACGGTCCTCGCCCATTGAGCATGACCGGCGCGACGATGCGACCGATCCGGTCGAGCGTGGTCGGTGTGGCGAACTCGGGCCCGGTGTCGAGCGTGCCCGACTCTGGCGCGACGGGGGAGAGGATCGAGGCGGTTGGCGGGCCCTCCGCGGTGGTTGCAGCCACCTCGGTCGAGGGCGCGGGAGGCGTGCTCCACAATCCCGAAAGCGCAACGGCCGTGACCACCACGCGCTTCATGGTGGCAGTATGAGCGCGGCCCTGCGGGTCGGCAATGCGATGCCGTACGAATCAGCGGCGGCCCGCCGCGCTTCCGAGTCCCCTCGACGCGTCCGCCCGAGGGTCGCCTCGCTGCCCTCTAGCGGACCCGCTTGACCTTGCTCGACCGGCCGTTCGGGGCGATGAGAATGAACGACCCGAGCGTTCCCGCCTGGATTCTCACCGGGTCGCCCGGCTTAAGTTTAATCTTCGACCCCGGCGCGATTTCGGCCCACACCTGGCCGTTGTCGAGCGCGACCACCAGCTCGCCGTGCGGCCTGGTGCTGATCGTGGCGGCATTTGCGTCGAGCCCGGTGAGCTTCGTGGACAGCTCGCGTTCCTGGCGCAGCCCGAAATCCTCCTCCGGCGATCGGGACGGCGTGGAAGGTGAAGCGACGGACGGTGCCGCGGGCGCTACCGCGGCCGCCGCCGGGGCCGCCGAATTGGCTGCCGGGGCGGCGCCCGGTGCTGGGACCGGCGGGGCGCCGGCGGGCGCCGGCCGGCCGGCAGCCGCAGGAGCCCGAGCCGCCGCGCTCGCATCCGCAGAGTCGCGCATCTGCGCCACCACCCGATCGAAGCAGGCCAGGCGTCGGGCGTCGTCCGCTTCCGCGGCGCAGGCCAGAAGCGGCGCGGGGGTCTCCGCCGCACACAACTGCGCCGGCACGGCGGCCAGGAAGGCTGCCGTCATCGGCGCGGCAAGCACATTGCTTCGACTCATCGGAATCTCCACGACCGGCCAGGCCGTTCAGATGTCCCACTCCGGCGTCGTGCCGCTGTGTGCATCGATTGCCTCGAAGAGCGCCGAAACCAGGCGGCGCTCCTCGTCAGAAAGCTCCGGCCGCCAGACGTCGAAAAGAAGAAGGACTCGCGCCTGGTCGCCATCGTTCCAGGCTTCGTGCTCCATCGTATCGTCGAACAACCAGGCCCGCCCTTGTCGCCACTCGCGGATTTCGTTACCGACGCGAAACCGGCTGCGCCCCGGCACGATGATCGGCAAGTGGCAGATGAGGCGTGTGTTCACCACCCCGGTGTGCGGCGGGATGTGCGCGCCCGGCTGCAGCAGTGAGAACAGGATCGACGGCGATCGCTGCGGAAGATGGCAGAGCGGCACCTCGCGCAACGCACGCATCGTGTTCGGGAAACGCGCGACGTTCGCTGCGATTGGCTGGCCGTTCTTCCACAGGTAGTAAGCGCTCCATGCCGGATTGTTGAGCATGCCAAGCTGGTCCTTCCTCGGCCGATTGGCATGTCCCGTCACATATGGAGTAAACGATGCCGCGTCACGCATGATCTCGATCAGCTCCATGCGGATGTCATCCGTCGCCGACTCGACCTGGTGCAGCCACGGAAACAGGCTGCGGTCGTCGTAGAACTGGATCTGGGGCAGCTCCGGGAAATAGTAATAGCGCGGCTCCTGCACGAAGATGCGCCGTTGCCCCAGCACGATATCGACCGACTGGGCGAACCGCCTGCTGGATCGGTCGGGATGGAAGCCTTTCGCCGCGAGCTGCTCGCGCAGGTAGGTCGTGTACTCGGCCATGTAGTGCGCGTACATCTGCTGTGCGCGGTGCAGGTCGGCGGCGAGGTCCGGTGGCACGCTGCCCGGTGGCGGCGCGGTGCGCAGGGCCGCGACATAGAACGCGGATGCCGAACGTGCGTCGCCCGCCGCCGCGAAGTCATCTGCCTTGCGAATCAGGCCGCGGATGTCGGCCGGCGCGGCCGCCGCTGGGCCCTGCACCGGTACGCTTGCCGGATGTTCGCTTCTGGTACCCACCACGTCGCTCAGAGTGTTACGCCGGCCGTGGCGCCGACACCGCAGCGGAGAGACCGCTCCGCGTCAGTCGCATATGCGCGCCCGGACGCCGGTATTGTTGCCGACGGACATCCACGGCGCAAAGCCTTGCGGAGAACGTCGGGTGAGCCTTAGTCTCACCCGCATGGAACAAGCCGCTGGCGCAGTCGATCGGGAGGCGGCCGCACGGGATGCGGCCAGTCGCAACCAGGCCGCGATGCGCGCCATGGCGGCAGGAGATCTCGCTTCGGCCGAGGCCGCGCTGCTCGAGGCCGTAAGTCTCGACAAGTCGAGCCTGTCCGCATGGCTCAATCTCGCCGCGGTCCGTCGGCAACGGCAGGATCTGAACGGCGCGTTCAACGCAATTCGTGAGGTGCTGACCCTCGACGCGCGTAATTTTCCGGCGTTGCTGATGAGCGCCAGCATGCTGGAGAAGGAAGGACGCGCCGTGCCGGCCGCGCTCGCCTACGGCGCGGCGCTCGCCAATGCACCGCCCGACGAGCGTCTCGACGCTCCCACGCTGAAAGCGGTCCAGCGGGGCCGCGTCGTCCACGGGGCCTATACGCGCCAGCTCAACGAGCACATACGGGGGCGTATAGCCGACGCCGAAGCCAGATGCACGCCGGTTGAGCGCCGACGCGTCGACGCGTTCATCGACATGACGCTGCGCACCCGCAGGCGCTATCGGCAGGAACCTTCCGACTACTACTACCCGGGCTTGCCGGCGATCGAGTTCTACGAGCGCAGCGAATTCCCCTGGCTCGAAGGATTCGAAGCCGCCACTGCGGCGATCGGGCAGGAGCTCGTCGACATCATCCGCGACGACCAGCCCGGTTTCGCACCTTACATTCATTACGAGCAGCACATGCCGCTCGACCAGTGGCGCGAGCTCAACCATTCGCCGCGCTGGAGCGCGTACCATTTCTTCGAAAAGGGCCGGCCGATCGAGGACCGCTGCCGACGCGCCCCGGCGACGATCACGGCCGTGTCGCGCCTGCCGCAACCCGAAGTCGCATTGCGCTCGCCCTGCGCGATGTACTCGGCGCTCGCGCCGAAGACGCAGATCCCTCCGCATACCGGCGTCGCGAACTTCAGGCTCGTGGTCCATCTGCCGCTCGTCGTGCCGCCGGGCTGCGGCTTCCGCGTCGGCGGCGAGGTGTGGGAGTGGCGCGTCGGCGAGGGCCTGGTCTTCGACGATACGATCGAGCACGAGGCATGGAACAACAGCGAGGATCCGCGCTACATTCTCATACTCGACGTGTGGAGTCCCCGTCTGTCGCCCGAGGAGCGCGCGGCGATCGCCGGCATCATCGCCGCGACCGACGCATTCAACGGTACGATTCCGCCGGCGCACGTCTGAACGGGCCGGACGCGAGCCGCGCGCCGTGTTCCTGAAGATCAAGAACCTGCTCGCGCCCGCCGAGATTGCGCGCCTCACCGAGCTCGCCGCCGAGCTGCAGTTCGTGGAGGGGCGTGTGTCGAATCCGGCCAACCTCACCAAGGACAATCTGCAGGCGGATCCGCGCGACGCGAAGTACACCGAGGCCGTCCAGCTGCTGCAGGCCGCGCTGGTGCGGTCGCGGGAGTTCCTCGATTTCGCGATGCCGAAACGCATCGCGCCGCCGCTGCTGTGCCGCTACGAGCCGGGCATGAAGTACGGCGCGCATGCGGATGCGGCGATCATCCAGCTCGCGGGAACGCGGCTGCGTTCGGACCTGTCGTGCACGATATTCGTGGCCGATCCCGCCAGTTACGAAGGCGGCGAGCTCGCGATCGTGGCCGGCAACCAGACCGTGGCTTTCAAGGGTCTGGCCGGAGAGGCGATCGTCTATCCGTCGACCCTGCTGCACGAAGTCGTGCCGGTGCGCTCCGGCCAGCGACTGGTCGCGATCACGTTCGTCGAGAGCCTGATCGCGGACCAGCACCAGCGGATGCAGGTCTACGAGCTCAACGAGATCGCGGCCCTGGAAGGCCAGACGATGCAATGGGAAAGCCGGGTGCGGCTCGACGTCGTGCGCCAGAATCTGATGCGCATGTGGTCGACGAGCTGATCAACCCTCGGACCGCATCTCGGTCTCGACGATGACACCGGCGGCGGCGAGCTGCTGCAGCACGCCGCGAAGCTCCGTCGGATCGACGCCCGGTTGGCGGGAGAGGGCGTCGCCCAGCGAGAACATCCGCTGCTTGAGCAGCCATTCGACGGTGGGATGGGCAGCACCCAGTGCGATCTCGCCGCGCTCGAAGGCGACCGCGAAACCCGCGTCGCGTCGCACGACCTGTGCGGGACGTGCAATCGAGTACCAGGAGGGCGGCTGCTGCGCGGGTAATTCGTAGTCTGCCCGCGGGCTCGCCAGGCCGCGCTGGTGGTTCAGCACGTCGATGGCGAAGGCGGGCGAGGTGATCATGGCTCTGACGCGATCCGCGAGCCTGGCGAGCCGGTCGCGAAGCTGCGCTTCGTCGCGTGCGTCGGGCAGGTAGGCGCGGAAGACGCTTTCCTGGGATGCCGCGCTCTCGAGCAGCTTGAAGAGTGCAAGGCCGGTCGCTGGCGATACACCGAAGGTGATGTGGAGCGAGGCCTGCGCGCCCGTCAGGGCATCGTGGTACTGGCCGCGCGGCAGGTAAAGAGCATCGCCAGGCTTCATGTTCGCTTCGAACAGCAGGCGCCCGCGGGTCGCGGTCAGCCACTTTTCGACTTCGTCGCCGGGCGGCAGGGGATTGACGGGAGTATCCGCCCGCGCCTCGTATACCCGCCAGCACTTCTCGCCCTCGACCTGCAACGCGAACACGTCGTGCAGATCGAAGTGGGTCTGGAACGCCTGCACGCCCTTGAACGAGCAATAGGCGTTGGCGGCGACACAGGCCGCGAACTCGTGTTCGAGCATCTGCGCGACGGCTGCAACCTCCGGGCAGACGCGATGCATGTGATTCGCGATCAGGCTGGCACCGAGGTCGAGCAGCGCCTTGACCTTCGCCGGATTGATCGGCGCTCTCATTCCAGGGCGCAGATCGGTGGTGTCGCAGTAGTTCTCCCTGAGCGCCGCGCGGCTTCTGAAGTAGACCTTGAGCGTGTCCTCGTTCCAGTACGGCGTGAGGCCGAGCACCTCGTTGAAGCGGCTCCAGCTCAGGATGGCCGGTTGTTGACGGGCCTCGCGGCGAATGTGTACCGGCCGGACGCCGTAGTACTGCGAGCGAAACGTCGCCGCATCCATCGGCGCCAGAAAACCGGCGAGATCCGTCATGCGGACACGCTAGCATCGGCAGTCCGGCCGTGTCGAGGCAGCGTTGACGCGGCGCTTCCTGCCGTGCTTTCTTCGAGGCATGCAGCAGCCTGAGCACGGCGGTCTTCCGGTGCGCGCCGGGCTTCACCCGACCGGGCTGTATCTTGCGCTCAGGAACATCGGGCCGGAGAACCTGCGGGACGCCTTCATGCAGGAGACGGTCGCACGAGTTCCCGCGTCCGAGACCATCGCTCACGTCACCCGGGACGAGATCGGAAGATCCGCGTCCGGCAGCGCGCCTGTGGGACTCATTTTTCATGTCGCACGTTGCGGGTCGACGCTGATCTCGCAGTCGCTCAAGCACCTCGACAACCTCGTGGTCTATGCGGAGCCGCAGCCCGTCAACGAGATTCTGGCGCCGCCGCACAAATGGCCGCGCGCCGAGCTGGTTGCCGCGCTGCGCACGCTCGGCAGCGCCCTTGCCCGCCATGCCGGCGGCCCGTATGTGCTGAAGCTGAGTAGCTGGAACACGCTGTTCTGCGACATCCTCGCGGAGGCGTATCCGGAGACGAATTGGGTGCTGAGCCTCAGGGATCCGGTCGAGGTCGGCGTGTCGCTCCTGCGGCAACCCCCGGGGTGGCTCGGCGGCATGACGGAGGCGTCGCGCAGCCTTATCGAGATCGTGGCGCCGGGAGGTGGCCGGGCGTCACGCGAAGAGTGCGTGGCGCACGCGTATGGCGCGTTCTGCAAAGCGGCCGGACGCCTCGACCCGAGACGCGGCAAACTCGTTGCCTACGAGGCGCTGCCGGCCGCTGTCTGGGACACGGTCGCCCCGCACTTTTCGCTTTCGCTCAACCTTCGGCAGCGAGCCGCAATCGCGCAAGCGGCGCGCATGGACGCGAAGGCGCCGCTCGGAAGCGACCGGGAGTTCGCGCCGGATGAGGCGACGAAGCAGGCCGCTGCGTCACTCGAGCTGCGCCGGGCAATTGACACATTCGCGCGCCCGCACCTCGAGCGCCTGGTGAGGCTTCACGCCGGGTAAGCGCCCGCGTTCGCGTCGAGAACCTGCGCCACGGCGCGCTCGGAGCCGGCCAGGTGCTCCAGCCAGCGCATGCCCCTGTCGATCTCGTCACGATGGGCGCGCCGCGCATCGGCCAGGATCCGGTTCCGCATGACGGGGCTGTAGTCGTGCTCCGGCGCCTTCGAGTAGCGCGCGAGCGCGGGCGACGCTGCGAGCTGCGCCAGGTACGCCGCGTCGGCTGGCAGGTCGAAGTGAACGAGGATCCGCTGCATGGATCCCGCGACGTCTCCGAGAAAGTCATCGAAATCGATGGGAATCACCCGGCCGGCGAACGACTCGAGCGCCTCCCGCCGGGTCATCGATTCGGCGAGCCAACTCATCGCGGCGAGCTCGCCCGGCGACAGCGCATACAGCGGGGTGATCTCGGCGCCGAGGCGCGCCGACAGCCGCTTCAGTCGCTCGGCACCATGGCCGCGCAGGTCGATGAGCGAGTTGACCCCTGCCAGCAACGTCGCGAGCGCCGGTTCGGCACGCAGGTTGAGATAGATCGCGCGTGATGCCGGCGAATGCTCGAGGAGCACTGGCGTCAGACGCGCCGCGCTGCTCGTCGCCTTGAGGACCACGGTGCGCGTGGCGGCGTAACCCCGACGCCAGAGCCGCAGCATCGTCTCGAGCAATCGATCGAACTGCGCCTGCGCGAGCAGCGATTCCGGTGCGCGCAGCACGTCGCTCGCCTCCACGAGGGTCCGCAACGGCAGTGGCTCACGCAGCGTCAGCACCTGCCCGGTCTCGTCGAGCAGCCGGCTGACCAGCGTCGAGCCTACGTGTCCGGTGTGAAAGATGAAATGCAGCGGTCGAGCGCCGTCAGCGAGCTGCGCAACGGCTTCCGCGACCCGCTCGATCGGCAGCCAGCCGCCGCGGGTCGCGGGCCCCAGTATCCGGTCGTCGAGGAAGCTCGAGGAGCGATACGCATCCTCGCGGAAGTGGATGAGCAGCAGGCCGCCGCGGATCAGGTCGAGCTTCTGCGGGTAGACGTCGGGCGACGCCAGGCGCGCCAGCAGTGCGTCGCGGGTCGTATCGGGTCGATGCACAGGCAAAAAAAGCGGCGGCCTCCTGCGAGGCCGCCGCCAGTCTATCGACTTCAGACCGGGATCAGAACCCGATGCTGCCGCGCAGGAAGATCCACCTGCCCAGCGCGTCGTAGGTCTGCGGGTACGTGTTGCCGTTGCCGGTCGTACCCACGGCGCCACTGAGCGGAGGATCCTCGTCCAGGACGTTGTTGATGCCCAGGAGCAACGAGGCCTTCTCCGTCACGTGCCACTCCGCCGCCAGGTCGAAGTAGTTCTGCTCGTCGAGCTGGAAGTCCAACTGCTGCGGACTGTCCGCCTGGAATAGCTCGACCGAATCGTAGTAGCGCCAGGTGAGGGACGCGTCGACATTCCAGGGCGATTCCCAACCGATGCGGAAGTGGTGCCGCCACTCCGGACTCGGCGTGTCGCACTCACCGCTGTACATGCCCGCGCAGTCGTACGGCGCGAATCCGCCGCCCGGATCCTCGACCAGCTCGTCGAGGTACGTGCCCGTCAGGTTGAAGTTGAGCGAGCCGAACCGGCCGAGTTCGACCCCGGCGTAGTTCACGTTCAGGTCGATGCCCTTGGTCTGGAAGCCACCGGTATTGATGTTCAGATCCCTGATGTGGCCATTTCCTGCCCAAAGAGCACCCGTCACCGAGTCGCGCTGGATGTTGGCGCAGGCGAGCGGATCGTTGTTCTCGTAGCAGGCGACGAGCGTGTTCAGCGGGCCGAAGGTCGAGACCGCCTCGGTGATCTCGATGTCGAAGTAGTCGATCGACAGCGCCAGCTTCGGCAGGAACCGCGGCTGGAGGATGACGCCGTAAGTGTAGGTGTCCGACTCCTCCGGCACGAGGTCGGGGTTGCCGCCCTGCAGGAAGTTGTACTGACCGGCAGGGCTGACCAGGATGCTGTTGCCGTAAAAGTTCGCGGGAACGCCCGTATCGAGGCACTGCTGCAGCGTCGCTGTCTGCGCGGGGCCGCATGGATCGGCCGTGGGCACCGCGTCGAACAGATTGAAACCCTGCACAGTGAACAACTCGATCACGTTCGCCGCGCGAACCGCACGCTGGTAACTGCCGCGGAACCGGATGTCCTCGATCGGCGCCCAGTCCGCCCCGACCTTGTAGGTGTCGGTCGTCAGGGTGTCGTAGTCGGAGTAGCGATAAGCGAAGTCGACGGACAGCTGATCCGCGAAGGGGGCATCCTGCACCAGCGGGACCCGCAGCTCGCCGAAATAGTCCGTCACCTTGGCGCTGCCATTCAGCGGGGTGATGGGGCCGCCCTGGCCACCGATGGCCTGCGTCTGCAGCAGCAGGTCGGGCACGAACTCCACCCGATCCGTGCGGCGCTCCACGCCGACCGCGATCTTGATGCTTTCGGCCGCGAACGGGCTCTGCAGCCCGATGCCGCCGAGATCACCCGTTACGGTGCCGTTGTAGATCACCTGATCGATCCGGGCGGTCGAGATGGTCGGCGCCTGCAGGTAGGCCAGAGCCTCTGGCGATGGCCCGCCCGCGTTGAGATCGAAGATGTTGTACGGCACACAGTTCGGATCGGAGCCGTCGATCACCGAGCGGCAGACGGGTTGACCGAAGGTGGCGCTGTCCGGATCCGGGTCGAGAATGACGTCGACCGCCCGCTGGCTGCGCTCAAGGACGAAGCGGTTGAGCGTGCGGCCCGAGAAGTTACCCTTCGAATACTGCGCACTGGCGTCGTAGTCCCAGTTCTCGGAAATCGCGCCACGCATGCCGACCACACCGCGGAACCCCGTGTTGTGGAAGGTATCCTGGCGACCACCGCCCTCGACATTGCGGCGCCCGATCCAGATCGGAATGACCTCGTCCCCCGTGCACCCAATGTCCGCCAACTGTGAGCCGCTCAACAGCGCATTGTCGGCGCAATTGATGTTGAAGAACTGCTCGGTGAGGAACTCACCGCCGGGCGCGATCTGAGCCACCGACTCGTAGTCGTTGTACATGAGCTGCGTGTACACATCGGCGTACTCGGCGAGCTCGTAATGGCCCAGCGCGCCGAGGCTATAGCGCGTGTCGGGACGCTGATAGTGATTGAGCGGCCCGTAGTTGTACTGGTCCACAGAGCCGTCGAACGGTCGGAATTCGTTTCCGGTCTCCTGGTCGATCGTAAAGCTCCCTGTAATAGCCGAAAAGTCAGGTGCGAAGCTGATGAATCGGCCGGGGTACGACGTCGAGGAGCCGCCGCACACGAACGAGTCGTATACGATGTTGTAGTAGATATTGAATGTCGGATTCAGCGAGCACGCTGAGTAGTCGCGGTCGCCCTGCATGACCTCCTCGTTGTCTCGCACGGTGGCATAGGCGGTGATGTTGCCCCGGCCGTCCTCGGTCGTGGCGCCGACCAGGAGGCTGACTTCGATGCTCTCGCCGTCGGTGACGTTGTCATCCGGGAGCTGGAACTGCGCCGGGTTGGTTGCGCCGCGTCCCGCGATCACGTCGCGGAGCTTGGTCTCGCCGGGACCGCCGAAGTCATTGTTGTGCTGATAGAACCCGTACTGGGCGTCGAGCTGCACGCCCTCGAAGTCCTTCTTCATGATGAAGTTGACGACGCCCGCGACCGCGTCGGATCCGTATACGGCGGACGCACCACCGGTCAGAATCTCGACCCGCTCTACCATGGCGCTCGGGATCTGGTTCAGGTCGGCCGCGGAGTCGAACACGCTACCGTAGGGCATGCGCCGCCCGTCGATCAGCACGAGGGTGCGCGCAGCGCCTAAGTTGCGCAGGCTGACCGTGGCCGCGCCCGTCGCGCCGTTGGCAACCGTGGAGTTCTGCGCAGCGAAGGCCTGCGGCAGCTGGGTGACCAGGTCCTCAACACGCGTCACGCCTTGGGTGGCGATGTCCTCGGAGGTGACCGTCGTGACAGGGCTGGTGCCCTCCAGGTTCGCGGTGCGAATGCGCGAACCCGTGACGACGATCGTGTCGACCTCTTCCGCTTCCTGCGCTTGCGCAGGCAGCGTCGCAGCGGCGGCGACGGCACTCATCACGAGTGTCTGACGCACCGCGCGTCGAATTTCAGTGTTTCTCTGCATTAGCTGGGTCCTCCCGGGAACGGTGTGACCGTTCATTGCTTGCTGCATTGCTTCGCTCTGTAAGCAAGGGCCGAAACGTGCGCCCAAAGCCGTGCGGCGGATATTAGCAACAATGAGAAGCGATACAAGCTTTGTGGCAAACAAGCCACACACGCGCGCAAGGTCAAAATTGCAGTTCGACCCCCGGATCAAGGGCGCCCGACTCGCGAAAGTAACGCCCGGCCTCGCGCAACGGCCCCAGGGCGCGCTCCTGTTGTGACGCAGCCACACAGCGGGGCGCCTTTGCTTTTTGACCACGGCAGCGTTTCGCCGGGCGGACCGGGCACGGTGCGGGCGCGGGCGGCGTCCAGGGGCCGCGCAAGAGGCCAGGCCGGCAAGGAACTGCCGCCAAATCAACGCATTCCGGGTAGCCCGCCGCTCGGTTGGAGCCAAGGCGTCGCGAGCCGGTAATGCGGCTCAGAGCACACGCGGGCCGTCACTGATACCGTCCTACGGGGAATTCGGAGGACTCCGGGCGTCGGGCGCTCGGTCCGTTGACTAGAGTCGTCCGAGCACCGCCAGAAACCCCGGAGGGCTCACACGATGCTCATCAGTGAAGTCATGACCCGCGACGTCAAGCTTGCCTCCCCCACGGACAGCCTGCAGCGTGCCGCCAAGCTGATGGAGGACGACGATTTCGGCAGCCTGCCGGTGGGTGAAAACG